>JAEFCZ010000044.1 GCA_016125975.1 Candidatus Nitrosopumilus sp.
CATTTTGGATTCAGGTGACCATCCATGTCTTTTTCTTAACTGTGCTTCTGTCATGAACTTTGCAGAGTTTGTAGCCTCACTGTGTCTGAACATGTTAAGATTGACTCTTTTTTCCAAGTGCGCCATCTTTGCACGTCTTGCAAACATTGCACGAGCTGCAGGATATGTCAACTGTTCTCCATAGTGGTTCTTGTTGAGATTAATCCATACAGGAGCATCAGGATTATTCTTGAATGGATGGTTTGACATCCAGCTTGCCAAACTTGGTGTTGATTTTATCAATCTCACAGTTCTTGGTCCTGTCTTTCCATCAACATGCAAGTTTGCACCGTACTGATCAAACTTTACATGTTTTATCAAAATACTGAGAATTTCTCCAGGTCTTGTACCTACTTCATAATGACAATCAATCAATGCTCTGTCTCTTCCGTTCTCACCACACACATGTAACAATCTTGAAATGTCATCTTTTGTCAACATGTCCTCTCGAATTATTTTGTCTTTGACTCGTCTCATTCTGATTTGTGCAGTTTCTGGAGGATCACCCACTTCAACAAACTCTCTTGAGCCAAGTCTCAGCCATCTAATGAAAATTTTCAAAACTTTTTTGTGATCATAAGAATAGTTTGTCTCCTTTCCTGATTCATCTGAATGTTTCTGTATTATCTCATAAACTAAATTCTCCATGTCGTGTTTTGTTACATCTTCCCAATCTTTTTGTAGCATTCGTGAGAGTCCAAGTAATGTTCTGAGATGTTTCTGTCTTGTTGCAATGGCTATTGATTGGCGAACCATCTCCATGTCGTATCTGTCAATCAGTTGAGAATTATTCTCAGACAGTTCAATCTGGAGTTTTCTTTTGATCCCTTTCATGATGGTATCATAATCATGAATTTGTCTCTTCTTGACTGTCTTTAGGCTCAATGCCATAACATATGCAGGTGAGGATATTAAACAGAATTATGTGTGCCGGGGGCGAGTTTCGAACTCGCGACCTCCAGATTATGAGTATTGCCTTAGTTGGAGAACCGCTAGAGTTTACCAAGTAACTGGCACTCTAACCAGGCTGAGCTACCCCGGCATATTATATGCCTGAAAATATGGGAAATTAAATGATTCTTTCAAAATTTTGCTTGCATTTTTGTTTTCTATGAATCGATTTTCTCAAAAAAATACACTGCATGGCAATGAATATCGACTCTTTAACTTCTTTTTTGGAATATTAGCCTCAATGAGAAAATCCTATCAAAAAATCACTTTTCTGACATCTATTTTGATGATTTCAACAATATTGATGTCTACTCAGGATTTCTCAAATAATGCATTTGCTGATGATGAAGGAATTGCTCACGAATATGACTTTGTAGCAGGAATTCATAACAAAATTACTTTTCATTTTAGAGATGGTGTTGAAACCGTAAATTTCCCTGTATTTGCGACTACTGCTGATATTGTAGAAAATACTGGAACTACTTTTAGAATAGAAGGAGTAGTTGGACATAACCCCCACCTACATATGGCCTTAGATGAAGCATACAAACATAGATTATCAACATTAACAGCAGGTAGTAGTTTTGAATATGATCATAGATTTTTTGATATTGATGTAGATGTTATGCAAAGTACAACTGTTTTAAAATCATTTGAATATAATAATTGTGAAATTCTTTCACATGGAGTTTCAACTCTTACTGATGACTATGAGTCATGCCATCTGCCAGAATCTGGTTTTGCAATTGTCAATTCAATAGAATTTAGATGTGGTGGCGTACACATTAATCAAGAAGAAATACTCCCAGGTTCATATCAATCTACAAAACCTTTTACAGACTATGGTTCTTTACCATTCAAACAAGCTGAAGGCCTCAAAACATTTCTAACATTTGAATTTGATAATGGTATTGAAAAAATAGAATCTGTAATTTTTACTTTAACTGGAGGATTTAGTGAGGAAGATTTTGGAACGCCTAGTTTCCAAATAATTACTGCAGTATTGCCTCACCCATTAATTGATAATGCAATAATAAAATCCCAAAAAGTCAGTGGATTAGCATCTCCGTTTAATGAAGACTTTGATGTAAATGTAGAACTTGTAACTCCTGAAAAATCAAGTGGTATTGCATTAGTAAGTCCTGCTCAAACAGTTCGCTCCCTTGAATTTGATGATTGTATTGTAAGTGGATATGATATACTTACTTTACAAGATAAAGAAGAGGGGTATACTGGAAAACGTGGATTTGCAACTGCTGAAATACTTGATGTTGAATGCTCTGGTGTGGATGGCAAACATCTCTCATCTGATACCGTAGACTCCTCACCTGTTTTATCTATTGATTATAACATGGGAACTGGCCCTCGTGCAGTAGCTACTTTTGACTTTTTTGATGTAACTGAAGTTATAGAATTTCCTGAATTTCATCAAGGAAATTTGCTTACTCGAGGAAGTCCTACATTTGAACTTGTAGGAGTTCCTGGAAACACTCCATTATTACATGAAATCGTTGATAATGCAAGAAAGGCAAGTTCTAAATCAACTGGTGTTTCTACATCTGATGAAACCTTTGATGTAAATGTTGGAATGATGTATGGAGATATACTTTCTCGCGGATATGATTATACGATTGTCGTGTAACAGATTATATCTTAAAAACTGAACATGACCTTGAAGAAAGTTTTTACAAAGGCTTTGCAATGACTAATGAATTTCATTTTGAATGTTTAGGATACCGTCCAATTGACCCACACCTTGGAACACTTGATCCACTAAAAGCAGAAAGTGAATCATCTAAGGATTATCAGTCTAAACAGCGCTCAACCTGGGCACCTGGTTTTTCATATGTCCCAAAATAATCTTTTAATTATTTAATTTCATTCCACTTTATATTTTCATTTTTAACCCAAAGGAATTTCTTTTGAAGTGCTGATGTGTATAATTTCTCCCATTCTGCACCTACTTCATCAGTCCATGCTTTGAAAACCCGTGGATCTATGTAATTTCTTAGTGAAGTTCCAATATTGTAATCTCTAGTTTTTTCAGACAAATCAACTTGTAACTTTAATTTCTCAATTCTTTCTTTGTGTTTTTGTTTCTGTTTCTTGATTTGCTCATTTAATGTCTTGATTCTTTTTTCTTTGTTTTTCTTTTGAGTGTCTGTTTTTGGTTCAGATGATTCTACCTTTTTGAGGGTTTGCTGTGTTTTCTCCCATGCTTTTTTTCTCTCTCTAGTCTTGAGTGTATCTTTCTTTTTTTGTAATGATTGCTCAAATGTTTTTGGAATTGTTCGTTTGTGATTACACATTATAGCTGCTTCAAGATTTGCCAGTTTTGCATGGTATAATTTTTCGTTATCTGATTTTCCTTTCATATTGTCATGTTTTACAAGATAATCTTTGACGACTGTAGTTGCTTGGTATGTTCTAAACACTTTGGCAGTTACTCCCTTCACAATTCCTGAAAAATATTTGTTTACATCTCTAGATGTAATGTTGTGGAAAATTTCCTCATTTGGTTTTTTCTTTTCAATTAATTTTTTGAGATTTTCTTGAAATTGCTTATCATCTCCAACAGCCTTGACTGTCTCTTGCCACCTTACACTATCTTTTCCTAAAAAGTCAAACTCTATAGCATCAGAAGTAATTTTGATGTGTTCTTTTCTTAGAGTTGTAGCACCTACAGTATCTGCTTCATCTGGATCTTTTTCATCTCCAACTCTCATTGCGGTTCTATAAATCAAATAACATGCAGTAGCAACATTTCTCTTTTTAGGATCTTTCATATCTTTGACCATTGCTCTTTTAATTTTTTCAATTTCTTTTTCAAGTTTGACAGCTTTTTCGTACTTTTCTTTGTCTCTACCTTGTTTTAGGTCTGAACTATCTGCTAACCAAACATACTTTCTTTTTTGTGTAAGAAAATCCATCCAACTAGCTAACCACATAGAATCTTTATCATGAATAATTTTACCCCATTCTCCTTCAGGAACTTTGGATTCTTTTCCAAGATTTAGTGTGACATCTTTATACGTAACACGAGGTTTCCACCTTCCTCGAAGTGGATGTTCTCCTCTTCCAATAAAAATTCCTGGAGGTTCTGCCATATAGTTGCCTACTTCAACTTCTTTTTGATCCATCAACGCAACCCCGTATTTTGCTTTGAGTTCTTCTCGAAGTTCTTTTCTTTTTGCAGCAATTACCTTTTTTTCTTCTTTTGTCATCATCTCTTTGAGATCTTTTTCCTTATCCACTAGTTTGTAAGCATCTGAAAAATCGATATTCTCATATGAAATTTTTTTGAATTTAGAATCTAAAGTCTTTGCAAAATCTGCTGTAAAGTTTTTTTGAAAAACCTTGTCTTGAGCATATGGGGTGTCTTTCTTTTTTGCCCATTGGTAAATCATCTCTTCTTGGTCTAAATTGAGATCTACTTTTTCTCCTTTGATCTTTATCTTGATTCCTTGTGCCTCGTAAGCTGGAGGAAATAAGATTCCATTGTGTTGTAGCGTTTTCCATTTCATTCTTTTTCACTTTAAAATTGCGGACTTTGACAAAAACTGGACCTCATATGTATATCAAGTTAACGTACAAGTACGATGTTAGGCAGGAAAGATCTCTTTACTCATGTATTTCTCAAATTCCAAGTCTGTTTTCATTTTCTTTGCCTCCATGAACATGGCTGCATCTGTCCCAACAACATATCTGGGAAGCATCTCTTCATCATGAATTGCTTTGATGATGACTTCTGCTACTTGTGATGGTGCAGTTCCCATCTGAACCATCATTTTTAGTCCCGCCAAAATATGATCTGTTAATTCCTTGTATTTTGTGTCTGTCTTTGAGTCTGGAATTTTCATTGATTCAAAAAAGTTTGTCTTGATTACTCCTGGTTCAATTAGAGTAGTTTTAATTCCAAATTGGCCTAATTCATATCGTAAACATTCTCCCAACCCCTCTAATGCAAATTTTGAGCTGATGTATGCCGGAGATCCTGGTAATCCCATTCTTCCAGCAACAGAACTAATGTTAATAATACTTCCTGATTTTTGATTTCTCATAATTGGTGCAACTTCTTGAATAATTCTTACAATGCTAAAAAAATTAGTTTCAAATTGTTTTCTAAAATCATCTACTGAAACATCTTCTGTACATCCAAATTGTCCATACCCTGCATTATTTACTAAAACATCTAATCTCCCAGCAGAATCAATTACTTTCTTTACTGCTGATACAATTGATTCCTCTTTATCTACGTCAAGATCTATTATTTCAATTTGAAGATTTTCTTTTTTTGCAGCATTTTCTAATTCACTTGCTTTTGACAAGTCTCTCATGCTGGCAAATGTATGATGTCCATCTTTTGCAAGTGCTAATGCTGCTTCTAGTCCAATCCCTGAAGAACTTCCAGTTACAAGAGCTACTTTTTCCATGATGATTCTAATTTTTTGTTATATTTATCCCATTTTGATTATACTAAGGGTCTGTCGCCTTCTGTAGGGTCAACTAGTTCTGTTTTCTCACCATCATTGATTCTCTCCAAAATTTCTAATGCTGAATATTTGTGAAGATATTCGTTGTTGTTTCCACATCTGTATGAGAATGTACATCGAGGACATCCAGCTTCATTTTTGCATGGACATTCCTTTACGATAAACATGCTTCTCTCAAGTGCTTGCTCAAATCTATCATAGAGAGCTTTGCTAGCACCGCTACCTCCAATTGCTCCATCATAGATGAAAATCAAGCCTGATGTTCCTAGTGATATGCCTCCCAAGTCTTGAGAAACGCCTCCTGTAATCATATTACTTCCCTCAATTACGACGTGCTCTGTTGCATGGTATCCGCTGGCTTCAGTATATTCTTCATCTTCAGAATCTTCCATTACTTTAAGAGGTCTTGGTGCATGAAAGACAATTCCCTTTGTAACAAAATCATATTCTAATGGTGTATCAAGCATGACTTTTTCACCCTGTGTCACTTCTTGTCCTAACTCGATATTGACATATCCGTATACTTTTTTCTCAATATGTAATTTACAAAAAGCAATTTCTACACCATTTGCTACCCTTCTCTCAAAAACTGTTTTAATTGTTGGCCATTCTTCAGTTAATGCTTTTGTATAGTATGGATAGTCCCTAGGAATTCTTTCAATCTTTGCATAATTTTTTTCTGGATAATCAAACTCTTTTACTTTGTAGCGAATACCTGCAAGAAAATAGATTGCGTCTTTGTGTAATTCTTCTAATGCAATTGGTAAAATTCTATCTCCCACTTTTTTACCATTTAAGAAAATATCAATTGATTGTCCTATTCCTCTAATACTGTATTCGTTTAGAAGAGAATTGATTTTATCAAAATTTGGAATTATTCTATTGTTGAATTCTTTTAGATTCTCTTTGATGATGTGTTGTTCTATTACTTCTTGGTGTTCTTTGAGTTCGTGTTTTGAAATTGGTCTATCACATGCCATTGCTAATGCTTGAAATTCTTCTACAAATGGATTCTTGGGATCGATGTAAGTTTTCTCAGTATCTTCAAAATAGTCATCAGGATGATTCTTGTAGTATTGTGAAATTGGATCATTTCCTAAAGCCAAAAACGCATACCCTCTCTGGCCTTTTCTTGCAGCCCTTCCGATTCTCTGAATTAGTCGATTTACTGGGATGGTAGATGAAATCACACAGTCCACATTTCCTACATCTATGCCTAATTCAAGCGTAGGAGTACATGAAATCGCATCAAGCATATCCTCTTTGAACTGCTTTTCAACAAATGTACGATAATTTGCCATCAATCCTGCCCTGTGAACTTTGATGTTTACTTTTTGCTTTTTTGCCTGAATTGCTAAAAGTTCTGAATTTAGATGTGAGTTGTTAAAGACCATTGTTTTGTGATTTTTTTGAGTAAGTTTCTTTGTTAATTCTACCATCAATGCTCTTTGAGTTCGAAGTGATGGGAAAAGCATTGCAAAATCTGTTTGGCCTTTTTTTCCAAAACCTTGAATTTTTTGCATCTTTTCTCCGAATAGTTTTTCACAAAATTCTTTTGCATCCTCAAGTGTAGCTGATGCTGCCACAAATTGCAACTTGTTTGTGCAAATTCTCTTGAGTCTCTTTATGATGTAATGGACATTAGAACCAAAAATTCCTGAATATACATGAGCCTCATCAATAACTAGAATTTTAGTTGATGATAATATTGATGAGAATTTTGTTTGATGCCACATGTGATAGTGTAACACATCAAAGTTTGTGACAAGAATATGTGGAGGATTTTCAATGATTTGTCTTCTTTCTGCTAATTTTGTGTCTCCATCAAAGACCTTAACCTCAACTTTGATTTTATCTGCAAACTTTTTGATCTTTGGGAGTTGGTCTCTTGCAAGTGCCTTTGTTGGATACGCAAATATTGCAAAGACATTCCCATCACTTGCATCTTTTTTTATTCTTTGAATTACTGGAATTAAAAATGCCTCTGTTTTTCCTGAGGCAGTAGGTGCTTCTATGATAACATTTTCTCCATATGTAATTTCACCAATTGCATCTTCTTGAAATTTGTAAAACTGTTTGATTTCTAATTCTTTGAGATGCTCTGTAATTGATTCATCTAATCCCAAATCTTCAACTTTGCAGCCCATTTTAGGCTCAGGATTACTCAAAACCTTGTATTGTGAAATGTAATCTTTTTTTGAAAATAAAATTTCTTGAGTTATTTTATCTGGTTTGTTTTTACCAATCATCTCTTTGATTTCACTTTCTGCCCTTACAATTCCCTCATCTTTGAGGTCTTCAGATAGTCCTTTTTCAGAAACTAGACCTTTGTCATATCTTGAAAGAAACTCCAAAAACACCTCATCTACGTTTTTCGAGAATTTTAATAGATCTTCAATCCCACAATTTCCACAAGACACATGCATCTTTTTGTTGAAAGTCTTTTGAATCTCAATTCTGGACTTGCATTTTGGACATGATAATTTCAAGATCTATTTGATAAGAAATGATTAGTGATTTATTGTTACTTCACAGTATTTGCCCATGACATTATTATGCTAGGAACTAGTCTTGAATTTAAAAATGAAAAAAATTGAGATCAACAAAATTTACAATCAAAACTGTATAGATGGAATGAATTCTATTCCTAAAAACAAAATTGATCTTGTTATTACTGATCCCCCATTTGCCATTAATTTTAAGGCAAAAAAGGCAAATTACAACAGAACATCATCACGTGTACTTTCTGGGTATAATGAAATCAAACCTGAAGATTACTATGATTTTACATATTCTTGGATGAGTAAAGTCTTTCGAATTCTCAAAGATTCAGGAAGTATGTATGTATTTTCAGGATGGAATAACCTAAAGGATATTTTGCGTGCACTAGATGATGTTGGATTTATTACCATTAATCACATTATCTGGAAATATCAATTTGGTGTCGTGACAAAAAAGAAGTTTGTCACATCTCACTATCACTGTCTTTATGTTTGTAAAGATGATAAAAAACGAAAGTTCTTTCCATTTTCTAGGTTCAAAAAAGAAGATAAAACAAAAGATGGACGCAGTCTGCACTACAAAGACAAAGAAGATGTGTGGGATATCAAAAGGGAATACTGGACTGGTGATGAGAAAACTCCAACCAAACTTCCTTCTGAATTGATACAAAAACTCTTAGAATATTCTAGTGAAAAAAAAGACATTGTACTTGATCCTTTCCTTGGTTCAGGACAAGTTGCTGTTGTAAGTAAATCTCTCAAACGAAGATATCTTGGATTTGAAATAGTTCCTGATTATTACAAATTTGCAAAAAAACGACTTGACAAAGATCTGTATCGAATTAAAAAATCAAAATAATTATTGATTGTTTTCTGGCTCGTCTATTTTCTTTTGACCAATTTTATTTGAAATAATTTTTCGCAACTCGTCGTCTGTTTTATCATCTGTTTTGACTCCTATTGATTTTGCAATGGTTTCTAGTTTTTGTCTCTCTGATTCTACTGGTCCTGAAATCTTTGGTGCTTCTTCAGTAACTTCTTTCATGCTTTCTTGAATGTCGTTTTTTGCCTTGTTGTATTCGTTGACTGCTTTTCCAAGTTTTCTTGCAGCACCTGGGAGTTTTCCTGTACCTAAAATCAAAACTAGTGCGACAAAAATTATGATTATCCATTCACTACCTGCTATATTTAGTGAATAATCTATCATGATCTCACATGGCCTAATTTGAAATTAAACGTAATGTTTGAAATTATGCCTAGTTACCAATTTCATCTTTGAATATCATCTTTGAGAATATACTTAATGGTTTAAAGAAATTCAACTGCAATTTGCTTTATGAAGAAAATTGAAACAATAGTTCCATCTGGAAAGAAAGATGCAGTAATTTCGGCAATCAAAAAAGTCGGTGTAGGTGGTGTTACTGTTCATCAAGTTCAAGGTCAAGGTGCACAAGATCCTCCTTTGGTTGGAGAATTCTTTAGCAGAGAATGATAATCTGTGTGGCAGACGATCCCAAAGTAGATGAAATCATTAATGCAATTGCAAATGTAGCATGTACTGGAACCAAAGGTGACGGTAAGGTCTTTGTTACCGAAGTAGTTGATGCACTAGATATCTGCACAAAGAAACGTGGAACAATGGATATCTAATACGAGACACTTTTTGGTTCTAGTTTCTTTCTAGACATTATTGCTAATAGTGCTACTCCAATTCCTATTACACAAAATATCAGATATGGAGTATCCTCTCCAAGAGACTGTGTTATTGGACCTCCAAGTGTTGGACCTATTGCCCAGCCCATTCCAAAGACTGTTTCATATGCTCCGATGATTTTTCCTGAAATCTCTTTCTTGGTTTTGCTCAAAATTATCTCCAAAGTTAATGGGAAAAATATGCTAAACCCAAATCCCATCAGAACTAACGCAATTGCAAAAGTGATGATAGAATCAGCTACAACTGATATTGCAAGTCCTGCTGATACTGCAAAAACTGCTGCAATCAATGTTTGACTTGTTTTTCTTGCAAATTTTCCTGCTAATGCAAATGACACCACACGTGAAATTCCAAAGATAAAAAACAATAACAGAATATCAGTATCTGTCATTCCATTATCATTTAGAAATGCAGGATAAATCGTTAGAATTATTCCAAAAGAAGATGTACAAAAAAGCAACAAAATTATTACTTCTGGAAATCTTTTCATTTCCTTAATTGATGAAAATGAGAAATGTTCGTGATGATTTCTAACACTCTTTCTTGAAACAAGGATTGAAGAGATTATTGCAGTAGCTAGAATAAATGCCGTAATTTGGAATAGAATCCTGTAAGTTGTATCAAGACCTTCTAAAAATACTGTACCTAGCAGTGGCCCTACCATAAATCCAATAACAAAAAACATTGTAAACAATGAGATGTTCTTTACTCTGTTTTTCTCAGAGCTCTCATTTGATATGATGGACTCACATGGTGGCCAAAAAAATGCATGGGCCACACCAGTCATTATTCTAAATCCCATTATTTCTGGAACTGATTGTGCAATTGATAGAAGGTAAATTGATGCAGAGTTAATTGCAGTTCCTAAAGCTAAAAGATATCCGTTGTTGAATCTGTCTAAAAGAATTCCTACAAATAATGGAATGAACATGTAGGGAATGAAATTAGCTAATCCGATTAATCCTAGTTCAGAATATGTTGCCCCTATGACATTTTTTGCAAATATTGGTAGAATCGGTCCATGTAGTCCATAAGAAATACCGATGATTAGACCTGTGATGTTTACTAGAATCAGAACTTTGTTCATTTGTATGCTGCAACCATAATTGCCCCACCCATAAGATCTTTCTCAAATTCAACTTTGGAGAATTTCTCTAACAACAAACCTTCTAGCTTTTTGTTTTGAGGCCATCTTTTGAAAGTTCCATAAAGTGTTCCAAACTTTAATCCTAGTTTGCCCCCTGCAGTAAATGCAAGAATTGGCAAAATACATCTAAGATAAAATGCAACTCCTACCCTGATGAATGCGCTATCTGGTTTTCCCAAATCTACAATAACAAATCTACCATCTTTTTTCAATACTCTGTGAATTTCAGAAATTGCAATTCTGAGATTTATTGCGTCTCTTAGAGAATATCCACATAACACTGCATCAAACTCTTCATCTCTAAATGGAATATGCTCAAAAACACCATTTGCCATGTCTGGTGTTTTCTCAAAATGAGTGCCTGTATTTTTTAACATTGGAACTAGAGGATCATAAAGTGTAATTGAAATTTTTCCATCAGTTAATCTCAATGCTGTCTTTGACATGTTGCCAAAACCTGAACCTGCATCTAGTATCTTGTTTCCTGGAAAGACTCTTTGTGAAATTCCACGATTACGGTGCTCTACGTCTTTTCCTAATGATATGATTGAATTTACCTTGTCATAAACTGGAATAATTTCTCGAAGTACTTCAATTACTTCGCTCCAATAACTACTTCCTAAACCCATTATCTATCGTCTCTGTGTACTGAAATGAATATCTTTCAAATCTAAAATTCTATTATGGAGTAAACTTTGATGCGTTTTGAGAATATTTTTGTAAATCTGCTTCAGAAACCTTCTCAAAGACTTTTGATTCAGATGAAATCTTTGCCATTTTGATATCATTGATTCCTTCTTTTTGTTCTGCCTTTAGATTGATTGCTGCAATTGCTAATGCTGCTGCATCCTCCAAACTCAAATCATCTTTGTAATTTTTTTCCAAGAATGCATTAACATCATCAGAACCTGCTCCAATTGCAATTGCTGCAAATTGAACATAAGTTCCACTAGGATCAGTTACATAGATTGATTCTCCTTTTTGATCAACACCTGCAATAATCATTGAAACCCCATTTGGACGAACTCCGCCATATTGAGTAAATTGATGTGCTTGGTCTGCTAGGTGTTTTGCAACGGTAGCAACTTCTACTGATTCATCATAGGTCATTCTGTTTCCTTGTGAGAAGAATCTTGCACTGTCTACTTGAACACGTGCATCAGGAATGTATCCTGCTGCTGCTACGCCAATATGATAATCTACTTGGAAAATTTTTTGTGTGACATCTGTACTTTGTAATGTACGAGGTTTCTCTTCAACTGCCATGATAACTCCTTCTTTACTAAGTACACCAATTGCCAGAGTTCCTCTTTTTACAGTCTCTATGGCGTATTCTACTTGGTAAATTCTACCATCTGGAGAATACATGGTAGGTGTCATATCGTAACCACGCGATGCCATCATGTTATCACGAGTCCATTCTCAGTCAATTTAAGGGTAATTATCGCAGCCTGAATATGGAAAAGATCTGGAAATAGGGTTTTAAGCAAAACTAGCATATTTTACTTTAAGAAATATGGCAAACCAATTACTAGAGTTCAAGGAAATTCTTAGATCTAGACAAGTTCCAGACCAAAGAAAGCCTGATAAACAAACTAGAAAATTATTGTTTTACTTGTTTACTAGTACTAGAGGTGGATTTACCAGATTGAGAATTATCATGAGTCTGCTTGACAAACCATACAACACACATCAATTATCTCAAGAACTTGAGCTTGATTACAAAGCCATACAACATCACATGAAGGTACTTGAGAAAAACAATATAGTATCAAAAATCGGTGAAAAATACGGTGCAATTTTCCACTTGTCAAACTTTCTTGAAATGAACATCTCCGCTTTAGATGAAGCCATTGACAAACTGGATAGAAAGATGAATCACAAGAAAGTCTACATTTAATTCCCATGTTATGAAAAGCGATCAGACATTTTTAACCAAACTTATATAATTGGAGTATTCCTAGATCGATCGTCTTGGTAAAGTCTGACCCCTTTGCAAATGCAACAAAACAAGTCAATGATGCCTGTGATATTATTGGCATCAAAGATAAAGAATTAAGAAATTATTTGGCAATGCCAAACAAAGTTTTGAGAGTTAAAATTCCAGTAAAAATGGATAATGGAAAGATTAGAGTTTTCACAGGTTTTAGAAGTCAACACAATAATGATAGAGGCCCATACAAAGGCGGTATCAGATACTTCAACCCAGAAGGTGGGGTTGAGTATATGGAACGTGAAGTCATGGCACTTTCTTCATGGATGACTTGGAAATGTGCAATTGTTGATATTCCGTTAGGCGGTGGTAAAGGTGCAATCTATGTTAATCCAAAAACTGAGAAACTCAGTGAAGGTGAATTAGAGAGATTAACAAGAGGATTTGCATACAAGATTTCTGAAATTATTGGTCCTCAAAAAGATATTCCAGCCCCTGATGTTTACACAACAGGAAAAGAGATGACACAAATCATGGATACATTTAGCAAACTAAACGGCAACAAATATTCTCCAGGAGTTATTACTGGAAAGCCAATTTCAATGGGAGGTTCCCTTGCAAGAAATGTTGCAACTGGTCTAGGTGTAGCATATACTGTTAGAGAAGCAGCAAAAGCTTT
This sequence comes from Candidatus Nitrosopumilus sp., assembly GCA_016125975.1. GTDB lineage: Archaea > Thermoproteota > Nitrososphaeria > Nitrososphaerales > Nitrosopumilaceae > Nitrosopumilus. The sequence goes on from JAEFCZ010000044.1 coordinate 13,458, forward strand.
GAAAGTAAATCTAAAAGGAGCTAAAGTTGTCTTACAAGGATTTGGTAATGCATCAACATTTGCAGGTGAATATCTTGAGAAGATGGGTTCCAAAGTAATTGCAGTTAGTGACTCTAAAGGTTCTATTTCAATTCCAAAAGGAGCCAAAGTTAGTAAAATCTTAGAACACAAACAAAAGAAAGGAAGTGTTGTAGGATTCCCTGGTAGCAAAAAGATATCCACTGAAGAACTACTTACAACAAAATGTGATATTCTAGTTCCTGGTGCATTAGAAAATCAAATTACAGCTAAAATTGCTAAAAACCTAAAATGTAAAATTATTGCAGAAGCTGCAAATGGTCCAACATTACCTGAAGCAGACCCAGTAATTTACAAAAAGAAGATTCTAGTCATTCCTGATATCTTGGCAAACTCTGGTGGTGTCTGTATTTCATATTTAGAATGGGTTCAAAATAACCAAGGATTCTATTGGTCATTTGATGAGGTTGCAAACAAGATGGAGAAAAACATCACTAAAGGATTCAAGGATGCATACGCTTTATCAAAGAAACACAAAATCGATATGAGAAAAGCAACTATGGTTCTAGCCGTAGAAAGAGTTCTTGAGGCCTTTAACCAAAAAGGCATTTGGCCTTAGGCAAAATAAGACTCGTAACAAACCAACTGTTCAACAAATACAATTTTCCCTTTTGTGATTTGTCGCAATTTTCTTTTGTATGAAAGATCTAACTTTGTTCTTCTTTGTAACAACTGAATTGTTTTTCCTGTAAACTGTCTTCCTTTTTTGTCTCTGTCAAAAAGAACAATAATTTTTTTGTACTTTGCAATAGCATCGGCAAATTTGTTCATACCTCCAAATCTATGAAATTCCAAAATTTTTCCTTGGCATCCTAACTTTCTTAATGCATTGTAATCTCTTTTCCCTTCAACAACTATGACTCCTTCAGTTGAGTTTAACTCCAAAACAAAATTTTGTAATTCTGAAATTTCTTGTTCTGTAACAAGCATATTGTTAGATTAGTTTTAACATATTAAGCACTTTTGTAAATACAAAATATGTCTGATGTATTACTTGTACAAAACACAAGAATTCAAGGCTCTGGATATCTTGGAGACCTTCTCAAAGCAGATGGATTTAACATTACATCAATTAATGCAAAACCTGACAAACTTCCAAACAAAGATTTTTCATTTGTTGTAATTTTAGGAGCTGCTGAAAGTGCAAATGATGATTTACCTTATCTTAGAGAAGAACAACAACTAATCAAAAACTCTGTTGAAAAAAATACTCCTGTTTTGGGAATATGTTTGGGTTCTCAATTAATTGCAAAAACTTTTGGTGGTATGGTATACCCTGGACCAAAAAAAAGAAATTGGATTTTACAATGATTTGGAAATTAAAAATAACTCTGTCCTATTTTCAGGATTCAAAAACCCATTTACTGTATTTCATTGGCATGGTGATACTTTTGATTTACCTGATGGTGCTATTAGATTAGCCTCATCTGAGCACTATCCCAACCAAGCATTTCAGTACAAAAGTGCAGTTGGCCTGCAATCCCATATGGAGTAAAATATGAACAGGGAAAATATACCGGGATAAAAGTAAAAAAACAATTTAACAAAATTTCAAATGATGAAAAACAAGGAGATGACCTACGACAATTTATATTCCAAATTTTTTCCAAAATTAAAGAATTTGCACGTAATTCCCCAATCTATGTTTGTAGCCCACCATTGGCAGAATCATTAATGATTTTGTCTGGTTTGATAGATGCAGGATTTCACATTCAATCACAAATTATCTGGGCAAAAAATCAATTCATTTTGGGACGTGGTGACTACCATTGGAGACATGAAATAATTTGGTATGGTTATGAGTCCAATCCTCATTATTGGTGTGGTGACAGAACACAAGATACAATTTGGGAAATAAAAAAAGATGCTCATTCTTCGTACAAACACCCAACACAAAAGCCTATAGAATTATCCAAAAAGGCAATTCAAAATTCAAGTAGAAAAGGGGACATTCTTTTAGATCCGTTTTGTGGTTCAGGCTCTACTCTTATGGCATATGAGCAAACAAATAGGATATGCTATGGCATGGAGTTAGATCCTGCATATGTGGATGTTATAATAAAACGATGGGAGCAGTTTACAGGCAAAAAGGCAAAAAAAAGTTTGAAATAATTAAAGAATAGTAATTTATTTCAGCCAGATTTTATAAAAAATGTCCTTTTAATTCAATTCGTTTGTCATTATACATGGTAAAGAATGTAGGGGCAACTAATGAGAATCGCCGTAACAGAATAAATTGTATCTTAAAGCATATTATAAAGTACAAAGAATCACAGAAAAAACTAACTGAAAAAAGACTCTTATTATTACTTGCACGCGATGGCCATAAATCACACGAGCCCAACTGGGAAAAGATAAACAATCAATCCGAGAAGAAAATACCTTTGTTGCAGACTTGGCAAAGTACAGCTATTCTCAGATTATGGAAGATGAGATGAATACATTTTATTCCTTACGTGACCGGTTACGTCGATTATTTGATAGTAAAAAAGCAATAGAGACAGTATTCACAATGGTAAATGATGAGGGTAAACAAAAAACCATCAAAATAGCAAAGACGCCAAATGAACTACTAGTCATTAAACAGATGACTTACATTACATTTACGATAAACAAGATAATTAACGGCGACATACTTGATGTATCCATTGCACATTATATCCAAAATACAAGGCGATTAGAGACAGAGGTACAGCTTAAAGATGATGAGATTGCACTGCTCAAAGAGCAACTGCATGCAAAGTCACTCAAAGTTGTTGCAGACGATGAGAGAGAAAACAGTTGGAGTTAATGGTAGTACCGTGCCAGTAAATAACGATACCAGGAAAAAAGCCCAGTCTACAATTCCTGTTGGTTCAGGTGATTCAGGGAAAGACATATGTGACAAAATGAAGGATATTGACTTCTGGTGTAAAGAAGAGAAACGTGATCGGTTCTGCTGCAGCATGCATGTAGCAGGGTTGCCACGTCATCCAGCTACAAAAGAGGAAATGCCTCCAACGCCGTACCAGCTAAAGTTTGTTGAAGCTGTAATCAAAGCAGTTACAAATCCAGGTAGTATGTCAGAGAAGGACTGGAAGAGACCGCCTTGATGGATTAAAAGAGCATTGGAAGAAAGAACTGGAAAGATTAGTAGTTGAAGAACTACCAGAACCTGAGGTCGTACTCCTGCAAACGCCATAATGCAGATGATGGTTCTTGTTCTTGGAGAAGCAGATGCCATTACCTGGTCAAGTTGTTTTCTTGTTGGTATGACCTCGTTTTCCAGAGTTACCGGAATGTCTGCATTTTTTATTTTAATTTTGCGCGTGGCCTGGATGTAATTGTGTGAAAGCCAAGAGCGCATTGACTTTACAATATCCTCTATGTATGATGGTGCATACCCCTGGTCTTCAAGATACGATACATCATCCAGCATGAGGTCATCTAGTTTTTTGATGTCGCTTTGACCTATCTCAATTATATTCTTGGGAGTTATGTTGTGTCGCTCACAGAATCGTCCGTCTCCTCAGCCTTACATCAGCAGTAAGCTTGCTTCTTCGCGCAATATTGCTGTACCATCTTCGAACATCAGGATCGTTTAGCAGTTGCTTGTGTCTTGCTTTTGGTAGTTGTTGTTTTGTCATGTTTGCTTTCATTTTTCTCCACTATCCAAAGTTTATTTGCTTAAAAGGCGGGTTTTTGATCCATGTACGACCAAGAGACCATCCGGTCCATCTACTTAAAATTAGACAAAATATCAAAAAAATCATGAAGGCTAGATTTCCTGGAAAATGTGTAGAATGTGGCGAAGCAATCAAAACAGGAAAAGAGATTCTAAAAAACTCTAAAGAGCAATGGGTTCATGCATCATGTTCAGATTTAGAAGATGAACTGCCATAGTACAAATTTGTAACAAATTTTTTAAGTAACTTTCAAAAAATCTAGTCAAATGAAAACAAAATCAAGTATTTTTCTAGCAGTTATTGCATCATTTGCAGTTCTGATGTTTCCATCAGAAATAATTGCAGAGACTTCTGAAACCACTACAATCACTCCAATTAATGAAGAGATCAGTCTTCAAAAGACAGTCACTACAATGATTGTTCCAGAGGACAACACATTACCATGGGGATTTGTTACAGGTAGTGCTTCAGAATACGTTGAGAGACACCCAGTAATCATCCAATTCTTTGATGAAGCAGAGGATTTGGTACATGTTGCACAAGTAGATGTTAAAGGAGATGGCTCTTACGAATACAAGTTTAGAGTTACTAATATTGATGAAAACGGAACCGTGGAAAAAGCCTTTGAAGGCGAATATACTGTAATGGTATACAGAGTTATTCCTAACCAAAATCATTTAGTCTAAACTTTTTTTATTTTTTCACAGAATTCATATACTATTCAAGAAAATGCTAGCTAGAAAATGAGCAAAAATTTTTGGCACGACATAGAATCAGGAGCAGATATTCCTGAAATCATCAATGTGGTAGTAGAGATCCCCAAAGGTTCAATGAACAAATATGAATACGATAAAAAACATAACATGATAAAACTTGACAGAGTTTTGTTTTCACCATTTCATTATCCAGGAGATTATGGACTAGTACCCCAAACACTTTCTGAAGATGGGGACCCATTAGATGCACTAGTACTTGTTACAAATCCAACATATCCAGGAATTTTAATTGAAGCCAGACCAATAGGGTTACTTCAAATGAAAGATGCAGGGGATTTAGATGACAAAATTATTTGTGTATCAACAAATGATCCTAGATATTTACATACAACAGATATTGCAGATATCGAAGACCATTATCGTTCTGAGATTGCTCACTTTTTCCAAGTATACAAAGATCTAGAAGGAAAGAAAGTTGAAATTTTGGGTTGGGAATCAGCTAAAGAAGCAAAAAGCATCATTGTTGAATCAATAAAAAGATACAAGAATACTTTGAAAAAATTTTAAGATGTCAAAAGAGTGTAATCATTTTTTAGAAGAGAGAAAAGGAATTACTCCCAATACAAAAAGTTGTGAAGAGTGTGAAAAAGAACATCTACCAGTAGTTGCAATACGAATGTGTTTAACATGTGGTCATGTTGGATGTTGTGATTCATCTATTGGAAAACATGCAACAAAACATTTTGAAGAAACAGGTCATCCTGTAATGAAAGCAATACCAGGAGATATTTGGAAATGGTGTTATCATCACAAGGAATACTATTGATTTTTGTATAATATCAGGAAATGATGTTTTGTTGAATAGAGAAAAAGTGCATTGGACTTTGTGGGTAGGCATAGGGTTTCTAATAGCAGGAGGAATTAGTTTAGGGATTTTATTTGCAGGAGAAGGCCCACCAAGATACATTGAGGAGACTGCAGCATATGGTTATGCCTGGATGATTTTTGGCGGAAGTTTAATTGTATATTCAATAATTAGAAGAATTTTAAAATCTAAAAAATGAAATTGGGTTTTCAAGACATCATATTGATTTTTTAATAGTTAGAAAATTACGATTAGTATGTCTCAGTATCAATTAGGAATGTGGGATCTTTCAGAGTTAGCAAAAAATCCAAAAAGTCCAGCATTTCAAAAACAGATTCAAGAGTTAGAAAATCAAGCTAAAAAATTTGAGAAGATTAAATCAAAATTAGATCCAAAAATGTCATCTAAAAAATTCATGGAGATATTAAATCAAATAGAAGAAATTTCTGAGAAAATGAGTAAAATCGGAGGCTATGCATCACTATCATATTCTTCAGACACTCAATCAGATGAGGCAACATCGTTAATGACTAGAATGTCAAAATTGGGTTCAGATATTTCAAACAAAATTTTATTTTTTGATTTATGGTGGAAGACACAAGTTGATGAAAAAAATGCAAAAAGATTGATCAAAGATGCAGGAGAACTTTCAGAATATTTAGCACATAAAAGACTAATTGCAAAATATTCACTCAGTGAACCTGAAGAGAGAATTATTAACACATTAGACGTAACAGGAATTTCTGCACTTGTAAAACTGTACGATAAGATAACTAATGCATTTGAATATCAAATGAAAATTGGAAATAAAACAAAAAAGATGACAAGAGAAGAGCTTACAAATTATGTCAGAGACACAAACCCAAAAATTCGAGAGACAGCTTACAAAACAATCCTTGGAAAATACAATGAGAATAAAGGAGTTGTTGGAGAAATTTATCAAAATATTGTGCTTAATTGGAAAGATGAGGGTATTGATATTCGAGGCTACAAAACACCAATTTCAATGAGAAACATTGGAAATGACGTAGATGATAAAACTATAGAATCACTTCTTTCAGTCTGCAAAAAAAATGCACCAGTATTTCAGAAATTCTTTGTACAAAAAGCAAAGATGTTGAAAATGAAAAAACTTAGAAGGTATGACATTTACGCACCAGCTGCTGCAAGCATTAAAGAGAAAAATTATTCATATAATAAATCCGTAAAATTAGTTTTTGAATCACTTGGTAAATTTAGCAATACATTAGAGGATTTTGCAAGAAAGGTTTTCAATGAAAATCATATTGATTCATCTGTAAGACAAGGTAAAAGAGACGGAGCATTTTGCAGTACGTTAACTCCTAAAATCACACCATATGTCTTGGTTAACTTTACAGGAAAATCAAGAGATGTGTTTACATTAGCACATGAATTAGGTCATGCAGTTCATAGTCAAGCTGCTCAAAATAGATCAATTCTAGTTCAAGATGCACCATTACCACTTGCAGAAACGGCATCCACATTTTCAGAATTATTGCTCTATGACAATATTTCAAATAAAATTTCAGATGACGAAAAGAAGATAATGTTATCTGAAAAAATTGATGATTTGTATGCAACGATTTTGAGACAATCATTTTTCACAATTTTTGAAGTAGATGTACACAAACAAATTGGCGAAGGGACGACTATTGATGAAATTTCAAAGACATATCTACAAAATTTGAAAGTGCAATTTGGAAAATCAGTTGATATTTCAGATGATTTTGCAATAGAATGGAGTTGTATTCCACATTTCTATCATACGCCATTTTACTGCTATGCGTATTCATTTGGAAATCTGCTTGCATTATCATTATTTCAAAGATACAAAAAGGAAGGACAGGATTTTGTCCCAGCATACATTGACATTCTTGCAGCAGGAGGTTCAAAAAAACCAGAAAAACTTCTTGCAGAACACGGATTGGATATTAGATCACCAAAGTTTTGGCAAGAGGGTTTGGATTATGTCAATGAGCAAGTAAAAACACTCTCATCACTAAATTAGCTTTTTAATAAATGGGGCTGACAGTCCAACGCAAGGACTGCCAGCTTGTTCCCCGAACGGTTTGAATTCGATGTCAAAACCCCATCACAAATTATCTGATTTAAACGTTTGAAATTATTCCAAATCCAATTTTTTAGGTTTCATCTTTCTAATAGTACCACCCAAAATTCCTATTGTGATTCCAAGCTGGTATAGAAAATAAAGTAAGACCTCAAATGTGCTAGGAGTGAGATCTGTGAATCTACTAATTCCAGTTAGCACTAGTAATAGTGAGCTAAAAAATAAGACAAATAATTTTACAATTCCATTGAGATTTGTAAATTTCAATATAGCAAAAGTCATGACAGTCACAGAAATTGCCAATACAGTTAGAAATCCAGTATTCATTCCAAAAATAAGAAATAATGTAGATGCAAGTTCTCCAGGACTTCCTGCAGCAAGATTAGAAAGTTCAATTTTTTCAGGAGATGCAAAACGCGGTACACTTAGAATAGCATTTATCAAAAATAAGATAAACAAAGTAACAGATACTGTTTTTAGATGATTTTGTAAACGTGGAAATCTAACAAGAATTGCACGTCCCAAAATTATTCCTTGAAACAATCCTACTCCAAACGCACCAATTACTGCAATTATAGAAAAGATTGGATCTTGAAAAACATCAACAAGAAATGGAATCAGGGCCAATACTAGTTAAAATTCACACAAAATAGGATATTAGTTAGTTGATGACGAATTTTCGTAAAAAAACAAAAAAAATTCATCAAAAAATCATTTAGGAAATATTCAAAATAGGAGTAAAGTTAATAATTTCATCACTAGAGGGACAACCAATGCAGAAAATACTTTGGATTTTATTATCAATCACAATTATTGGAATTTCAACAAATTTTGCATATTCACAAGAAATGGGACTAGCAACTTTTCAAGAAACTGCACAAGTAATTGTAGATAGAAGTATATCCCAAAACGTTACAGCATCAGTTACTCTGCAAAGTACTAGTGTTCAAGAAATTAGAATTCCAGCAGAATTAGAACAAAAACTTAGAGAAGATAAAAAAATTCAGGCAGTAATATTAACTAATCAAGAACAATGTATCTTGGGGGTATTTGATGAATCATGTATCATGATCAACGTGTTAAGAGATCCAGATGCAAAAGGGATTTTTGAAATTCAAGATGCTGCAAAAGAAGTTGCCGTGACATACATCGATGAAATCAATGAAGCATTTGATACTGAAGCAAAATTACATTCTGTTTTTATTCATACAGATGATCAAACCAATAAGGCGCTTGAAACATCTGGAATTATTTCAGGTAGAGGAATAATTTCAGTAGTATTCACAATGCCTCCAGAAGATACAGAATCAATGTATGAAAAAATCTCAGCAATTTTGATTCCAAAAATAATTAGGGATGGAGGAGGATTTTATGAAATTGCAAAAAATCTATCATTTGAAGAAAATTCAAAAATGGCATTTTCAGTAATACCTTTAGAGTCAAAATCACTTTTGCAATTAAAATTATCAGTTGATTATCCAAACAAAGCTGAATCAATTTCAGAAGTAAGTCCTTTAGATTTGTTAAAAACAGATGAAATTAAGAGATCAGATTATTTTTCCTCAGGATTTTATCCACTTAATTCAATTATTCAAGTAGTAGTACTATCACCTGAAAATGAAATTATTTCAAATATCAGAGGAGATATTGTTCCAACACAACTAATAGATAATGAAAAAATTCCAACAGACATATCAAAAGAAGGGTGGATCTTTGATCCTCAAGAAGGACAAAGAATTCAAGGAAAATATATTTTCGGAGAAGCAGATTCAGTTAACAAAGATAAATTAAAATTTTCATTAGGAGATGTTCAACCTATTCAACCGAATTCACCAGATGAATCACTTGTAGTTGTAATAATAATCTCAATAGTTGCAATTGCAGCTGCCTTGTTCTATCTTAAAGGATACAAAAAATAATTACAGTAAAAGTACAGCTGCAGCAAAGACAGTAGTCCATTTACCATCTTTATCACCACGTGTTGACTGAGTTATGTTATGAGTATTGTAAATTTCACCAGATATTTTCCATTGTTGTCTTTTTTCATCCCAATTTTTGTCAACATCAAATGGAATTCCCAATGAAGATGCCAACATTTGGGCTGCAATATCCTCCGCATAATCTCCTGCTTGGGTTTCATTTTGTCCAAATGATTCGTATTCAGAAAGATATCCATACCTAGTAATATCTTTTGGTTGTGCAAGCCCCACAGATGCAGCACACATTCTATGAGGTTCATTGGTTTGATTCTTTGAATAAATTGTGAATAGGATTTGTCCAGGTTTAATTTGTTTTAATCCATCTTTTCTGGAAACCAGTTTGGCTTTTGGTGGAAAAATACTTGAAATCAAAACAAGATTAGTACCTGCAATTCCTGCGTCTCTTAATGCATATTCAAAACTGGTTAACCTGTCTTCATGGATACCTTTTCCTTTTGTAAGAAATAATTTCTTAGCAACTAAATCTAGCATTTCTGAAGTTGTAGAAATGAGATTATTATTTAACTTTAATCAATATACGTTGTTTTATTTTAGAAGGTTATTTCTTGTGAGATTTTTGAAAGATTAATCTCGTTTCTTTTTCTTTTTTCTTTTATCAGGGGCCTTTGCTGCTTGTGTTAAGAAAACAAATGTAAAAAATGCACCTAATCCTACATTAACAACGCCCATAAATGTAATAAACATAGTTTGTTCTTTTCCTGCAATCGGAGACAATCCAATAATTATGCCAAGGGCCCCAGTTCCAAAGAACATCATCATCAAAACTTTGACTCTGGTTGGTTCAATGTATCTCATAACAGGTATCAAAAAATGGCATTATTATAAACTGACGGTTATGGGAAATTTCTAAAAACCCTTCCAAAAATAACACAGGTAACACTTTAAACCTTCAAAAATTTCATTTTACTTCGTGCCAATGTAGCTCAGCCTGGCTAGAGCATTCGCCTTGTAAGCGAAAGGTCATGGGTTCAGATCCCATCATTGGCTTTAAAATTTTGACAGATAATTTGGCAATACGATTAAGTATACTAAATTTTGGAACTATGTCACATGAGTTTTGATGATAGTGAAATTAAACAACATGAGGTTATAGAAAAAAAATCAAAACCAAATGGCCTCATTATAGGATTAATTGTTGCAGTAGGGGTTGCAGCATTTTTTGCTGGAATGTACGCATCCAGTATGAATTCAAATCAAATTTCACAAGAAGATTTGGATGATGCTATTGCCAAACTAGAACTCAAAATGTTACAAAACAATCTTCCCACAAACCAGCCATCACTTCCTGTAAAGATTTCAGCAGATGATGATCCAATAATTGGAGATCCAGATGCACCAATTACAATAATAGAATTTTCAGATTTCCAATGTCCATTTTGTGCAAGATTCCATATTCAAACACTTCCATTACTTCTTGATCAATACATTGATCAAGGTAAGGTAAAATTAGTTTTCAGAGACTTTCCAATACAAAGCATTCATCCAAATGCACTTCCTGCATCAGTAGCAGCTGAATGTGCAGATGAACAAGGAAAATTCAAAGAGATGCACGATATGTTATTTGATAATCAAAATCAATGGAACAATCAAGAAACAGTTGATGCGTTATCTATGTTTAGTCAGTATGCAACTCAAATACAATTAGACCAAGAAACATTTGATTCGTGTCTTACTAGTGGTAGATACATTGATGAAATAAGAAAAGATCTTGACGATGGTAGAAGTTATGATGTTACAGGAACACCAGGATTTTTTGTAGGAAATGATGAGATAGGTTATGTAGAATTAAAAGGTGCACAGCCATTTGAAAGTTTCAAAAAAGTTATTGATGCACAACTAGAGACGTAGAAATAACAAGCGTTTATTAGACCTAAACTGCGACTTTACGCATCGGAATAATGACGTCTAAGCAATGAGCTTTTCGTCATTGCTTAAGAGAAGAAAATAAAATGACAAAATTTCAAGAATTAGGATTAAAAGAAGACATACTAAAAGGGATCAATGATCTTGGATTCGAAGATGCATTTCCAATTCAAGAAGCAGTAATTCCAGTATTACTTACAGGAAGAGATGTTGTAGGACAAGCACATACAGGTTCTGGAAAAACTGCAGCATTTGCATTATCAATGCTGCAAGAAATTCAACCAAAAAATGGAATTCAAGGTTTGATCATGGCTCCAACAAGAGAGCTCGCAATGCAGATTACAGATGAAATCAAGAAATTTGGAAAATATACAGGAATTAGAGTAGCAACAGTTTATGGCGGACAAGGAATGGGACTCCAACTAGACGCTCTTGAAAGAGGAGTAGAGATTGTTGTAGCAACACCAGGCAGATTAATAGATCATCTCAAAAGAGGTTCAATTGAACTTAGAGATGTCACCCATATTGTCCTTGATGAAGCAGACACAATGTTAGATATGGGATTTGTTGATGACATTTCATTTATCTTAGATTTAGCACCCGAAGACAGAGTTATGTCATTGTTTTCAGCAACAATGCCAACTGAAATTCTTAGATTATCTGAAGAATATTTGAAAAATCCAAAACAATTCTTGCTTGACGCAGATGATCTAAGTGGGGAAGGAATTGACCAATCATATTTAGTCATTAAAGACAGAGACAAATTCAAGTATCTAATTGATTTTATGAAACCAGTAAAGGGTCAAGCCATTGTGTTTTGTTCAACAAAATATAGAACTAGAGATGTTGCAAAATTCCTACACCAAGAAAAGTTTGATGCAGTTGCAATAGAAGGGGACATGTCACAACACAGAAGAGAGCAATCAATGGGAAAATTCCGTAGTGGTAAAGCAGACATTCTAGTAGCAACAGATGTAGCATCAAGAGGTATTGATGTTCCAAGAGTAGAGTTAGTGATTAATTATGATGTTCCAAATCAAGAGATGGCATACTTTCATAGAATTGGAAGAACAGCAAGAGCAGGCGCAAAAGGTAAAGCAATTACACTTGTATCATATTCTTCAGTAGGAGATTGGAATCTTATCAAACGTCAAATCAAAGTTCCACTCAAAGATTTGAACGAAGAGATGGGAATTGAAATTGCAATTCCAGATCCACTAAAAAGACAAATTCCATCAAGAAGATATGGAGGTCAATCAAGATCAAACTATTCCAGAGGAGGTCGCTCTGGTGGATATAGTCGAGGAGGCGGCGGAAGACGTGACTCTAGAGATGATAGAGAAGGTAGAAGAAGATACAACGATAGAGGGGGCAGTCGAAATAGTTATGGCGGCCGCAGTAGATGGTAACTGTAAAACTTAAAGACCGGAACCACGTAATTAATTCAAGGTAGAGTAATGCACAAAGGATTCATTTTACTAAATTGTGATCTTGGAGCTGAAGAATACATTGTAGATGAATTAAATCAGATGCAAAATGTAAGTAACGCGTATCTCACTTTTGGGGCATATGACGTTATTGCAGAAATAGAAACAGAAGATCAAGAGGGGTTTGAAAAGGCAATTGCAGTGATTAGAAAATTATCTAGAGTAGTAAGTACAATGACACTTAATGTAATTCGTCCCGAATAATTGTTATATGAGAAAATTCAGGATTGTATAAAATTGCAAAAAATTGATTATGAAGCACCAGTATGGGTTCTAAATTACAATAATCCCAAACCACTGTTAGATCATGCAATACACATGCTAGAAAGACATGGTGTGAAACGTGAAGATATGGAAATTACTGAAACACCAACTGCCAAAATAGGCTCAATAGTAGTAGAAATCTGGCCATACGAACTTTTGATAGGAAGAGTAAGATCAACACGAAATGACTCTTTTATCAGCGGCACAGAATTTACAATTGAATTAAAATTAGACGAAAATGGGAATTACATAGATTATCTTTGAAAAAAAAGAAAATTCAAAACATCACAATTGGCATAATCGCAATCAGCATAATTGGAGCAATTGCAGCATATAATTATTCAGTAGATCAAAATAAACAAAAAGGATTACAATTCGGAGTAGAACTAGAACAAATTCAACAAGAAGTAAAAGACTTGCAAATTAAATTTTATTCAGAGAAAACAAAGTGGGAAGAAGGAGACATGACAAAAGAAGAATTGCTAGAGTTTTATGAGAATCATTTAAATGAATTTAATGAGATCATTTCAAAATATGATAAACTATCACCTCCAGAATTATTTGTGAGTTCAGTAGAATTACTAAAGATTTCATCAGAGACACAACTATCAAGTGACTCAGAATACATTAAATGGATAGAAACAGGGGATGAATCAGCTAAAATAAGATCAGACACCCAATTCCAAGAATCAGTTGAATATGAGCTGCAAGGTTTAGTTGAATTTTATTCAGCAAAGACAGGAATTAAAAATTATGATGAAGATGCAAAGTTTGAAGCCCCACAAAGTGGGTTGACACAAAAAGTAATACAAGTTGCAGAGAACATGGCAAGTAAATGTGATAATCAATTCAAAAATGAACAAGGTGAATTTGATTCAGATGAAATAGAAGTAGAGTGGTTTAACTGCATAAATGAGGCTAAAAAATGGAAAATTGAACATCTTCCATAGTTAAAAAAAATCAAAATCATAAAAACTACTTTAAAGAACCATACAAAGCATAATTGTGGAAAAAATTCTCATTACAGGAATTATTTTTGCAAGTATAATGCCATTTGCATTTGCTGAAGTGTATATTCAAAATGACCAACAATACATTGGAGATGATGGTTCATTTCACATTGTAGGTGAAATTGTAAACAATCTCGATATACCTCTAAATCAAATTCATGTTCAAATTACTTTGTTTGATGAAAATAAGCAGGTAATTCAAACAAAAGAGACAAACTCATTGGTAAATACAGTCATGCCAGGAATGAAAGGACCGTTTGACCTCATCTTAACTAACAATGAAGCAAAAAATGCAAAGTCATATTCTATGGAACTAATCTATCAAGTCAGTCCTCCAAAAAGTCAAGTTATAGACATTACAGAATCATCACTGACAAGAGACAATCATGACAACTTGATGATAACAGGTACTGTTGTAAATAATGGGGACATCACAGCAAATATGGTATCAGTAATTGCTACACTTTATGACAAACAAGGAAATGTTGCAGCAGTATCAAAAGTTAATCCAGAACCAGATTATCTAAGAGCAGAAGATAGTGCATTCTTTTTACTATCAATTCCAGACAAAATTCAAACTTCAGGGATTAATGATTACACATTGATTGCAGAATCTGAAGAATATGCAGCAGTACCAGAATTCCCAGTAGGCACAATTATCTTACTAATTCTCACATTATCAGCATATATTGGAATTACAAGGTATTCAGGCAGAATTATAACAAATCTCTTTTCTGCAACAAATCTAAAGTAGGAAAAAGTTCTCTAATTAATTCTTCTTTCTTAAGAGAAGTAGGTTGTGAAAATACAATAGGAAAAGTTACAGTCAACATGTCTTGATCAGTATGAGATATTCTAACTGAATGTAATTTGCATTTTATTTCAGATAAAACAACATCCCATTTTTGCAAGTGTTCGTTTACCCTAGTGATATTTTCTTGTACATTTGAAATACTAGTATCTAAATCTCTATCAAACAATCCAAATTTTACTAGTGGAAACATAATCATTCCGCCTCTAATCTTATCATAATTTTTAAGCATGGATGAAATTATTTGTTCAGAATTTTCTTTTGGGTAAATATCACCATAATCAGGATCAAAATATCCAGCAATCATTTTCTTGGAATCATATATACGAAAATATTCTTCGTCTAATTCTAACTTCCACAACATCTAAAAATTAATCCATGAATAAATAAACAATTAATCAATGACAGTTAAATAAACATGGGTTAAAGAAAAATATGGTAATCTCAAAAGAGAACAAAGATTTCATTGATAGTTTAATTGATTATTACATTAGTGAATCTGAATCATATACTCAGATTGCAGAGAATTTTGTTCCAGAAGTTGAATCTATTCCAGACACAGCATTTGGAATCATCACAGGATGTGTTTATTCAGGATTTTTACAAGCATATCAAAATCAGCAACAAACCCCAAGCCTAGAGGACATGAAAGAATTCAATGAAATAATAAAAAATCGTGCAGCCTTGATAAAAAAGGCCATAATTGAGCCTCATAAAATAGATACAACAAAAGAAGAATCAGAAGAAATCAAAGAAGAAAAGTAAGAAATTCAGAAATTATTTTAAAAAAATCAATACAGTTTAATTCTGAAAAAAAAATCGTAAAAATATGAAAGTAGATGGCAGTAAAATAATTTTTTGGGCAGGAACTGCTGCAGCAGTAGTTACCGCTACAGTTGCACTATATTTTTCGATTCGTTAAAGATAAATCATAAAGAAAATCTAACAAGGTATGTCAGCAACAAATGAATTTAGAATAACTCAAATCGTAGATAATGGCCAAGTTGTACAATTAACATTAATTGAAAATGTTTCAACTGAACCAATTTCACAAAAACAAATGATTATTGAGAATGTTTCAAAAAAACTTGATTCTGAAACAAAAGAACAAGTAATGCCATTGCTAGAAGCAATAATGTCAGCCCAACCCACAGTAAACATCAAATCATATCAACAAACTCAAATTACAATAGCAATGCCAAAATCAAGATATGAAGGAATGGGAAGACCTCAAGTAGGAAACATGATTGAAGTTAATTTAAAGAAAATTTAGAGATGAGAAGTTATTTCATCAATTGTGTATAATGGTAAAGAACAAGTAAAGTTTTTGCAAACAAAAGCAGATGTTTTGTCTTCAAATGATTTTCCAGCAAAGAAAGGATATTGAGATAAGGAAGACAGTTGATCAGGGTTCTGTATTGTGACAATAATTGAATTTGGCAAATATTCTAAAAGAACAGATTGACACAATTGAGAATTTTCAGTGTTAATGATTGTTATTTCAATTGGTTTTTCTAAATAAATCGAAATTGTGTTTAACAAATATCCAAATCCAAATGGATTTTCAGCAGCCATCTGTGCCTGAGATTCCATGATTTTTGTAGTAACTTCTAAGAATTTTTGTTCTTGTGAAAAATGGAACAGTCTAAGCATCACAAATGCAGAAACAGAATTTCCCGATGGAAGAGACAAATCATAATTACTCTTTGGTCTGATAATTAATTTTTCATGATTGTCAGAAGTCATATAGAAACTATTGTTTTCTGAATCCCAAAAGTGATCTACTAGATGATTACCTAGTTTGATAGCCAATTTCAAATATTTTGGATCAGGTTCAATTTCAAACACATCTAAAAGACAGTTGACAAAATAAGAGTAATCTTCTAAATATCCATCAATTTTTGCGGTTTTATTTTTATAAGTTCTCAATAATTTACCTTCTGAAAATAAATTATTTTCAATAAATGAAATACAAGTTTTTGCTGCATCAAGATATCTAGAATCATTTGTCACACGATATCCTTTTGCAAATGCAGTAATCATCAATGAATTCCATGAAACTAGAATTTTGTCATCCAAACCAGGAGCAATTCGTTTGGAGCGAACTTCAAGCAATTTTTCAGAGCAGGATTGAAGAATTTCTCTAACTTTATCTTCAGTAATTCCAAAATTAAATGCGACTGTAGAGATATTCAAGTTATTACACAAAATACTATTTCCTTCCCAGTTTCCGCCATCAGTGACATCATAAAACAGACAAAAAATATCTGCATCATCACCAAGAATTTCTTTAATTTCACTTTTTTTCCAGACATAGAATTTTCCTTCTACGCCTTCAGAATCTGCATCATATGCAGAATAAAATCCACCGTCAGGAGAAGTCATGTCACGCAATACAAAATCCAAAGTTTTTTTCAAAACATCAAGATAGAATGGATCTTTTGTAATTTGATATGCTTCAGCATAATTAACAGGGATTAGTGCATTATCATAGAGCATCTTTTCAAAATGAGGAACAAGCCATTTTGTGTCAGTAGCATATCTATGAAAACCACCTCCAATTTGATCAAATATACCACCATTTGCCATTTTTTTGAGAGTTTTGAGCCCAAATTCGGTAAATTTGGATAGTCCAGATAGTTTTGCATAACGAAACAAAAATGATACATTTGCAGCATTAGGGAATTTTGGTGCAGAGCCAAATCCACCATAAGTTGAATCTCCTAATTGAAACAAATTCATTGCAGCTTCATCAAGAATAGTTCGTTCTAATTTTGAAGGAGTAGAAACTTTTTCAGTTTTGTTAAGAGCATCAAGAAAGTTATCTGCAGATTTTTCAACATCTTTTGGTTTTTCCTTCCAAGCTTGCGATAATTGTCTACAGATACTTCCAAAACCAGGACGTCCATAAGAATCCAATACGGGAAAGTAAGTTCCAACGTAGAATGGTTTTTGATCAGGAGTTAGAAAAATACTCAAAGGCCATCCACCCTGACCAGTTGCTATCTGACAAACTTTTTGGTAAATGTCATCAATATCAGGACGTTCTTCTCTATCAACCTTAATGTTAACAAAATTTTCATTCATGAATTTTGCAACTTCATCATTTTCAAATGATTCATGAGCCATTACATGGCACCAATGACAAGAACTATACCCAATACTAAGAAAGATAGGTTTGTTTTCATCTTTAGCTTTTTTTAATGCATCATCATTCCATCCATACCAATCAACAGGATTGTTTGCATGTTGAAGAAGATAAGGACTAGTTTCATGAATTAAATTATTTTCTGCCACAGTTTTTCAGATTTGTTTTGATATTTGTACCTAATTGGAGGTTCCCCAAATTCCTCTTCCTTCAGTTATTTCGTAAATTCTAACATTAATTTTTCCAAGCAGTTTTACTTTGGATTTGTGAGCCTTTTTATCATGACTGTAATCTTTTTTCTCAACTAATTCTTGTAATCGCTTTAGTTGTTCAAGATTGAGATTTTTGAATTCATGTTTTGAACTAGATACAAGACGTAGTAATTCCACTCTTTCTTTATCTTCATCGGTAATTTCAGGCACAAAATAAGGTAATGGGTGTCCTTTATTTTTCTAATGGACTAGGGAGAATCTTAAAATTATTTGAAAAATTCTTTCTTTCATGGATAAGATGCGTGCAATGGTACTTGAAAAATGCGGAACAATTGAGACCAATCCACTAAAATTAACTCAAATCGATAGACATGAAATTAAGAGATCAAACGAAATTTTATTAAAAATTGAAGCCTGTGGGGTTTGTCACTCACAACTTCATGGAATTGAGGGAGATTGGCAAGATATTGGAATCCCACCACAATTACCAACAGTTCCCGGACACGAAGTTGTTGGCAAAGTAGTGGAAGTAGGTCAAGATGTTACAAAATTCAAAGTTGGAGACAGAGCAGGAATCACTCCATTATTAGAAGCATGTAAAGAATGTCAATATTGTAAAGAAGGAAAAGAGTATCTTTGTGAATCATCAGTAATCCTAGGAGAATCTTTCAAAGGCGGATATACAGAATACATTACAGTTACTGAAGATTTTGCAACCAAAGTACCTGAAAATATGAAACCAGAGTATGCAGCACCGTTATTTTGTGCAGGAATAACTGCATACAAAGCAGTAAAAGCCGCAGAACCACAAACTCATAAAAAAATCGGAGTGTTTGGAATTGGGGGTGTAGGACACATGGCAGTGCAATTTGCCAAAGTAAAAGATTGTGATGTCATAGCATTTTCAAGATCACAGAATCATCTAGATGTTGCAAAAAAATTAGGGGCAATTGACGCAATGGTATTTTCTGAAAATCAAGAAGAATTTTTAACAAAATTAAAGGAGACACATGGAATGCTTGATGCAGCAATTGTTTTTGCACCCGCAGATATAGTTACAGATACTGCAATCAAGGCAGTAAAGAAAGGAGGACTAGTAGTAATTGCAACAGTTGGAGAAAATCCAGCATTTATGGCATTTGAAGAAAAAACCATTAGAGGAACTCTAATTGGTTCAACTGCAGATATGGAAGAAGTAATCAAAATATGCAGTGAGAAAAATATCGAAGTCATTACAGAAACATTTCCATTAGAAAGTGCAAATGAAGTTCTCAAAAAATTGAAAGATTCAGAGATTGAAGCTAGAGCAGTTTTAATTCCTTGACTAGTTAAATATTGGAATGATGAGTTGCAGATATGAATTGTAAGCGATGTCATCATACAAACGAAGCACATGTTCCAAATGAGCAAAGCAATTCATTGATCAAAATGGGAAAATGTCAGATTCCTACGTGTACATGCCAACAATACTTGGATCCAATACAAGAAATTGATGAAGACTTGTTGTAACAATTCATATATTAAAATAATTTTAGATATTCATGGAAAAACACAAGCCATCTGATGAGATGATAAAAGAATTAGATAATTTACTATCAAAAATCAATGCCATGGAAATTGTTGCATCTGATGATTTTCAAAAAAATTCAATTAAAATCATGAGAGCATTAGTTGAAGGACAAATGCATTCAATTAATGAATTTGGACATTTGAAAAAAGCAATTGATTTGTTAACACTACAACTCTTTGATGTTCAAAACCAAGTCAAGAGTTAAGTTTAGTGTCACTGATTCCACAACTACTACACCTATAGAGTGTAGATTTTTCTAATACTTGTTCTGCTTTCATTTCAGAACCACAACAAGGACAAGAAAATTTTTCAGAAGAGTTTTCTGATTTTCTTACAACATAATCAGGTTTTTCTTCAATAGTTTCTCCAGCGTTGCAGGGAGGATTGTAACGTACTTTTATTTTGTTTAGAACACTTTTGCGATGATCTTTGCTTGCATCAAACAAAGGCAAAATTGCAAGATATAATGACTTTTCAGAACCTGATTTTTCAACCCAGCATTTGAAACCTGAATGTTGAACAAAAAATGACTTGTCATCAGTCTTTTCACAATCTCCAGCATAGACAATGTTGAATCTATCCTTATCTCTTGACATAATTAAAAACACAAGTTTTTCCATTGGAGGCCCCCATTCATCAAGAGGAATAGGACCTAGGAACTCATATTGTAGAATCTGAATGCTCAATAGAGATATTTTATTGAACTGTCTTTTCTTCTTTTCCAAAAAAATTACCTAGTGATATAGATTTGATCGCAAAATGCTAACTTGAAAAGATTAAATTCAAGAGTAATTGATTTTTTATAAATGAAAGAGCCACACAACCATGCTCAAGTAGGATATGCCATGATTGCAGTAGCAGCTTCACTGGCAGTCATAGGAATAATAGGTTTGTTTATGGCAAATGATGTATTGTATGCAGACAATTTGCAAAGGGACAATACTGCACACTTTAACGAGTGTAAAGCAAATGATTTCAAGACTGATGGTTGTGAAAAATACTGGGACAGAATTAATAATGAAATCTCAGGAATTTATGTAGACTTGGATGAATAATTTCTAAAATCCGTTTGAAAAGTCTTCTAGCATATTTTGATTCTTTGTCAGTCTATTCATTGCAAAAAATGCACCACCTACAATTCCTGCTTGATAAAATGTATACAAAAAGACACCAGAAGATGTTGGATCAGATTTTGTAAAGCTAAGAACTAACATAGTAACAAACACAAATGTTCCAACAGAAGTTACCATTCGGTTTAAAAATCCAGAATTCATCCCAACAATTCTTTTCGTAGCTGCTGCCATCAACGCAATACTAGTAATAATTAGAAATGTTGCACCACCATTTGCAAGAATAAAGCTGTTAAGCCATGTTAACAAACCATCTTCAAAAATTGAGACTTCAGGCATCACACTGCCACCATTTATTGCAAAGTTTACAGAGCTGAATATTCCACCAATCACAAAGAAGAACAAGAAAATTTTTACAATTGAACGTTTTATGGGACTACGAATTTCTGAAGGTTTCATGGCTCTCTCAGTAATTCTTACACCATAAAGAAATCCCACAGCCATGGCAGGAATAAACATGATGTTGATAAGAATTGGAGATTGCTTGTTGATTTCTTCAATCTGAGGATAAAAGATCAAAAAAAGTATCACTGCAAAAGAGGCAGAAGAAGCAAAAAGAATCAAACCCAAATATTTATGATTATTTGACGTATAGGAGTCAGCCCAATTATACATTTTATTGAATCAACTAAAAATCATTAAAGAGCAAATCCAAAAATCATTTGGTCAAATTATCAATTCTCTTCACCCTTTTTAGGAGAAACTAAGTAAAATCGTGTAATGAAAATAGGCATATTCTTAGCAGTGATTGGAGGAATCACAGCAACATTAGGAGTGATTTTTCATCTTCAAGGTCAATCAATTGTTGGGCCAGAATCCTCATTCATGTACTCTAATCCAAACTGGATAACATATGGATTGCAAATATCAATTATTGGAGTAATTATCACAATTGTAGGAATCATCATTAAAGTAATTATAAAACGAAATTAGTTCATTGCTCTAAGAGTAATAGTACTTCTAATTTTTTTTAGTTGTCGAATTTTTGTTGTTATTACTTCATTCATTTGTAATTGAGTGTCAGTTTCAAATTCAGCAACTACATCATAACTTCCAAAAGTCACCAGACAGTTTTTGACTTCAGGAATTTCTTTGAGTTGTGAATAAAGGAATTGTTCTTCTCCAATTTCACAACTAATCAACATGTAGGATTTCTCCATATCTAAAATATTTCAAAAAGACACTAACTTAAACACATCTGAGAGAATTTTTAGAACAGATCTCAAAAACCGGCTTTAATTGGATCAGATGGTTTCATTATCTCCCTTAACAGGATTGTTGCAAAAGATCCTCTTGATAATGTAAACTCTACAGTATTATCACATGATGAATAATCAGAGCAGTGTATGGCAGCTTGTCTAAATCCGCCTTCACTACTTACTTCTTGCATCTCTTTGATGAAAAAATCTTTAGGAGTCACTTCTTCTTGTTGTAGAATTTTTGAGATTTGATAATCAAATCTAGTTTTTTTGTAATAAGAATATCCAACAAAAGGTAATGCCAAATTTTGATCTAGTCCTTTTATGAATTTGCCAATAATTCCCTTAAAATCAAAGCAAACATCACCAGATTCAGATTCAAACAAGTTTTCACCATCAGAAAATGCTGCACTCAATGATTTGTTAAAAATAAAAGATTGGTATGCTTGAATGTAAAAACGCCTCAAAGATAAGGGGATTGCACGTACTGCACGAATAGAATCATCATGTTCAATCATTTCTTTTACGACAATTCTTTCAATATCCATTTGTGTTGGAATTTGATCAAAATACTGCTTGAAATTTTGCTTGTCAGCAAGTTTGTTTCGGATTTCATTATTTTCTTTTGAATCATAATCAGAAGTAAAAGACAAAATTAGATCAACAGCCTTATCAAAATTTCTGTGAAGAATGGCTTTGCCTATTAGATGAGTAACAGGTCTTTTTGAACCAAATCTTTGATAACCATAAAAATTTAAAATTTTATCAAAGTCTATAAAAGAAGACAAGCCATCAGAACATTCAGAAATTTTAATTTTAAAATGATTTTCAACCATATCTTTTTTTGAGAGGGGTTTTTTTACAAAACCAATATTTTTTAGAGAATATTTTTCAGTTGAAAAATCTTCAATTGCTTTGCCTTTATTTCCTGAACAAACAAACTGCTCAGTTACTGCAGACGAATCCTTTAATCCAAGAGATTTTAATCGAATTCCTTTCTTTTTAAAAATATCAGATAATGCATGATTGGTATCAATTTTTTTCTTTTTTAGTTTGTATACAGCATAACCCTCTTCTTGATTAATTGATTTTTGAGTTTTTTCTAAAATTTTTTCAGAGACTTCAAAGTCTTCTGGGGTAACACGAATTTTTCCACCAATGCCATCAAACTTTGTACTATAATCTGAAATTCCTAGTTGAGAATCTAAATCAGGTATCACTCTATTGTCACTGTAATGAATTTTCCAATAGCAATATCAGAAGATTGTGCTCCGACTAGAATTTTGTATGTTCCAGAAACTGCATCTTCAGACGCAGAGAGATTTGTGTGAATTGGATGAGGGGTACCAGGAATCAATTGGAAAGATTCAGAACTATCATGAGATACCTCCACATTTAAGAAATCATGAGAAGAAGACAGGATTAAGGAGTTGCCTAAAACAGCATCAGATGATTTTGAAGAGACAATAAAGTTGAGGTGTCTGGAATCACCAGGACTAATAGAAATTGTTTCTGATTCTAATTGAATTTCAAGTGGTAATGGAACAGATGTATCGACTACTCCAATGTTGTTTTCTACCCATTCAGTAAACCAGATTTTCTCTCCATCAATAGCAAAATCAAAGATTTGTGCAAGACCGCAATCAGCTAACATCATTCCAGTTCCAGGATCACAATCACCCCAGTAAGGGTTCTTTGAAGGAACATGGTATTCTACTAATAAGTTAGATTTTGGATCAAATACAGAGATATTATTTGCATTTTGTTCATTGAAAATAATTCTGCCTTGTTCATCAGAATCAATCCAATAAGGTCTAGAAATTGGATTTTTAATAACTCCTGTTTGATTTCCGTATGCACTAAGTAAAGGATCTGCAGTAATAAACTGTGTAAATTCTTCAGTTATTGGGTTAAAACTAAAGAAAGAAGAAGATGTGGTATCAGCTAACCAAATTTTTCCATCATTAGACATAGCAGCACCGTTTGGAGTGAGTAATTCAACTGGTAATTGGTAAATTTCTGTGAACATGTCACCAGCAAAGAATTCTTTTCCAGATTCTTGTACTGCATTTCGATACCCATTGTAATCAAATTTTACCAATACCCCACCTTGTTGAAATAACCAATTAGTGTACCATACATTGTTGTTTTCATCTAAGGTGAAATCAGCAGTTACAGAATTATCAATAGGAGAAGGTAAGCTAATGTATTGAATTTCATCAGCAGATTGACCTAGATCAAAGAATGTCAGTTTATTTCCGGTAAAGTCATTAACAATTATTTGAGAACCAGTAATTGCCAATCTTTGTGGAAGAGCGTCATCTTCAGAAGGATATCCAAATCTATCATATTTCTCATCAATCGTAGAAAACTTCCAAACAGAATCAAATGCCTCATCAGTAAACCACACAGAACCATCTGGTGCATAATCAATACCCCACATCATTGAACGTCCATTCTTTGGCCAAATAGGATTATCATATTCTGTAAAGGTTTCAGTGTTAGAATCAAATTTTGCTAATTTTCCAGTGTTTGTTTGTGTAAACCAAACATTACCATCATAATCAGCAACAATTGCCAAAGGGTTTGTACATTCTGTCGGAATCGAATATTCTGTCACAAAATCAGTAGACTTTGCATTTCCAGAACCACAAAATCTAGGACGATCTGTATCAGAGAAATTATCTGCAGGGGTTCCTGTAATTGTAATTTCAGGTTCTTCATTCATAGGACCAGCACCAGGCATACTTGCAGCAGTTGCCCAAAATAGTAAGCCGCCACCAAATATTACAACAAAAAATATTCCTTTATGCTGTTTTTTCACAAATAAGAAAGCAAACTTTCCTTGTTATATCTTATTCCAAAACATCTAAAGTAACTTCAAATCACCAGTCACTTTATCAATCAGATTTTCAGGGGCAGGTCCAATTGAAATACACGTGGTAGTCCCAGGAGCAATCTGCGTATGACCTGCATCAGTTACCTCAGACCAAGGAAGATTCAAATCAATTGCATGTCTCTTTACTTCTTGCAAGTCTTTAATTCCAGAAACTTTGACTACCACTTTTTCTTGTCCTCCCCACCATTGTTCATACCATTCAGGATGAGATTTTCTTACATGTTCTGCACCAAGCACACAAGCATGCCCTACCTGTGCAGCAATCTTTCCTTTTCCCATTTCAAGGTCAGTTCTAACAATTATCACCTGTTTGATATCACCCATACCATTATCAAAAACAGGCATAATGAAAAACTTTTGAATTAAATAATTGACAAAGAAACAAAAACTGTGTATTTTGATGTAGTTGTCGCAGGTGGCAGTGTTGCAGGATTACTTTGTGCAAGAGAAATAACTGCAAATAATTTTTCAGTACTAGTTATTGAAGAAGACTACGAAATAGGGACTCCAGAGCATTGTGGGGGATTAGTAAGTATTTCAGGATTAGAAGAACTTGGAGTGGTTCCATTTAGAAAAATATTTGACCATATGATAGAATCAGCTGAGATTACATCTCCAAATGGAAAGAGTTTTTTAATAAACTCAAAAAATCAAAAAGTCATAGAGATTAGTAGAAGAGAATTAGATAAACAGATTGCTTTTCAAGCACAAAAAAATGGAGCAGTGATCAAAGTTAGAACTAGTTTTCAAGAAATGACAGAAACTGGAATCAGAACAAATGAAGAAAATATAGATTGTAAAATTTTTGTTGATGCAAGAGGGGTATCATCTCTAATTCACAAAGATAGAACAGGTATTTTATCATCTGCACAATATGAAATCTACGCAGACTGGATAAAAAAAGGAAAAATTGAAGTTATTTTTGATCAAGAAAAATATCCAGGATTTTTTGCATGGATAATTCCATCTAATGAAGGTAAAGGAAAAGTGGGAGTTGCAGGAAAGGGAATCAATGTTGCAGAAACAATAGATAAAATTCTTGAAGAAAAAGGAAAATATTCTACGATTAGAAAAATTTTTGCACCAATTTGGATAAAAGGTCCAATCGAGAAATTTGTAGTAGATAATACAGTAATTGTAGGGGATGCAGCAGGTCAAGCAAAGCCAACAACTGCAGGAGGAATTTTCACTAGTGGTATGGGAGGAGTTTATGCAGGACGGGCAATAGCAGAATTTCTAAAAACAAATGACAAATCCAAACTAGAGGAATATCAAATTAGGTGGACAGACAGATTTGGAAAAGAGTTTGAAAAGCAAATTCTTACAAGAAAAATTTTAGAGAGACTTGATAATAATACAATCAATAAATTGTTTGAATCAGTTACACCAGAAATTTTAAAAGATATTTCTGAAAAAGATGATTTTGATTTTCATACTGGTTCTATTGTAAAGTTATTGGGATTGAAAGGATCAATTAAAACAGTTCAAACACTCATTGGTGGAGAATTCAAAAAATTACTTCGGTAAAACACGCCTAAATTTCAAGGAAGGTATAAATGATGTTTGCAGAAAATCGTGGTATGTCATCATCTACTATATCATTACCAACATGTAGTTGCTGTCACAGACATATTATGCCTAATGATAAATGTGTAAAATTCAATTGCCCAGATTGCGGTGCAGATTTAATTTGGAGATGTCAAAGTTGCAGAGAAGCAGCAAGAAACTATACTTGTTCTTCATGTAACACACAGGGACCTTAAGAAAATGGCACAATTGTTATTCATTACTAAAATTCTTCCAGAAGGAACAGAAGTGGATCTTGATAAACTAGCAGAGACTCTAAAGACTTCATTACCAGAAGGAATTCAGATGAAAAGACATGCAAAAGAACCATTAGCATTTGGATTAGAATTTTTGAAAGTGGAATTTGTTTTAGAAGACAAAGAAGGTCAAAGTGATGCTTTAGAAAATGCAGTTAAAAATACAGAGGGCGTAAGCGAATTTGAGGTTCTCAACATGAGCCGAATGTCAGTTGACATGAAATAGGTGATTTTTTGGTGCGCAAAGAAGAACCTTTGCAGATGCGAATTGGAGAAGCAAAACAAAGAGACGTAGGTAAAAAACGAGCTCGAATTGGTCCAGAAGCAATGGATTTTCTTAAAGTAACTCCAGGAGATATTGTCGAAGTTATGGGTTCAAGAACCAGTTGTGCAGTAATTTGGCCAGTTGATGAAGATGAAAAATTTCCAGACATCATAAGAGTGGATGGACAAACAAGAAAAAATGTTGGTGCATCACTAAATGATATTGTAAAAATTAGAAAAGTAACATCAAAGATTGCAAAATCAGTTTCATTGACTCCAGTTAATGATTCAGTTACAGTTGATAAGGAATTTACAGATTTTGTCAAAAACAGATTGAAAGGATTGCCAATTACACATGGTGATGAAATTTCAGTAATGATTCTAGGAAATTCAATGGACTTTAAAATTACAAAAACTACACCAAAAGGAGTAGTAAAGATAGATCGTTCTACCACACTTAACATTTCAACTGAAACTGCAGTTGACAGAAAAGTCAGAGTAACATATGAGGAAGTCGGAGGGTTAGTAGAAAAAGTAAAGGCAATGAGAGAAATTGTAGAGCTTCCACTAAAACATCCAGAATTATTTTCTAGATTAGGGATTGAACCCCATAGCGGAATTTTACTTTATGGTCCACCTGGATGTGGAAAGACTTTGCTTGCAAAAGTTATGGCAAGTGAATCAGAAGCTAACATGTTTCCAATTAATGGTCCAGAAATCATGAACAAGTATTATGGCGAAACAGAAGCAAAACTAAGAGATATTTTCAAAGAGGCAAAAGACAACTCCCCAAGTATAATTTTCATTGATGAAATTGATGCTATTGCTCCAAAAAGGGAAGAAGCATACGGAGATGTTGAAAAAAGAGTGGTTGCCCAACTTTTGGCTTTAATGGACGGTCTAAATGATAGAGGAAACGTCATTGTTCTTGGCGCAACAAATAGACCAGACAGCGTCGATCCCGCACTTAGAAGACCAGGCAGATTTGACAGAGAGTTTGAGATTTCAGTTCCAAATGAAGATGGCAGAATAGAAATTCTCCAAATCCACACAAGAGGAATGCCAATTGATGATGACATTGATCTAAAAGATTTGGCATCAGAATTACATGGATACACTGGTGCAGATATCAAATCATTATGTAGAGAAGCTGCAATGAAATCGATTCGAAGATATTTACCAGAAATAGATCTTGAAACAGAAAAAATTCCTTCCGAAGTATTACAATCAATGAAGATCAAATTAATCGACTTTTATGATGCGATGCACGAAGTTGTTCCTACTGCAATGAGAGAGGTCTATGTAGAACGGCCTAAAATTTGGTGGCAAGATGTAGGAGGACTAGATGAAATCAAAAAATCATTAACGGATAATCTAATTTTAGCAATGAATGAACCAAGCAAATTCACAAAGATGGGAATCAAACCTCCAAAAGGTGCATTGATTTATGGTCCACCTGGATGTGGAAAGACTTTGCTTGGAAGAGCACTTGCAACAGAAACTGGTGCAAACATGATTTTAGTCAGAGGTCCTGAAATTCTTTCAAAATGGGTTGGTGAATCTGAAAAAGCTGTTAGAGAAATTTTTAGAAAGGCAAAAGCATCATCTCCATGTGTGGTTATTTTTGATGAATTAGATTCACTTGCACGAAATAAATCTGGCGAAGGAGGAGTAGGAGAAAATATTCTCAGTCAATTACTTACAGAAATTGAAGAGGGGATTTCTTCACGTGTTGTAGTAATAGGAATTACAAACAGACCAGATGTAGTAGATAATTCACTATTGAGGACAGGAAGATTAGATTTAGTCTTGTATGTAGCACCTCCGGATGAAAAGGGACGATTAGAAATTATCAAAATCTTGACAAAAAAAATGCCATTAACAAGTGATGTAAAGTTACAAGAGATTGCAGTAGCAACTCAAAATTATACAGGTGCAGATTTAGCCGCATTATGTAGAGAAGCAGCAGTTCAAGCCATGCAAAATAACACAGTAAAGATATCCAGTCAAGACTTTGCAAATAGTTTGAAACATGTTAGACCATCAATTACAAAAGAAGTTGATCAATGGTACAAATCGGTGAAGGAAAGTATATCTAACGTAGTACCAAAGACAGGAGATAAAACATTCTACGGATAAAAATGGCAATACCAATCAGAAATACAGTATTTGATAAGATTAAAGATGCAGGTTCACTAACAGATATTGAGCTTTACAAAATTTTAACAAAAGATGGGTTTACCATGGCAGATGCCAAATTCAACAAGATACTTTTAGATTTAGAGATTCTTGGACTCATCAAAGTGTCTTGGATTACAAAAGATGAACGTAGAATAGAGGTTTTCGTAGTTAAAGAAGAAATCGATGAAGTCGATGAACAAAATAAGGAAATGATGGAAAAAGACTATGAAGCAAGTTTCCCAGGTTTTGAAAAATAATTCCTAAAACAAAGGAATATGAAATGCTGCATCTAATGCAACGGCCACAAAAATTATTGTAAGATATGGTGCAGTAACTTTGTATGCCTTCCAAGCAAATTCAGATGTAGGAGTCTTTGTGAGTTTGTAATGATATGCTAACATCAATCCACCAGATACTGCTGCAATTATAGTGTACACAACACCCATTCCATCAGGAATAAAAGAAAGAATCAAAGAGTAAGGAAGTAAAATTATCGTATTTCCTAAAATGTACTTTGAAGTTTTTTGCATTCCAATTACAACAGGTAACATAGGAACTTCAGCTTGTGCATATTCATCTTTAATTTTCATTGCAAGACACCAAAAGTGAGATGGGGTCCAAACAAAAACAAGAAATCCAACTAAGAATCCTAAAAGATCCATACTTCCAGTAGCTGCAGACCAACCAGCCCATGCAGCTGCACTACCTGCAATACCACCAATCACAATGTTTGAAGTGTTTAGACGTTTAAGCCAAGCAGTGTAAATAATAACATAAGAGAAAATTCCGACTGCGATAAAGAATGCAGAACCTGCATTTAATGCAAAAAATCCGTAAATAACAGACACACAACTTACAGCCAAACCATATATCAAAACATGAGATGCTGCCATTCGTCCAGAGGGAATAGGTCTCTTGCTTGTTCGTTCCATCTTTAGATCAATGTCTCGGTCATAATAGTGATTCAAAGCACTAGAACCTGCAGATGCCAATGCACCAGCTATAATGATATGCAAATACGACCAATAATCTAGTTCGGGAGTACCAGGAACCAGTTTACTTGCAGCATACATTGATGTAACTGCAGTAATCACTAGAAGAACAACTATCCTTGGTTTGGATATTTCCATTATTTCATTAAATCCCAATCTCACTCTATCCTAGTCCAAAGCCATTTAATTTCTTCGTCTATTGATCCATACTATTTCAAAAGGAATAAGTATCTCAGTCCTACCAGCTACGTTAAATGAGTAATTGGGACCTCATGATGCCGGGAATGGGACTCACATCCATAGGATTGGCTGGAGTCGTCATATCATACGCCGAGATAGCACATACATTCATTGATGGAATGCATGCGTTGACGGGTCTTACCATGTTTATTGGATTGATATTCTTGGCAACAGGTATCTTAGATGGAGGAGTCTCAACTAGCAATAGAGCAAAGGCAACAGTTTTGGTAATTGCATCTATTTCCTTAGGATTTGGAATGTTTGCGTTTACGATGAATACTTCGGCATATACTGTTACAATTGCTGGAATTTTGATGGCAATAGCATTCCCAGCAATCATCATAGCATATCTTGCAATGAAACATCCGCAATACTTGAAACCAGTAGGTTCCATAGTTGGAATGGCATCAGCTGCAGGAATTATTGCATGGGTTGCATTTGGATTTGTTAGTCCAGATGCATATTTGATTCCTGAAGAAGTGGTAGTAGAAGAACCAAGTGCTGAAGAAGTTGCACCAGCAGGACCAATATTTCCAATTGAGATTCTTGAAGGTTCAGCTGTAGAAGGAAACCCAGATTATGCACCAGATGCAGTAATTGTTCAACAAGGGCATACTGTAGAATGGATAAATGTAGATTCTGCTGCACATACTGCAACTAGTTCTGCAGACTTTGGAGAAACATTTGACACAGGATTATTAGGTCCAGGAGAATCATTTACACTAGATACAACTAATTTAGAAATTGGAGAGTATGAATATTTCTGTATTGTACATCCTTGGATGATTGCAACATTAACTATTGAAGGTGCAAAAGAACCAATCAAAGTAGTAATGCCAGCAGGTGCAGCAATTCCAGAAGATGGACAAATCTATTATGATCCTGAAGTAATTACAGTATCTGTAGGAGATACTGTTTTGTGGGACAATGCAGACAACACAGTACACACTGTGACATCAGGATACCACCTACAGAAACAACAGGGGTATTTGATTCTGAAATGATGTCAGCAGGAGATAGTTTTGAGTTTACATTTACTGATGCAGGAAGTTATGATTATTACTGTACATTCCATCCATGGATGGTAGGAACTGTTAACGTAGAATAGATTTGCAGAAAATTATCTTATCAAGTTCAGATAAAAAAATTCTAACAGAACATGCTGAAAATGAAAAACCAAATGAATCATGTGCCATATTATTTGGTAAAAATAATGTAGTTTCAGAAGTATTTCTGACAAAAAATGTTGAAGAATCACCCACAAATTTTACCATTTCAAATGAACAGCTTATTGAAGGATACAAGATTGCTGAAGAGAAAAAGGTAGATGTGATAGGTATTTTTCACTCAC
This sequence comes from Candidatus Nitrosopumilus sp., assembly GCA_016125975.1. GTDB lineage: Archaea > Thermoproteota > Nitrososphaeria > Nitrososphaerales > Nitrosopumilaceae > Nitrosopumilus. Next base: position 45,315 of record JAEFCZ010000044.1, read on the forward strand.
ATCCAAATTCTGAGGCATATCCATCAAACACAGATAAAAAATTCATGCAAAGCAACCCAGTAGTATGGATAATTTACTCTGGAGCAACCAAGGATTTTAGAGCATATCTTTTAGAATCAGAGATAAAAGAAATCGCAGTTGAAGAAAAATAATCAGGCCTTTCTAAAGGTGGCCTTTGTTCCATCAGCCACACTGAGAATAGATTTGTCAGGAGAGACTACTTTGCCAATAATATTTACTGGTGATGCAGGAGTTATTTCTCCAGGTTCACCAATTGGAGTAGGCCCATAAAACAAACAGATAGCTTTGCCTGTTGGCCAATAAGCAACATCATTTAATTCCACAGGAGATTTTGCATTTTCTTCAGGTTGGTTAATTGGGGATTTAGAAGAATAGATTTCATCACCCCACACATTAAGATCTACTGTAAAAGGTAATTTTTCTACAAATTCATTTACAGTTTTTGGAGAATGAGAGTCATCTAATTCTAAGATTATTTTTGATGAATCAACATCAACATATACTGTATGTTTCATAATTTTCTAAAAGATTTGACATACATAATAATACTCAGTTTATTCTATCTCGCAGTTGGTGACAATCGCAAATACATCCTTTTTGACATTTGATTCTTTTACAGTCAGAGCAGATGTTTTTGTTCCAATAAGGTGCAGTGTTCATGTCAATACCTTTGAGTAATTTTGTAAGAACCTCTCTTCATCAAGATTATGATTCTAAGCAAGAACACTACCCATATTCCTATCAATAGAACATAAAGAATTGTAGCACCAGAATTTTCAGGAATTGGTGGTTCTTCAATTTCAGAAGGCGGTTCAAATGGAGCAACATAAGATATTCCAAGAAATATAGTAATTACAACAAGTATTATGATTGGTAGAACCATTTCTCTAGTTATATGGGCTATAATTTGTAAAAATCTTTACGACAGAATGAAAGTAAATATCTCTAATATCATCTTCAGTAGATACTGCAAATAGATTTACAATATCAGATGCAGTAATAATTCCCACTACATTGTCATTATCAATAACAGGTAATTTTCTAATCCCTCTCTCATGCATTAAATCAGCAGCAGATCTAATAGAATCATCAGAACCAACTGAGTACATAGGAGATGACATGATTTGTTTTACAGGAGTAGTTATAGGATATGCATGAGCAACGACTTTAGCTGAAAAATCTCTATCAGTAACAATTCCAACAGGAGTATTATTTTCCATTACAATTACTGCCCCAACCTTTGCATCTTCCATCATTTTTGCAGCTTCATTTACGTTCAATGAAGAATCTGCAGATACAACAGATTTTGTCATTACATCAGCAATAGTCAAGGTTTTTCCATTAGACATTCTCGATTCAATTACAGTAATTTGTTATTTTAGACTCTTCCAGAATATCAAGAGTGAAAATCATAAAAGATAATCACAATTCATTTTAAATTGAAAATTAATGTGAAGGTATCATGGTAGGTAAAATTTCAAAAATTCTTGTTCCATTAGATGGTTCTTCAAACTCCTTTAGAGGATTAGATATGGCAATTCATATGGCAAGAGAAAGTCATGCCACCATTACTGGAATATACATACTTGGAATCACAAAACCCAGAACCAATGATCCAATAACACCGGTAGAAAAAATCCTATTAGAACATGCACAAAAGATAATGAAAAAAGCAAAACTAAGAGCAGCAAAAAAAGGAATTTTGTTTTTTGATAGAGTTTCGTATGGAGATGAAGGAAAAAGGATTGTAGAGATTGCTGAGAAAAACAAGTTTGATCTTATAGTTATTGGTTCAAGAGGCATAGGAGCTGCAAAGGAGATGTTCTTTGGAAGCACATCAAATTATGTGCTCCATAAATCAAAGAAACCAGTTCTAATTGCAAAATGATTTGCTCATGCATAATTACACAGGATTAGAATGTAGAATTTCATTTTGAATTAAATATGCCTTTTTTTTTGATTAAATTTATGGAAATTCACGTATACGACACTTATGTCAAAGCAGCAGATGGTCATACCATGCACTTTGATGTAATTACTGGTGAAAAAGATCACGACAAAGCCATCACATATGGTAAAGAGTGGTTAAAATCCATCGGAGAGGAAAACGCAACAATGACTCAAAACGAATGTCAATTCTGCCACTCTCAAGGTGCACCAGAGCCTGTTGAACAGGCAATTAAGGAAAACGGCTACTTTATCCAAAAAATGGAAGGCTGTCCTTAAACATTTTTTCCTTTTTCTACAAGACACATTTTTTAGATTAACAAATTACTTGGTTGTATGGATGAACAAAAATATTCAAAGTGTACAGTAGAAGGAGAAAAGAAAACAAGATGGATTTGTGGATGTTTTCAAACTGCAGATAATTACTTCAAATTCTGTGATGCACACAATGAAACTTTGAAAAAAGCAATTCAAGCTCAGATTGATGAATTAGATATGACTTTGATTGTTGAAGAAAATTAAAGTGCTATTATTGCAACAAATGCAGATACGAATACAATTGCAATTGTATTTAGCAATTTGATTACAGTGTTAAGTGCAGGACCTGCAGTGTCTTTGTATGGATCACCAATGATATCACCTACAACTGCTACTTTGTGAACTTCAGAACCTTTTTCACCTTTCATTTCAACTAGTTTCTTTGCATTATCCCATGCACCACCAGTGTTTGCTAAGTGGTATGCAAGTAAAATTCCAGTAACTACAGCACCCATTAGTAATCCGGCTACTGCAGTTGGACCTAGTAAAACACCCAAAATGATTGGAGCAATAATTGCAACAATTGCAGGTTTCCAAAGTTCTCTAATTGAAGCAGCAGTTGCAATATCTACACATTTAGCATAATCTGGTTTAGATTTACCAGTAAGGATTTCTGGATCTGATTTGAATTGTCTTCTTACCTCATCTACCATCTTTCCAGCAGCACGAGACACACCGTTGATTAGTTGACCTGTGATGATAAATGGAATTAATCCACCAATTAAAAGACCAACAATAATTGCAGGATTTGTTAAACTATAATCTAAATCTAAAACACCTTCAAAGATGTGAGCAGCTTCGAATTGGAATGCCTGAATCATGGCTAGTGCAGCTAATGCGGCACTTGCAATAGCAAATCCCTTTGTAACTGCTTTAGTAGTATTACCAACTGCATCAATTTCATCTGTAACTTTACGGTTCTCTTCACCCATTCCAGTCATCTCAACAATACCACCTGCATTATCTGCAATTGGACCAAATGCATCAATACTTAGAACAATTCCTGCAAGACTCAACATTGCCATTGCAGTTAAAGCAGTTCCAAAGATTCCATACAATACTGGATCTGCACCTTCAGGAGCTGCAGCAGCTGCAATACTGTAAGAGATGATGATTGCAACAACTAGCGCAATCATAAATGGTCCTGTTGATTGCATGCCTTTGATAATTCCCATTAATGTTAATGATGCGTATCCCCACTTTGCAGAGTCTGCAATTTCGTTTACTGGTCCATGTTTGTAACTAGTATAATTATCAGTAATTTTTTGAATTACTGGAACTAAGATGACACCAATTACAGTTGTCCCGAATAAAGCAATTCCTGCTGTAGACTGTTCAATGAATTGTGTGATAAAGACATAGTTTAATCCAATAGCAATTGCAGCTGAAACATAAAATGAACGATTAAGAGGTTTCATTACATCTGTTACGCCTTTAGAGCCAACAATAACAACACCAATGATTGATGCAATCATTCCAGATGAACCAATTAGGATTGGATAAAGGAAATAGTTTGGTGCACCAATTAATGCGGCAATTAGTAATGCTGCTAAAATTGTAACAATATAAGATTCATAAACATCAGAGCCCATTCCTGCTGCATCTCCAACGTTATCTCCTACGTTGTCTGCAATAGTTGCAGGATTTCTAGGATCATCTTCAGGAATATTTGCTTCGACTTTTCCTACCAAGTCAGCACCCATATCTGCAGCCTTTGTGAAAATTCCTCCGCCAATTCGGATAAATAATGCAATTAGACTTGCACCAATTCCAACACCAGCAATTGTGATTGGGTCAGGAAATACAATGTACAAACCAGCAATTGCCATTAATGCCATTGCAGGTACTGCAAGACCAACAGTTGCACCACCTCTAAAGGCCATAGCAAATGTTTTTCCAAGTCCTTCATTACTTAGATGAGCAGCTCTTACTGCTGCCTTTACTGTAATTTTTAATGAAATAATTCCTGCAACCGCAGATAATGCTGCGCCAACTGCAAATGCAAGTCCGTTTGATGGAGTAAGAAATGCTCCAATAATTACGGTTAACGCAATTGCAACGGGAATGATAATTTTCATCTCTCTTTTTAGAAATGCTGCAGCACCAACTTTGACAGCATTTGAGATATCCATCATCTCTTTTGTTCCAGCAGGTTGCTTTGAAATCCAAGCAACTAATCCACCAGCGACTAAAAATGATGCAATTCCTGCGATAAATGGCAGAATCTCAGAGATTTCCATGTTATACTCGCATGCCCAAGTCTGGGAAATATAAATCAAATAGCGTGTGCTTTGCTTCTTTTTCTGTATGGCAAAAATGATTTGCCACGCAAGCCCTGCCTTACTAGTTTGTTGAATCTCTTGCCATGGGCAAGGTATGGGAATCGCATGTGGATCAATTCATGAACAATTGTATTTTCCAAAGTCTTCTCATCAGGAATTTTTCTTACATTTATGAAAACAAGATTATGTTGAAGATAAGATACTCCATAATACTTGTAAGCAGATGTACGTCTTCCTTCAGTCTTTTCTTTTGGAGCATCAAGAACTTCCTTTGTAGTTAATAGGATAGTAGGTTCAGGAATGGAGAATCGATTAGAATAGATTCCAACTTTTTCTAAAATTTGTAATTTCAGTTCAGGGTCAAGTTTCACATGATTCAGTCTTACAATCTGTGTTTATTTTGAAGTGTCAGTATTTTGTATAAGTAAAACTAAATGCATTTGACTTGGTGATAGCGATGTTTAAAGTCAGTTTTATTGCTGAGGAGCCACAACTTGTTTGAGACATGCTCGCTCATCAGCTAGTATCTTTTTTAGTACTCTCTCTTCAGCTAGAATAACGGAAATTGGCGGTCATCTTTATCGATTTCTGCATCAGGATATGTGACACTTTGTTCTGCATCAATTAAGACTTGGTTAGCTCGTTGTTGTTCTAATTCAATGATATGTGCAATTGTTTCTAGTCTATCTGAATATGAAAACTCGTAACTCCATGAATCCTCAAAGTCTGCAAAAGAATCCAAACAGGATGGACATATCTCTAGTAATTGTTCAATGGCATTATCAATTTCAGTTGCTTTGTAATCAGAAAATTCAGAGTGTAATCTATCTCTTATCACACCAGTATCAGCAAAGCGTTCAAATGATTCGTTGATTTGTGTAGGAGAACCATAGTCATTAATTTTGAACTCTCGTCCATCCTGGCTAATACAGATATCACTGTACTTTTCAGTTTGTGTAACTTCTAGTAGGCCTTCATATTTTTCAGTACCTAGAATCATCATAGTTACCATTGGGTTTAGAGATGCACCTGTAATATCAAATCCCTCATTAAGATAGGTGATATGAGATCTTCCTTTGAAATCAATTGCCTTTATTGCCATTACCTTGTGTTGTAATGGCTCTAAGAATTTCATTGAGAGGTGTGTAGTGATGCATCTTTCATCTTCATCTGAAGACAAACATTTTGAGTTTATAGTTTCTACAGTAACTGAATCAACATCAATTACATTTGTTTCTTGAACTACCTTGATTGCTGTAATATTTCCAGCAAAGTCATAATGTACTTCAATTCCCAATTCAGCTTTATGGGCATCACCTACGTCAGGTATACCAAAGAGAAATTCTTGAACTCGTAGTTGTTTGCCTGCAAATACTTTGGAAGTAAATGAATTCATTGTACCAACCTTTACTTCTTGTTCTGGAAATGGTGTCCAAAAGTTATCAGTAATATCATGAGATACTCCGTTAAAGCTAAATCCACCTTCAATTAGTTGTTTAAACGTATTAGGATCTAATCCAAATGTGGGTCTGCTTTGTGTGAGGCATCTCAATTTCCACCACCTCCACTAGTTGCAAATCCTTCAAAAATTTGGACGAGGTCAAGACCATTATCAGCAACAATTATTCTGTCATCAGAGTCAACGAAAACACTAACGGGTACATCAAATGCTGTACCACCGCCATCTGTTCCATCAAAATCACTTAGAAAGGATCCTGTGGAATCAAAGATTTGGACAAGATCGATACCATTATCAGCAACAATTATTCTGTCATTAGAGTTAACCACAAGTGTATTTGGATTAGCAAATGCTGTACCACCGCCATCTGTCCATCAAAATCACTTAGAAAGGATCCTGTGGAATCAAAGATTTGGACGAGGTCAAGAGTGTTATCAACTACAATTATTCGATCATTAGAATCAACTGCGACTGAAGATGGATTAGTAATTGCGGTACTACCGCCATCTGTTCCATCAAAGTCGAAGATAAAATCACCACCTGCAGCATATGCCAAAGATGCTGTTCCAAAAAACAGTATTGCAAAAATACTAAAGGTTACTTTATGAGAATATTTCAATATTATATGAAAATAGTTAATTGCATAAATATTTTCTTGCTAGGAATTAATAGGGTCAGAGGTTTTAGTAGTGTAATCATTAATCATACAGCCACCGTCTCATCATACCCCGTTATTCCATTAAATCAAGTAGACTTTGTGCTTTATTTCTAATTTCTGAGGTAATCTTGACTATTACTAGTCCTTCATTTGGCTGACCATACAATACAACAGAATTTTCAGGGGCATGTATACAAACTGGCAATACCAAAAGGTCTTCTTCACCAGTAACTAGGATTCGGACTGGGGATTCCATCAAAAATGCTTTTTTGATAATATCGACACTTTGAGAAGTGATTTCTGCGGGGGGATTGTCAACTGTAATTTCATTTGTATTTGCAAGTTTTGGAGGTTCTCTTTTTTCTCTTTTTTCTATACCATCTATAATTTGTAATGACGGGATTAAATCAAAATCAATCATCTTTTCAGTAGTTCTATCACCAACTGTAATGATGTAGGAATTTTCTTGAATGTGTTTGAGAATGTTTTCTTTGTTAGCTTGACTTTCAGGTAAAAGAGTACCCAAAGGAATTTTCATCTGCTCTCTTAAAGAATCAGGTAATTTCACAAAAATCGATTCTAGTTGGTACTTGCCTCTGGAGCAGATTCTTCGCTAGAGCCTTCAGACTCCATCTCTTCTTGAAGTTTTGCTGCAAGAATACTACATTGTGCTGCAATGTTTTTGGCAGCAATTCTAAATGCATCAGCACTTGGAGTATCAGGATTTGTAATCATGATTGGTTTTCCCACATCAGAACCAGACATGATTCCAGAATTTAATGGAATTTCACCTAAGAAAGGCATATTGAATTGTTCACTAATTTTCTTTGCACCGCCATCGCCAAAGATGTAATGTTTATCATCACAGTTAGGACAGATAAAGTGACTCATATTTTCGACAACACCAATAATTGGGACATTTAGTTTTTCAAACATTCCAATTGCCTTTACTGCAACATTGCTTGCAACATCCTGAGGAGTGGTAACAACTAAGATTCCTGTGATAGGAATTGTTTGTGCAAGAGTTAATGGAATATCACCGGTTCCCGGAGGAAGATCTACAATAAGATAATCCAAGTCAGCCCAGTTTGTATCAACTAGAAATTGTTTAAGAATACCTGAGATAATCGGACCACGGTAAATTGCTGCTTGATGGGCTTGTTCTGCAAAGAAACCAAATGAAACAACTTTGAGACCATTTGATTCTGCCGGTTGAAGCTTGTTGTCTTCAACTTCCATAAATCCATCTTTCATTCCAAGCATCAAAGGAATACTTGGACCGTAAATGTCAGCATCTAACAATCCAACTTTTGCACCAGTTTGTTGTAATGCTAAAGCTAAATTCAAGGATACCGTTGATTTTCCTACACCACCCTTTCCACTTGCGACACCGATAATGTTTTTGACAGAAGCCATCCCAGTATCAGCATCAAGTGAACGACCTTCCATTACTTTTGCAGTAACATTCATGTCAAAATTTTTCAATTCAGTGAGTTCGCCAATTACTTTTCTTACATCGTCTTCAATTTCGACATTGAAAGGACATGCAGGAGTAGTTAATTCTAATGTAAATTTCAAATTTCCGTCATTAAGCTCCAAGTCTTTGATCATTCCCATTGATACAATGTCTTTTTTCAAATCAGGATCAATCACAGTGCTGAGTTTTTCAAGAACTTGATCTATTCCAACCATTGCGTCAAAAAACCCGTCTACATTATTTAAACATAAGTCGGAGGCCAAAAGAAATTGTCAGTATTTTCGAAAATTAGCAAAATCTTTGGAAAAATGTGCTCAAATTACCCAAAGATTCATAAATTGAAATTCAAGAAAAACAGCACAGTTGTTTTCTATATCTACTCTAGTTGATGTTGTCAGGATTCCTCCAAGCTTGTTTGGAACTACATTCAAAAAGGCAGCAGTAAACATTCTCAAAGAAAAGTATGAGAGTATGATTAATGCAGATTTAGGTTATATCATCATGATTTTAGATGCCAAAGTTGACGAGATGGGAAAGATGATTGCAGGAGATGGCGGAACATTCCACAGAGTTCAATTTGAAGCACTAACATTTTATCCAAAATTACAAGAAATTGTACAAGGAGAAATTGTAGATATTACAGATTTCGGGGCATTTGTAAGAATAGGTCCTACAGATGCATTACTTCACTTATCACAAGTGATGGATGATTATCTTAAGAGCGATGTAAAATCTGGAATGATTTTAGCTAATCAAAGTGGAAGAACATTAAAAGTTGGTTCTACACTTCGTGCAAGAATAACTGCAGTGTCATTAGGTAAAGCAGCTGCAATGGGAAAGATTGGAATCACATGTAGACAACCATTTCTTGGTGCAGACGAATGGATCGAAGAAGAGATTAAGAAATCTTCTGGCGGTGCAGAAGAGCCAGCAAAAGAAGCTAAAGTAGAGGCAAGTTAAGATGGCACGAGAAATGGCATGCAGAAAATGCAAGTATGTAACTGTTGGAAAAGTTTGTCCAGTATGCAAATCATCAGATTTAACACCAGATTGGAACGGAGTGGTACTAGTAGTAGATCCAACAAATTCTGAGATTTCAAAAACACTTGGCATTACTCAAAAAGGCAAGTATGCAATCAAAGTAACATAAAATTTCTAAATCTTTAAAATCAAACTCACGTTTTACCATAATGTTGTCATTTAATTCTAAAAAGCAATTATCTCAATTTCTAGCTGAAGATATTGGTAAAGGAGATATCACTAGTGCTCTTTTACCAAAGAAAAAGATTACAGTAAAGATAATCTCAAGAGAATCTGCAATTGTTGGAGGAGCATCTCACGCAAAGGAAATTTTTAAAATCAAAGGATGTAATGCAAGAATTTTGAAAAAAGATGGCTCAAAAATAAAACCAAATCAAACTATAATGACTATTTCAGGAGATGCAGGGAAAATTTTGACATGTGAGAGAACAGCACTCAATATTTTAACAAGAATGAGTGGAATTGCAACTCAAACAAATGACCTTGTAAAAAAAATTCCAAAAAAAACAAAACTCTATGCTACAAGAAAGACAGCACCAGGACTACGATATTTTGACAAAGAAGCAGTGGAAATAGGAGGAGGTAAAAAACATCGATTAAGATTAGATGAAATGGTTATGATTAAAGATAATCATATTGCAATAGGTAATTCATTAGAATCATTAATCAAAAAAGCAAAGAAAAAACATAGAAAATTTGAAGTTGAAGTTGAAAACACTGCAGATGCAGTACTTGCCGCAAAAGAAGGGGCAACAATTATCATGTTAGATAACTTTACACCAAGTCAGATTAAAAAAACAATTACAGTTCTCAAAAATCAAAAATTACGAAAAAAAGTATTACTTGAAGCATCAGGAGGAATTAATTCAAAAAATATTTCCAAATATGGACAAACAGGTGTAGATATTATTTCAGTTGGAAGCATTACAAATTCCGTTAAAGGAATTGACATGAGTTTAGAGATTTAGGAATTTAACTGAGACAGTAATTCAGAAACTGTTTTATTTTTTGGATCAACTTCTTGAATTTTTTCACAACATTGAAGTGCCCTTTTGTTTTCACCTAATTTTTGATGCGAATATGCTTTCAAAAGCAAAACATCGACATCATAAGAACCAATTTCAAGTGCTTTATCAAAATGAGATATAGCAGTTTTGTATTTCTTTTTCAGATAATAGATTCCACCTACAGTAAACAATGCATCATGATTGTTTGGCACCATTCTTAGATATTCTGTGCCTGATTTTAGTGCCTCATCATACTTTTTTTGTTTTGCAAGTTTTTTGAATTCCTTAAATTTTTCAGCATTTCTTTTTTGATTAAGATCCTTTGGAGTTCTGCTAAACAATCCAACCAAGATAATCACAATTTAGCTGATTGCAAGCATTCTATCAATTGCTAAACGGGCTTTGTCAGCAATTTCTTTTGGGACAGTTACAATATTTTTTTCATTTACAAGTGCATCATGTACTTTTTCAAGCGTAATCATTTTCATGTATTGACATTCAGCTTTTTCTGAAGCTGGAATGAATTTTTTGTCAGGGTTTTGTTGTCTCATTCGGTATAAGATTCCAGTTTCAGTGGCGACAACAAAGTTTTTAGCTTTTGATTTTTTTACATGATTCAACATACCTTCAGTAGAAAGTATTGATACTTTTTGATCATCAAAACTTCCATCAGCAACATCATACATCATTGGAGTCGTACAGCTACATTCAGGATGAATCACAAATTCAGCATCTTTCATTGAATCTAATTTTTTAGTTACATCTTCAGGAGTGATTCCTGCATGGACATGACATTCTCCTGCCCATATGTGCATATTTTTTCTGCCAGTCATCTTTGCAACGTAAGAGCCCAAAAACATGTCAGGCAAAAATAGAATTTCCTTGTCTTCAGGAATTGCTTTGACAACGTTTACTGCATTTGATGATGTACAGCAATAATCAAGTTCAGCTTTAATTTCTGCAGTGGTATTTACATATCCAACTGCAATTGCACCTGGATGTTGTTTCTTCCAATCTCTTAATTCATCTACAGTAATAGAATCAGATAAAGAGCACCCTGCTTCTAAATCTGGCAAAATTACTTTTTTCTGAGGACTGATAATTGCAGCAGTTTCAGCCATGAAGTTTACACCACAAAAGAGAATTGTCTTTTGTGGAACATTTGCTGCTTGCCTTGATAAGCCTAAAGAGTCACCTGTAAAATCTGCCACGTCCTGAACTTCAGGAATCTGATAATTATGAGCAAGAATTACCACGTCTTTTTCTTTTTTGAGACGTTCAATCTCTTCTTTGAGTTTAGAGGTATGTTGTACGAGCATAAACCATAGAAAATTTAAGGAGTGGGAATTTAAAGAATGGGATCGCGCCTAGAATTCCCACACATGTGGACAATAGTGGCAATAATTGCCAGATTATGTACCAATTTGAATATTATCTGAGCAGTATTTTTTCAGAGTTTGGATTGCAGATAGGATTGCCAGTCTACTAGTCTTGGGATTATTTGCATCAGGAATATTTTCTATTGTAAAAGTCATCTTTCCAAATTTTCCTAAAGCTTCAATATGATGAGTGTTCTTGTCAGTATTTGGATCTGCAACAATTGTTACATTAGTTTTTTCACTACCAATCCCAACCAATGACAAAAGTGCTGCAACGTTGATGTTTGCAGGAAACAAAGATACTGCTGTTTTTGCAGTTCCTTCAAATATAGTTGTAGTAGAATTGATTTCATCTAAATCGATATCAGAAGTTTCAAAAAACTTTGCACCTTTTAATGAACGTGGATGTTTTGTTGTTATAATAGACAGGGATTCTAATTCATCTTTTACAGATTTGATTCCATCTAGTCCTGCAATAGCTCCTGAAGGAAGGTAAATTGTTTTTTTGAAATCTTTGCATGCATCAGATAAGATATCATAAATGGATTCATCAAGTAATGCACCTACACTCATAATCATCAAATCTCTTTTGTTTTGTAAAACACTTAGTGCCACATCTTTTACTGCATCTTGAGATGCAGCTTCTACAACAATATCTATTGGTTGAGAGGATAAGAGATGAGGATTTTCAACAATTTCAGGTTTGTTTGTTAGTTTTTGAACTAGTGATGCAGAGGCATCTTTGGATGTATCATAAACATGAGTAAGAGTTGCAGAGAAATCTCCAGACTCTATTGCTAATGCAATTTGAGTTCCCATTGAACCACACCCAAGAAGAGCTATTCTTTTCAAACATGTTCATTAGAAAATATCGCTTAATTAATTATAGTCCAGTATGACTAAATGGAGATTTTCGTGTAAAATAGACTAATCCAAGTATAGAAATGCCTAGAATCAAGACTGTGATTGTTCCAAATTCAGGAATAACTCTAGTACCAACAATTTCAATATTCGTGGTATCCTTATCAATCAAGAATCCAACTACATGATCTGTTGGAAATTTCATCAAATCATATCTCACATCAACACCATCAATTAAGACAGTGAATTTCTCGTTTTCAGCATAAAGTACGTCATCAGGTATTCTAACCCAAAAATCAGTTGTTTCAGGAACTGACTCCATTATGATATCAATTGATTTGTTTTCTTGATTGATAATCATGGAAGATAAAACTGGAAATACATTTTCAGTTCCCATTGCATCAAGACTACCATGATATCCATAATAGACATCATATGACTTTTCATCAAATTCAAAGGTAATTTTATCAGCCTCTAATTGTGAAATATCAAGATATTGTCCAAATGCCTCAATATCTAAAACATGTTCTGCATAGATATCTACAGGTAGAAACATAAACAAAACAAACATTGTTACAAAAATAATTATTTGATTTTTCATAACGCTTCTAAAAAAATTATTAAATATAATTAATTACTAGAATTTCTTCATTGATTTTCTGATTTGATATTAGTAGAATGATTTATCATCAAGTTATTTATGCAAAGAAATTCAAAAAGAATTATGAAAATATTCCAAATTTTAATAATATGTAGTTTCTCTCTCTTAATTACAAGTCAATCTTCTTTTGCAGATTTAGAATCACCAAGAAAGCAAATGAAACTTGGCGTTGCTCCTGAGAAAATAACATGTGATGAAGGATTAGTTTTGATGTTAAGAGTATCTGGAATGCCAGCATGTGTAAAGCCTGATACAGCAGAAAAATTAGAAGAAAGAGGATGGAAGCAAATTATTCAGAAATTTGAGAAAGCACAAAAAGAAATCGAGTCAATTCCTGCATCTCAAGATACAGTAGTTAATTTTTACATCACCGACGATGATCTAAATACAAGTCATAATGGGATAGACACAGTTAGTACAAAAGGACTTTTTGAATTTACAATTAATGGAGTTCCAATACAGGGTCCAAAATCAATGATAGAGACAGGAGTTGATACCGGTAAATTTTATTTGAAATTAGATTTACCAGATACAACCAAACAAGATGATGTTGTTTTGATTAGATATTTAGATCAATCAGATTATTCTGGAGAAAAGAGAGTCATAACAAAATCAATCACACTAACCAAAACATTTGCCAAAGTAGAAACATCTGGAGGAGGTTCAAGAATAGGTCATGAGTTTACATTGAGAATCTATGAACCAGACGCAAACAAAGATTCCAAAGATGAGGATAAAATTCCTCTCAGTTTGTTTGAATATAGAGGAGATGGAGGGATTAGAACCACATTAGCAAATCCAAGATTTGATGCAAATTCTTGGGCACTAGTTGAAACTGGCCCAAACACAAGTACATTTGAGGTAAAGATCAAAATTCCTAGAGAATTAGATGGGCAAACAATTCACATCGGAGACAAGTATGAAATCAGATACATTGACAAAAGTACACCATCAGGAACTGAAGAAAAAATAATTTTCAATGGAAGAATTGGATAGATGGATCAGTTTTGTCAAGGTTCAGTATAACCTAAAGATTTTATTCAAACCAACGAACTATTGTTGTGCTCAATACTGTATACAAAGATGCAATTATCAACAGAGACAAGATGCTATCTATCCTCAAGGGTCCAAAATTTGAACAAATTTTACAAAAAGCAATAGAGAATTGGGTAGAATATACGCCCACAAAAGAAGAAGTTGTTACAGCAGGGATTGATTCAAGTTTTAACAATACAAAATTTCAAGGAATTGAGCTTTGGGCGACCACAGCAGTATCCATTAAAGCCGATGGAGAGGTACTAATAGATCTACATGAATCAGGACTAGGCTCAGACACAGATCTATCCAGAATAGCAAGTAAGATGGAAATTGATGCCTGTGAAAAGACAGTAGACCAAGTAGATTTAGTGTTAATGGATGGTTCTTTACATTCTCAGTTTATGACCAGACAATCAACTTTAGATGCACAAGTAGTGCGAACAATGAAAAAAAGAGACAATGTAATATTCATTGCAAAAACATCAAACACAAAAAAACAATTTGAAAAACTCGGTTCTCTTGCTGGAGATATTTTTTATTTCAATCATGTTACAAACAGCCCAGGATTTAGCAAGTTATTTGTAGAAAAAAAATATGGCTCTGACAAAGTAATATCATCGACATTTGTAAGACTAAGTGATTCTACACCAATTATCAAATTAGAGTTTCTAGGAGATCAACATGATGAGAATGAAATCAAGTCAGTCATGAACAAATTATACAAAACAAGTATTGGAGGATATCCATATGCACTAAAACTTGCACACAATAACTGTAAAATATCTGATAAGGAACTTGCAAAAATGGTTAGTTTGTTAGGTCTAAGTAATGAGATCGGTTCACGTGAGGTATTAGGTTGAGTTTAGGATTCGTAATAGGAGAATCAAAGCCTACATTTGTAACTGCAATCACGTCAAGAGCTCTATCAGTTGGAGAATACATCAAAATTGGTTCTGATGAAGGAGAAATTTTAGGATTAGTTGAAAAATCATCTGTGTCAAGTGCGGCATTTACAGATGTTAGAAATTTTGATGAGGCAGCAGAAAGTACTGAAATTGCAGAGTTAAACAAAAGAGACAAGACATTTACGGCACATATTGGAATTTTGGGATTTTTAGAGAATCTGAGAAAAGGTCAATCAATCATATCTGCAATTCCATCCATTCCAGGCACGGAAATAACTCAACCAAGCAAACCAGACTTGGAAGAAATCTTTAGCCCAAAAAATAATGGATGGGTAAAGATTGGAAATCTTTTGAGAAACAAAACAATTGATGCAAAAGTGAACTTGGATAAGATTGTCTCAAGACATTTAGGAATTTTAGCAATGACGGGTATGGGTAAGAGTAATCTTGTATCACTAGTTACAAAACAAATTTCCAAACTAAAAGGAACTGTAATAATTTTTGATTATCATAATGATTACACAACACTAAACATCCCACGAATCAATGTTGTGGATGCAAAAATTAATCCCAGATTACTTGATGCTGATCAACTTTCAGAAGTTTTAGAGATTAGAGATGGTGCAAATGTCCAACAACGTGTATTGAGGATGGCATTTACAAAACATGTCAAAGAATCAAAAGAATTTTGGAGTAAGCTTGAAAATGAAATAGATTTTATTGTAAACTCAGAAGACAAAAAACTAAAAGAAATCAGAACATCAGCATACAGAGTTCAAGACATCATAGAAGAAGCTCAAAAAAGATTTGAAGATATCTTAGATCCTGATATGGGGGATCCAATTAGTTTTATCAAAGAAGGACGTACTAACATTCTTAACATTTCAGAACTATCTGAAAAGCAAGCAAATGTTGCAGTAGCATTTTACTTACAACAGTTACTCAAAGATAGAAAAGACGCAAGTATTGCAAGACATGGAAAAAGTAAGAAGGAAAGAAACTACAGGTTTAATTCTCCAATTTTTGTAATAATAGAAGAAGCACATGTTTTCATTCCAAAAGATCATGACACAAGTGCAAAATACTGGGCAGCAAAAATTGCCAGAGAAGGAAGGAAATTCGGGTTAGGGTTAGGCGTCGTATCTCAAAGACCTCGAAGTGTAGACCTCAATGTCCTCAGCCAGATGGGCTCTTTTGCAATAATGAAGATAATTCAAGAAGATGATCAACGTCAAATAGCCTCAGCAACTGAATCAACTAGTCGTGAATTGATTGCTCAATTAACCTCATTAAATGTTGGTGATGCAGTCCTAGTTGGGCAATGGACAAATTTACCATCACTAGTACATGTTGAGGAAGTCAAAGAGAAAATCATGGGTGCAGACCAAAGTGCAGTAAATGCATGGGCCAATGCAGAAAAAATGAAAGAAGTTGCAGTAGAATCAACACAGGGACTTGTACAGAAAGATTTGTTGTTAGACTAATGTTATTTTCACATATTTCAGACACACATTTAGGATTAGTACAATATGGTTCAGAAGAACGTGCACAAGACATCTATGATGTGTTTAATCAATCAATTGATACATCAATCAAAGATCATGTAGATTTTGTAATTTTTGCAGGAGATATATTTCATGTTCCAAATCCAAATGGTACTGCAATTGTACAAATGGCAAATGGATTAAAACGATTAAAACAAAACAATATTGATTCATTTTTTATTTTGGGTGAGCACGACATAAGTAGAATTAGAACAACACCAATTCCCTATGTTTATCATAATTTAGAATTCTCAAAGTATATTGGCCAAGGAAAACCAATTGAATACAAAGGTGTTCTTCTTGCAGGATTTGATAAAATAAGAAAAACAGAAATTCCTCAATATGAAGAAAAATTTGAAGTAGTTGATAAAGAAGCACAAAATTTTTCGGGACATAAAATTTTAGTTTTGCACCAGGGCATTACAGAATTTAACAAATTTGCAGGAGAATTACAATCAACAGATCTTCCTAAAAATTTTACATACTATGCAATGGGCCATCTTCATGACACAGACATTAAGAAATTCAACCATCTAAATGGACCAATTGCATATCCAGGATCAATAGAACTGACAACAAGTGAGGGAATTAAAGAAGCAAAGAAAGGATTCTTTGAAGTAGATATTTCAAGACAAGAGGCAAAACCAAACTGGATTGATCTTGATACAAGACCACAATTTTCATTCAAAACAAAATATCAAGAGTTATCAAAAACAATCGATGAGGTTTCTGAAAAAATCACAGGGCTTTCAAAAAAACCCATTGTGGAAATGAACATTCAAGGAGAAAATATAGAAACAGACCATATTCAGGCACAAATTGCAAGGCTAAATTCAATGGTTTTGAGGTGTTTTTGGAGAATTAGCAGAAAACAAGTCTCAGACTCTTCAGTATTCCTAGACAGACCAAATATCATAGATGATGAGATGTTTAGACTCTCAGTTGATGCATTAGGCTCAGAACAAGCTGCCAATCTTGCCATAAAAGAACTACTTCCAGTTTTATCATCAGGGCAGATTCAAGAAGCATCACAAATAATCATTGAAAATTTTGAGAAATTCAAAAAGGAGAAAAAACATTGATCACATCAATTGAATTGGGGGATTTTTTAGCCCATTCAAATACAAAACTAGATTTTGATAATGGTGTTACTGTTTTTGTAGGACATAATGGTGCAGGAAAATCAAGTGTAATTGATGCAATCACATTTGCGTTGTTTGGACAACATACAAGAAAATCTAACAAAGGTCTTATCAAACGTGGTTCAAATCAAGGATATGCTAAAGTAAACTTTTCAGTAAATGGAAAATATTTTGAAGCAGTAAGAAAGATAGACAGTAAAGGTACACTTTCAGCAAAATTCACTGAAATTGTTGGAGATGAAAAAGTAGAGATTGCAGCAGGTGAAAGAAAACAGTTTGGGGAATCAATGACTCAAGAAGTTGAAAAAGCAATAGGTCTTGATTTTGAAAAATTAAAAGTGGCATCAATTGTGCAGCAGGGGGAATTAAATGCAATAATTAATGCAAAACCAAAAGAGTTCAAAGAATTGCTCAACGCAATTATAGGAATTGATAAGCTTGATGTAGCTTCTGAATCAATGAAAGTGGTTAGCAAAGAATTTCGTGAAACTATTCGAGAAAAAATTGGATATGATGATACACATATTGAAATTTTATCAAGGGAGTTAGAGAGATATCAAAAAGAAATTGCAGAATCAGAACCTCAAAAAATCCACTTGGAAACTAACCAAAAAGAATTACAAAATAAAGTAGAAGAATTAAGAAAAAAAGTAGAAATTGATACACCAAAAATTGACAAACTCAACCAATTAGAATCCAGAAAAAAGGAACTAGTGGAATATGCAAAAAGGGCAATTCATGAAATTCAACAAGAAATAAGTGAAAATGAGCGTAAAATACGGGATTGTGAAGGGTGTTTTGAGCCTGCAAGCCTAAAAGAAGATTTAGAATCAAAAATACAAAAAATAGAGCAAGCAGTAGAGGAAACATTAAAGAAAATTCAAGATATGAAAAGTCAGACAGCATCTCTTAGAGAAAAACAGCTACTTGCAGTAAAGCTTCAACTAAAAGACAATAAATGTCCTGTTTGTGATTCAAATGTTGAAAAATTAAATCCACTTTTCCAAGAAGAACATCTAAAACAAGAATTAGAATTACTACAAGAGCAAATAATTTTAAAAGAAAAAGAGCATCAAACGTATAATCAGAAAAGAAAAGAATTTTCAGAAAAACTACAATCTGCAAGAGATGCAGATGCAACACTTAGAGCATATTCAATTTCATCAAAAGAACAATTAGAGAAAATTCAAGAAGATGTACAAACAAAAAAAGAAAATATACAAAAAATTCCCTCTACTAGTAATGTAAATCTAGTTGAGATATCACAAATTGACTCTCATGCAAAAACAATTTTCGAGAATATTTTAAAACTTGAATCAGAAACACATGGGTTTAATGAACAGGAATTTTTAAATCTTAAAAAGAATGTTAATGAAAAACAAGTAGAGTTATCAAGTATTGATCAGCAGATAGGAGCAATTTTAGAAAAAATTTCCAAAGGGATTGAACAAATTAAAATCATTGAAAATGCAATTTCAGAATTGAGTATTGTTAAAGAGTATGTTACAAATCTTGATGAAATACAAAATAATGTCTTTAGTAGAGATGGTCCTGTTGCTACAAGTTTAAGATCATGGGCATTAAACGCAATTTCTGCAAAGGCATCAGAATATCTTGCATTACTCAACACAAAAATTCAAAGAATCCAACTTGCTGAAAAAGCAAGAGATGTTTCAATAATTTGTAATTCAAAAAGTGAAGAACTAGATTTAGAATCACTTAGTGGAGGAGAAAAAGTCAGTGTGGCATTAGCATTAAGATTAGGTATGGCAAATCTCCTAGGCGCATCAAATCTCAATTTAATGATTCTAGATGAGCCTACAACCCATCTTGATGCAGATAGAAAGAAGTCATTAGTTAGTGTACTATCCCAACTATCAAATATTTCAAATTCAGACACACCTATGCAATTTATCATAATCACACATGACGCAGAAATCTTTGAGGATTCAACAGTTGAACAAATTTACAAGTTTGAATCAGCCGAACAAGGAAGTAAAGTTACGCTACTCAATTGAGAAAATTTCAGTTTATTCTACGTGAATTATACCTGTCATCCAAGGATGAACTATACAAAAGTAATCATAAGTTCCAGTTTCTTCAAATGTAAATTCAAAAGTTCCACCGGACATAAACAATCCAGAATCAAACATTCCAGTTGGACCTGCGTTAACATTTCCACTGGTTACAGTATGAGCTGCTGTGTCAATATTATTCCATTGTACAACATCGCCTATTGAAATCGTGATAGAATAAGGCAAATAACATTCATCTGTCATCTCACATCCAAGTGCTCCTGAGCCTTCTGCGAGATTTACTTGATGGGTTCCAGTTGCAAGTGGCAGTAGTTCAGTTTCTACAGGTTCAGGTTCTGGTTCTGGTTCAGCAACCACACATTCACCTACATAATCAAGTTTAACATTAGCAGCATCTAACATGCACATGTTACCATAAGTTTCACCATCAACACCACACATTGGTTTCCATTGCATGGTACATACAGTTGGCCTTTCTTCAACTACCCTTGGTTCAATAATTTCATCTGGAGACATTGCAATAAATCCAAGCGATATTGCCACCAAAACTCCAACTACAGCTATAATTCCATAAGAAAAGTTCATCTCATCCACCTGTTAACTTAGCAAACTTTTCGTTCTTACTTAACTTTTCCATAAATTCAATATTAGACAAGGCCACAACAGCAGATTCAACGACTGGTTTATCAGGATCGTCTAATGCCTTTTCTAAGGCATTTTTTGCATCTTTATTTCCAACAACACCTAATGCAATTGCTGCTTCATGTCTTACAAACATACTCGGATCATTCAAAGTAGCATCAGTTAGTGGAGGAATTGAGCTAGAATAACACATCTGTCCTAGAGAAAAAGCAGCTTCATGTCGTACTAATTCATTACCATCATTCTTTAGAACTTTAGCAATATAGGGAACTTTATCTTCTCCTCCAAAATCAACCAAAATACAAGTAGCTCTTGTTCTAACCACATAATCTGGATGATCTAAAAGTTTTACAAAGTATTCAGTATCCTTTTGCTCATACTTTTTTTCCATTTCAGCAAAAAGTGTTAATCGTTCATCAGTAACTACTTGCAACATTTTTTGAGATTTCTGTGTCTTATATTTAGTTAATCAGAAGAAATTCAAAAATTCTTGAGGTATGTATTTAATGGAAAAAATACGATAATGTCTCATGAGTGCAGTAATTGGCGAAAAAGCACCAAATTTTGGTACCTCAGAATGGGTACAAGGGGCACCAACAAATTTCGATCAAGAAAAAGACCACATTGTTTTAGTCGAAGTTTTTCAGGTAAACTGCCCAGGATGTTTTATGCACGCACTGCCAGAAGCAATTGAGATTTACAATAAATACAAAGATGAGGGGGTAAGGGTAATTGGTATTGCTACTGCCTTTGAGGATTTTGATAAAAATACATTAGATAATTTGAAGATGCTTGCAGAAACAGGAGAAGTAGTTGGAGAGACTAAAAGTACATTTCAAATGAGTGGACAATTACAAGAAGGAAACAAACTTCCATACAAAATTCCATTTCCTTTAGCAATGGATAATTTAGTGAAAACAACAGGAGAGATAAGCCAAGAAAAAATTATGCAATTTATCTATCCGCAAATTCCAGAGTTTGATTCACAACCAGAAGAGTACAAAAATCAGATCATACAAAGAGTCAAAGATTACATGAAATCAAAAGAATATTCTGCTGAAACATTTGAAAAATTTGCCTTACAAGGTACTCCCTCAACTATTCTAGTAGACAGAAAAGGGGTTCTCAGAGATGTGTCATTTGGACAAGTTGGACAAACAGAATCAATGATACAAAAATTACTTAGTGAAGATTAAGTTATCTAAGTAGAATAACTGCAATAGATAACACTACAGCTATAATGAATCCTCCAACAATAGCAAGTTTTGAGTTATCCACAAGTGTCATTTTTGAAGTCCAAATTTTAAGGATTTGTAAAAAACATTAATTAAAATCATGAATATCAAATAATATGGAAGAAGGACAAATTATTGTTCCATTATTAATTGCATTAGCAGTAGGAATTTTTGTAGGGAGTAGGATTTGGGTTATGTTTAAAAAATAGATTTTAGATTTTTTTGATTTTCATTATTACAATTACAGGTAATCCAAAATACATTCCAATATTTAGTACAATCAAAGACAATCCAATGGGCAAGACCTCAGATTCTGTTTCTGCATAATCCATAAGAGATAAGATGGTAATCATAGGAGTAACTCCAGCCTTTACTATTTCATTGAATACGGGGTTTTCTCTTTGATAATCTGCTATTTGTGGGCTAAATGAATAATAAAATTTGTTAAATAAAGTCATGAAATTTTTTCCAGCTTCTGTTTGCGTTAATTTGTTATCTCTTAGTTCTCTTAATTGCTGTACTTGAGGTGCTAGTTCTGAACCAAATGTTGCAGTTGCAATTAAACAACCACCTCCAGATTCTTCGTTAGAAGGATCTTTTTCAGCAGGAATTATTTCTTTAATTTCTGTTACACCAACTAGGGCATCTGTTCCAATAATATCAATTTTGTTATTACCAATTCCAGTAAAATTCAAAGTGATAAATGAAATTCTCTCATTTGATTTTGATTCTTGGATTGTCTCAACACCATTTAGATAAAAAGTAAAATTCCCACCAAGGAGGTTTTTAGGAATTGTTACCTCTCCTAAATTATTTTCTAGTCCGCTGTTGATGAATATCGTTAAACGTTTTTCCTCTTTCTCAAATTCATGTTCTAAAATTTCAAAGTTTGAGATAGTGACAACTTCAAATGTATGTCCACTCGTATCCACATCAAGACGTGATAGCAATCCTGTTTTATCAGATAATTGACCAAACACAGGAGATGCTATCAAAAGTAATAGTATAGGAATGAAGAAAAATATTTTCAATTTATGCTGTTTGAGATATGCGTTTAGTTAATTCTTTATCTTGTGCAACTCTTGGATGATCTGGATCTGCCAAGATTACTTCAAACCAATAGTGTTTTCCATCTTTATAGATGAAGTATGAACCCAAAAGTTTCATGTTTGGATATCTTTCACTAACTCTTCGTTCTGCAACAGTTTTCATATTGTCATCTGCTTTGATTCTTGTAACACCAAGATGTTTTGGTCTTCTACCACCAGTAGGTCTTTGTTTTCTCATACCACCAGTACCCACTCTCATTCTAACAACAATAACGCCTTGTTTTGCTTTGTATCCCAGTCTTCTTGCCCTTTGTAATCTACTAGGCTTGTCAATACGAGTAATTGCATTTTGTTTACGCCAACCAACTATACGTTCACGTAGTTCTGGAGCATTTTCTTTCCAGAGTCTGATCCATATTTGGTCTTGACGACTAGGCATATCGGGCATAGTAAAATCCCCTTTAATAACTGTAAATCGTACGAATCTAAACAATGCTCAGTAGTTAAAATTCTCTTGAGTGGGGCATTAATTCCACGCACTCGAAGAGTTGCATCCGCAGAAAACTCGATAAATCAATCAGGAAAAAGTTGTTAAAAAGGATTCCTGAGAATTGATTTGAGATTTTTATTGAACAATAAGGACAGGAAAAAGATGAGAGTCATAACTCTAGTTATAGCCATAGTTTTAGCGCTTAGTCTCACTATTTTTCCATTGGCATATGCAGAGCCTTCAGTTGAGATAATCATGGAAAAAACAACTTACAGTTATTGTGAGAAATTATTCTACACAATCAAAGTTTCAGAGGTTACAGGAAATCCTGCAATAATTCACATTAGAGATGAATCTGGAAAAGGAAGTAGTGCCATTCCATTTCCAATAGCCGATTTAGAAAATCCAGTACCATCAAGAGTTGCTTTTGAAAAAGAAATTTTTCCATTAGGAAAATATTTCATTGATGTTGAATATTCTGGATCAGAGACAACAGCAGAATTTACATTGATTGATACAGACAAAACATGCATTCCAGAAGTAGTAAAACCAATTATGGCAAATTGGCTTTCAGGAAATATATCAGATGGTTTTTTGATAGATGCATTTCAAAAATTTACAGAGGATGAAGGTATTTTTAAAATTCCTTTTGACATAAATGAAACAACTGTTTATGATGTAAATATTCCTCAATGGGTGAAGAGTATTGGTTATTGGTGGCTTGAAGGTGCAATAAGTGATGATGAATTGGCTAATGCAATAAACAATCTAATTGAGAGAAACATAATATCACTTAACCAAAAAATGGGAAATGACATATGAACAAATATTCCATAATTACCATAATTGCAATAATAGTGATAATTAGTCCATTTGCATTTGCTGCAATGAACATTATTGGCAGTCAACAATTAGAATACAGATGGTATTCTCCTGGAACATTTTCATTTTTTACAATGTTAAATCATGGTAAAACAGAATTTTGTAATACATTACCATTTTGGATGACATTTCAAAAATTTGAAGTTTCAGTGTATTTTACTGATACATACTTGGGATCATATGTAGTCAAACCATTAACACTTGATCCATTATCATCAGGAGTTCAAGAAGGAATCTTTTCATCTGAAGATATTTCAAATGCACAACATACATTCATGAATTTTGACTTTGAATTTGATTCAGGGGATATCAGATTAGATCCTAATCAATTCATTGTAGTAACTCAAACAGATACGCCCATCTTAGGATTCATACCATATTCATCAACTACACAAATTTCAGGATTTGAGTTTGATGAAATGATGAATGCAGAAGATTTGACTTGTGATTAATCTCTACTTTTACTGGCTTTTGACATTAATGCCAAGATAATTGCAACAGCTCCAGTTACAACAAATGCAGCAATTACCCCATAACCTAATTCTTTACCTAGTCCTTTGAAAGAAGTCTCTTTTGGGGCAGATGTTTGAAGTTCAACAACACATACACCATCTTCTAGAATTGTTCCTTCACCACATCTTTCATCTAAAACACATACACCATCTTC
>JAEFCZ010000023.1 GCA_016125975.1 Candidatus Nitrosopumilus sp.
ACTACAATCACCTGGACTGCAACTGACGCTAATGGATTGATTGCAACAGCACAACAGACAGTTACAATTGTTAACGCTCCACCTGTAGGTGTATCTGACGTTTACACTATTGATGAGGACAATATTCTAACTGTATCTGATTATGCAAGTGGCGTGCTTGGAAATGATATAGACCCTAATAATCCAATAATTGCTTCTGCAGATCTCGTATCTGATACTGTTAATGGAATTTTATTGTTGAACCCTGATGGTACTTTTGAATATGATCCAGATGATGATTTCTTTGGAACTGACACGTTCACATACATTCCAAATGATGGCTTTTTAGTAGGCAGTGAAACGAGTGTTACCATCAACGTACAACCAATTAATGATGTCCCAGTAGCTGGCGATTCTACTGTTGCAACTGATTTGAATGCTGGCGTTGAAATTTTACTAACTGGCAGTGACATTGACGGCGATGTATTGGGATTGAATCTTGTCTCATTACCAAGTAACGGTGCAATAACTGAAATTATTGAAGTCTCTTCCAACTCTATTTCACTCAAGTACACTCCTAATGTTGGATTTATTGGAATAGATTCATTTGACTATGCCTTTACTGATGCTGAATCCCAAAGTAATACTGCAACTGTGACTGTCTTGGTTGTTAACACACTAGCTGGAGGTGGTTCAGGTGGCGGAAGCGCATTTGCACCAATGTTTACAGGAAAATACTTTGAGGACTCAGACAAGATTCCATTAGTAATTGATGGAAAGTCATATGACTTGCCAGCATTTGAAAATGACATAAAACTACACACAATAGACACCGGAGAGAAAATATCTTTCACATTCACATTATTTGAGAATTCAGGTGGCAAGAATGTCGAGCACTTTGAATTCCTAACTAACCTAACTGAAAAGTCAAGAGAGTATGATGACAGTGATACTAGAATCATCTATGACAAAAATGAGGAACTCATCATACAAGATCCAAATGGATTGTTCTCTGATGTAACATTTGACATGCTATATGATGATTCTAACACAAACTTTGAGGCAGTAGTGGAATTGGATTTGACTTTTGCAAAAGCAATGCCGACAAGTGACATTTATCTGAGGATTTGGGATGCTCAAAAGAACTCTAGGGATGTAATATTGAATAATGTAATCAAGGTAATTGGTGATGAAGTGACTCCACCAAACTTTGATGGAGAAACTGTAGAAGAGTTAATTGCAAAAACTGCTGATAACACAATTAATCTAAATGATACAGTAAGTATTCCAGTCTGGGTTAAGAGCAGTGCCGGATGGTGAGTGCAGATGAATTAGATGATGAGACCTTTGTTAACGGAATAGAGTTTCTAATCCAAGAAGGAATAATTGACATTCCAAGAGACGAAAACGTTTCCATGACAGTTACAGAACAGCAAGAATTGAAATTCAAAGTAGAAGAAGATGTCATTGAGATTCCTGGCTGGGTCAAGAACAATGCTGGATGGTGGGCTGATGATTTAATTGATGATGGAACATTTGTTGATGCAATGAAGTATCTGATTAATAATGAAATAATTTCTCTAAATTAGCTCAATTTCTCAATTGCTTCTAATAATGAATTAATTGATTTTAGTATTTTTTGTTGCTTTTCATGATCCTTTTCTGATTCTAATTCTTTTGTTAATATATCCAACTTTTGCTCTAGAGTCTTTTTGATAGATATTTTGCTATCTTTTGGATCTATTTCCTTTGAAATTTCTTTTTTCTCAGGTTGACGACCACAACTAACACATAATGCTTGACCTTCTTTCATCACTCTTACCCCTTTACAATATGGACATGGTTCACTAAGTAGAGTAGCTCCTTGTAGCAACATCTCTGCTGCCTTTTTTGTTAGATCATTACTCATACCATTTCTCAAATCCCCTGTCTAAAAAATCCAATTATTTTTAACTAAATTATTATTCAAACAAGGCTTAATAGTGCGTATAATTGAATTTATTTCGAACGAATGGCAGTAATTTGTAATACTTGTGGTCTTCCAGAAGACTTGTGTGCATGTGGTGAACTTGCCAAAGATAGCACCAAAATTATAATTCGATTAGAAACCAGACGATTTAAGAAAAAAGGTACTATGATTGAAGGCTTGGATCCTAAACTAAATAATTTAGAGACAGTTGCAAAAGAGCTCAAAAGCAAGTATGCATGTGGCGGAACTGCTAAAGAAGGATATATTTTCTTACAAGGTGATCATCGTGACACCATAAAAGATACCCTGGCCGGTCTAGGGTTTGCTGAAGAAACTATAGAACTACATTAAAACAAATTGCAAACTCCAAACAAATTACTCCAAGCAGTTGGAATTCCTTTTACTGCACTGTTGTCTATAATTTTTGGATTACTTCTTGTATCTTTTCCTATAGGTGTATTTGTTATATTTGAAAGTGATATTGGTAATGATATCAATTATGATTTTCCTGTAACTCATTTGAGCTTATTTGAAGGAACTTCTGTACATCAAACTTTTTCTGATATTAGTATTGGTGATGTCTTTGTAGTTTTTTGGATTTTTTATGTAGTGTTGTTTGTAATTGCACTTTTAGGTCCTAAGACTGATTTTCTAAAATCGTTTACATCTATCATATCTTTTGGAAAATATGACTCTACTTCAAATTATATGATTGGTATTACAAAATGGTTTTCGATATTGGTCTTAGTTTCCGCATTGATTAATTTTGTTCAAGAGCAGTTTGGCATTGTTACAGTTCCTCCCCTTGACGATAATGATTTGATTCAATTTTTCTATGTCTCACTTGCTCCTATCGTAGAAGAATTTGGATTTCGTTTGATTCTTATTGGAATTCCTCTGTTTGCACTTTATTCTCGTAGGTCTTCTGTAAAATATTTCCTGAGATGTTTGTGGTCTCCTAGAAATCTTGACATTCATGATTCTAAAAAAGCAATTTTCTTGGTTGTTTTTGTTGGTGTTTTGTTTGGATTTGCTCACATTGCATTTGCTGAATCTTGGAGTGAAGGAAAATTTGCCCAAGCAACTGCTGGTGGGATTATTTTGGGATGGGTCTATCTTAAATTTGGATTTGTTGTATCTTTATTGATTCATTGGGCTACCAACTATTTCATCTTCTCTTATGCTACTTTTCTGTCTCAGATTAATTCAATCTCTATTGAGAGTGCTTTTTCACATTCATTAATGTCTACTTTGGAATTATTGCTTTTAGTTACAGGTGTATTTTCTATAGCCATGTTAATTCTGCATAGATATTATTTCAAAAAAGAATCTACTCTAGAGGTTTAAGGCAACTTTCAAACCTTTGTACCTATTTCTGATTGTTACTTCTGTGACTCCTGCAGCTTCTGCCACATCTCTTTGGGTTTTATTTTCACCATTTGTTACACATGCCACATAAAGTGCAGCAGCTGCTAATCCCATTGGGTCTTTTCCTGCTGAAATTTTATTTTCTTCGGCTGTTTGTAAAATTTTAGTTGCCTTTCTTTTTGTTTTCTCTGATAGACCAGCTTTGCTTGCAATTCTTGAGATACATTTGATTGGATCAACTACTGGCATCTTCAAATTTAGTTCTCTTAATAGTAATCTGTAACATCTTGCAATGTCTTTCCTTTTGATGTTACTTGCTTGCCCAATATCTTTTAGTGTTCTTGGTGTTTCAGTATCACGACATGCAGCATAAAGTGCTGATGCAATCAAAGCTGAAATGGAACGTCCTCTAACTAGTCCTTTTTCTAATGCCTTTCTGTAAATGTAAGCTGCTTTTTCAATTACTGCATCTCCTACTGCAAGTTTATCTTTTAGTCTATCAAGTTCACTAAATGCTTGTCTAAAGTTTCTATCTACTGGTTCGTGAACCTGACTTCTACTGTCCCAAGTTCTTAATCTCTCAATTGTGCTTTTCATTGAAGCTGTTAGTGGTTTTCCAGTAGCATCTCTGTTTTGAGGATTGATTACAGTTGCTAATCCCATGTCATGCATTGCAAGTGATGTTGGAACTCCTGCTCTGCTTTTGTTTTCTCCTTCATTTGAAAATGATCTCCATTCAGGACCTGACTCTTCAACTTTATCTGTAATTACAAATCCACATTTTCCACAAAAATTCTCACCAGTATTTGCATCAGTTACTAGTGTACCCTTTCCACATCTTGGACATCTGTCCTTTGGATTTACTGTTTTAACCATTTTTTATATCTCCCAAAACCTTTTATGATAATATTTAAGATTTTCTAAATCATTACTTATAAGTCTGTTGGTGATCGTACCTAAAAAATGGTACTTTTTGAGCGTTTTTTTGATTTTTTTTTACGTTGTTTCTAAAATTTGTTTAATTTTTTCTGCAATGTATGGCTTTTCTTTTTGCTCTAAGAGGAATTTCAAATCTTCAGCATTATCTACATCCCACATGATTCTTTTTACAAATACCATGGCAACATTTAGCGTGTGCTCTTTTGCAGTGTTCATGTGAATTTTGTAACTGTCTTCATCATAATGTGTCTCCATCAAATCAATTGGCATTCTAACTAGCGCATTTGTACCATCAAATCTTCTTGATGGAACAATTATTGCAAAATTGGGATGTGTTTTGTAATTTAACATAAAATCAATATCTTGAGTTTTGATGTATGGTATATCTTGTGGAAAAACAATTGATGCATCAAAATTATTTTCTAATAGATACTTGTCTGCCAGTGCCACTGCTCCATTGACACTTTCTTCTTTTTCATCAATTATTGTATGGGTGTTGAATTTCTCACCAATCTCAATTGCCTTTTTTTCTTTTGTTACCATGATTACTTTGCCAATTTGTGGTGAAATTGAAACTGTTTGCAGTATTTCTTCTAGCATAACTTTACACAAGTCTTCTATTTTTTGTGGAGGTAACTCTAAACGTGTTTTTGCATTAGAGAAAGTCTTTACAGGAATTATTGCAGCTATTTTCAAATTATACGTGTACTTGTTTTAGGATGAAATTTGCTAATGCATCTTCAGCTAATTTGTTTTTCATAGTGATTTTAGTTTCAAAAACTTTCATGTCTAAACTTTGAATTTTCTTTACTAACATTCTATCTTTAGTATCTACAATTATGTTAGAACATACATCTGAATACATCTTTGCTAATCCATAAGCATTTGATTCTATGCCTGCAGCCTGCATATATTTTGCAGCCGGACCGCTAATTGCATTGTCTCCAATTAATGGGCTTATTGCGACTACTTTTTTCTTGATTTTTGATAATTCTTTTCTGATTCCTTTAATCTGAAGCATTGGACCAATTGATGTCAATGGATTTCCTGGAGCTAAAATTACTATATCTGCATCATGAATTGCATTAACTGCTTCAGGGTTTGGACGAGCTTTATCTGCTCCGATATATTGAATTCCTTCAACTGGATCTTTACCTCTGTGCTTTACCCAATATTCTTGTAAATGTAATTCTCCTTTGTCTGTGATGATTCTTGTTTCAATACTGTTATCTGTCACTGGAATGATGTTTGCACTAACTGCAAATTTCTCACACATCCATTTTGTAATATCGCTAAGATTTTTTCCGTTTTTTAACATATTTGTTCTGATTAGATGTGTTGCAGCATCTCTGTCTCCAACTCTAAACCATGTCTCTTCCCCAAATACTTCCATCTGGCGCAAAAAGTTGAATGTGTCTTTCTTGATTCCCCAACCTCTGTCTTGATCAAGTAAATCTGCTAATCCATAGATGATCGTATCTATGTCTGGACATACATACAATCCATATAACCAATAGTTATCTCCTACATTACTTACAACATTAACTTTGGATTCTTGTGAAACTAATCCTCTGACTAGTTTGACTGAACCTGTCCCTCCTGCTAAAACTGTAATCATGCCATTTTCTCCTAAAACTGCAAAGTCTGCAGTCTTTACTCCATATTACTTTTTCAAAAAATGGCGATCTATGTGTTGGATAAGTTTATTACTGCAAATATTTTTTCTGTAGATCGTGTCTAGGGTAGCAGTTTTAACCATTTTACTTGCTGGTCTTATCGTAGTAGGTTCAACTGGTTCTGTTTTTGCAGCCCAAATGGACGCAAGAATTAACCCAAATAATGAGTCTTCTCCATTTAAGATGAATTACCAAAAAACAGTATTCATCGAATATCCAAATGGCGGTGATCTCTTTGATGTTTTGAGAGGTCAAGAATGGACTATTGAAGGAGTTGCTGATTCATCAGATCCTGGTGTCCAAAATTTAATGAACCAACTTAATAATAAAATTCAATCCGATGGAAGCCAAGCTCATATCTCTGACTTGACTGTATCTTATGATATTCACCTTAAAGCAAGAAACATCAACACTTCTGTTGATTATAGAGTGATCCTTGAAGGAACTCTTTCAAATTATGTAATTACACAAGACTCTCAAAAAACCCTAGTTGATTTAGGTTGGAGAGGAATGACTGCAACTGAACCAGTTGTAATTGATGGCCATGAACTTAATTTCCCAATTAACATTTTACTTGAAGAAGAACCTGAAGCAGCAAAATTCCTTGTAGGAACTGAAGCTGAAGATGTTTTACACAGAAATCTAATTGATGCTAACTTTATCTTAGAACAACCACTAACAAACTGGCACTTCTTATTTGATCCAACTGGTATCAATGTAGATGCTGGAACCTTTGGTCTAAGTGATGAAATTTCTGGATATGTTGTTTCAAGTTGGACTATGGGTGAAAGTAGTATTAGAGAAGGAAGACAAGTAGAACGTGTCTTTGAAGCCGAAGTTATGGCCGACCAACTATATGTTATTAGAAGTGTACAATCATCCGACCAAGGAAACTTGTATGCAATTGGATTTGGTGCTTTAGATATTTTCGATGGTGTTGAGATTGCAGGTGTAACTCCAACTCCTCCTGAAGATTATGCAACTACATCTACAGGTGATTTCCCTGTAATGATCATTTATGGAATGGCAGCAATTGCAGGTATTGCAGGTGGTGCATTCTTCATGTTTAGTAATCGTGCTTTAAAGAATGAGAAAGCCGGTCAACAAGGAATTTCTCCTGACAGACTCCAAGGCTATCAAACTAGTTCATCATCTGGTGGTTATCAAACCAACAGAGGTGAAGCACAACTCAAAGATGACACTAGTTATCAACAAACACGTAGTGTTTATGATGAACCATCACAACAAAGTCCTCCTCCACAAGCAGCATCTCCTGCACAAGAAGAAGCAGCATGTGGATGTGCAGCGTCTGCTGACATGGGTTCTGAATGTGATTGTGAAATGCAAGGTGTGTGTTTATGTGATGCAACATGTGGTTGTAACGCAGACATTTGTAAAGAACAAGTCAACTCTATGAGTTAGATTTTTAGAAAATCTTTCTAGTTTTTACTATGGGCTTTTTATCAAATTTTAAAAAAGAACTAAAAATTGCCAAAGCAAAAAAGGCAGCTCAAATTAATGGTAAAACTCTCAAAGGCTTACTCAAAACATTCAAAGAAGAAAGGGACAGAATAGAAAAAGAAACTGGTACTCGTCCTGAGATTGATGATACTACGCAAATGTATATGCAAAAAATTCTAAATGTTTGGGTTTCTGAAGGAAAAAAAATTGATGAAGAAAAATTCTGGAGAGAAGTAGATTACAACAGACAGTTTTCTCATCCAGTTGAATATTATGAAATTAAAAATTAAAAATGTGTACTACCTAAATCCATCAAGTTTTTATAAAATTCTTTTCAGATAAAATTGAGTGACTTTGGTGGAATTTGAATTGTTAGCAAAAGAGATCTTTAACGCTGATTCACAAATTGTTCATTTAGGTTTAATTGATTTAGAAGGAAATGTTTTACTTGATCAATCGGCATCTGCATCTGCTCCAATGGAACCTGATGCAGATAGAATCTCATTTTACCGTCAACTTGATGTGAGACGCCATGCAAGAGAACATTTGGATGAAGCCTATGGAAAAACTGATTATGTTCATATAATTCGAGAAAAAATGCAACAAGCAATTCTATACTTGCCTAAAATTACAATTTATCTTACTTTGGAAAAATCTATGACTCCTGATGAAGTAAAAACTGCTATTCAGAAAATTAAATTTCTTGATAGCGACATTATGAAAAGTGGCATTTAGTTTCAAATA
The DNA here is from genome assembly GCA_016125975.1 of Candidatus Nitrosopumilus sp. Lineage (GTDB taxonomy): Archaea > Thermoproteota > Nitrososphaeria > Nitrososphaerales > Nitrosopumilaceae > Nitrosopumilus. The sequence continues at coordinate 8,137 of JAEFCZ010000023.1, forward strand.
AAATTATGTGTGCTGGGAGTAACCCTCCTTCTGTTTTCACGATATTTCGCTTTGCAGCCTACCTGAACTTAGTACAGGAACTTAAAGTTCTGTTTGGCTTTGCTCCATGTGGGTCGGCTTTTTTCATTCCTTTTATGGAAACCTCAGGTTTTCGCCATCATAGTGCGCCATATTGGATTTTTTTCTGCTCCGTTGCCAATCATCTCTGATTATCTATCTCCAGATCACATATCCTGTATGGAGGGAGGAGTTTCCTCTGCCGTAGCAGCGTGTCGTGCTCCAGCTCACATAATTGTAGTTTCTGTTTAATTGAATTTGAATATTACCTTAGACTTTTGTGCCTATAATGAACAAAGTTCCAAATTCTCGCTTCCATTTTTTTCTGCTCTTCAAATCTTTGATGTGTTTAGTTTTTACTTGAAATCCTGCATTTTGAAAAAATTTCTTCCATTCTCTTTTTGAATGCAAATGCATCTGAATTTTCATAATGTCTGCCCATCGTGCAGTTGCTTTGTTATCTGTGTAAAAATCAGTTCCACAAAAAAACTGTCCTCCAGAATTTAACAACTTGTAGATTTTCTTTAATGCGTTTTCTATGGAATCTGAATAATAAAGTGCCTCCATAGAAAAAATATAGTCAAACTTTCCTTTGTATTTCCATGATTCAATATCTGTATGAATGAATTCTTCTTTTTTACTACCTGTTTTCTTTTTTGCTTGAATAATCATTTTTTTGCTTTTATCAATGCCTATTGCTTTTTTGCAATTCTTCTCTTTTCCAATCTTTCTTATGACCCAACCATTACCACATCCCACATCAAGAAAACTAAAGGATTCATCAAATGATATTGATTCTAAAAATTTTGATACATTTTTTCCATGCTCTACTTCCATTAATTCAGCTCTACCATTTTGAGCCCATTCATCAAATGTTTTTCGAACACCGTCCATGAATTTTATCTTTTTAATTTACATTATAATCTTCGTCTTACTGATCATTGATATGAATAATTTCTACGTGCTGCTTATATTCAATTTTTCCAAATAATTTTTGAATAGAAATGCCTGATGAATCATGTAGAAACTGTGGAGGAAAATTATCTGAGCATCAAAGTGCGCTTATTGTATGAAACCCACGAGCATGATTTGTCAAGACTGCTTTATGCACTACTGAGCAATTCCATTCAATTTGTATGTCTATGGAGACAGACCAGATCCATGCTGTGCCCTTTATCAAGTCAGGCAACTACCCTCGGGTAGTTGTCATGGCTTGATTATATGGAAACATTTTCACTAATCATAGCTGCTCAAGTTTTAAGTATAATGAGCCTCAGCTTTGATCCTTGTGAGACGAATTCCTATTGTTTTAAGCCTGTTTGTACTTCTTTTGATGCCTGTATATGCATCAGCTCAGAGCCCTGACCGTATCACCATTCTTGATACATTCGGCAATTATGATTATGGTGAACCATTATTCATCTATGGCCAGATTGCTAATATCTCTGATGATTTGTTTTTGATAATGCAAATCATAAATCCTCAAGGCGATTTGTGTCAAATTCAACAACTAGTACCATTACAAAACGGCGTCTTTATCACAGATGTAATTCCACTTGAAGGACGAATATGTGGATTGGATGGAAAATATGAAATTAAATTATTTTATGGTGATTACACAAAATCTGCCACATTTTCTGTATCTTCAGACAGATATGTTGAACCTGATGATTCTGAGATGATATTCTTGGCTCAAGATTTGGTTTTTAATCATGCCACCTTGATTAGTGAAACATTTGACATTCCTTCTCCAATATCCAACCAAACATCTACTAGTCTGTCAGAACTTGAATCAGTTTATGTTGAATTGTGGGATGAATTTTTTGTTGATGAATTACTCTTTGAAATTAATCCATTAATTAGACCTGCAGTATCTTCAATGCTAGATTCTGTTCAACAATTACTAGATGATGATGAAGTATCTTTTGAAATTGCAAAATCCATTGACAAAACTATTTTTGCAGCAATATTTTATTATGACATTGATGACAAAACAAAAGCAATTGATCTACTAAGTGATGCTTCTGTAGATATTCGAAATGTAAATCCTGAAAAAACTGTTACTCAAAGAACCCCATCATTTGATGAACTAGAAGAAACTCTGCTTAACTTGATGAAAAAATCTGACACTATAATGAGCAAAGCAGTAAAAGAAGAAATTGGATTTATTTTTGCTAGAGGAACTGCACCACTTTATTCAGATGAATTAACTGATTTAGTTGATATTTTGTCTAAATCTCGCTATTTGGATATTGTATCACGTAAACAAAGCGATTTGTATAGACTAATCAACAATGATTGGGATCGTCTAAAACCGTCATTTGAAGAAAAAGGCTCTGTTGTAGAATTACTTGAATCTCACACTAGAGTATCTGAACTACATCAGGCAGCCATTCTTTTAAGAGAATTGGCTGGGGTTGAAAGGTTTGTCTCTTCTGACTCTGAAGAAAATGACGAACTTGTAGATTTGATAAAATCTGATTGGGATGCTTTGGAATCTGATCTATCTCTTGCATCTTCAGTTGAAAATATTCTTGAATCTGAATCCGAGATTAATCAAATGGTTCAGATAATTGAGATTTCCTCTAGAATTAGTAAGAGTGTTGAGATTTTGAAAACAACTGATATAGATTCTGTTATGGTGTCTGAATGGCAATCCCTTTTAGATAAAGTCCAAAGTGCACAATCCTCTGAAGAAATCTTGGTAATTGTTACAGATTTTGATACTACTATGACTGATCTTAGGGAAAAACGAAATCCACTCGTGGTCTTAGAATTTGAATACAAGGCAATGAAAGAAAAAGCAGAGCTTCAAGCAGATTATCAAAATCTGTTTCTTATTGATAATGCATTAAAAATTATTAAAACTGCAAAACAAATGGAATCTGGAAATCCTTCTATTAGTAGAATTGACCGAATTGAGGTTTTGTTAACTTGGACAAGTGAAACAGCACCAAAAATTCAAAACGATTTGGATTCTTATGACAAAGACGCATTCAAGATACGTGCAAGTGATATCTTACAACGTGCAAAATCAATTGAAAATTTAGTTGAATTGAGCCTGACTAAGAACCGATTTTTGCCAAATTACATAGAATTTACTGAGACATTTAATGAAAAAATTGATGCTGTCAGAGACTTGGTAATTAAAAATGATCTTGAACAAGCTGATGAACTTGTCCGTGATTTATTTGATGAATGGACTCTTGTATCCCAAGCATATGTTGATGATCCTTATGGTTCTGATGTAGGTTATACTGTTGATGAAATAAAACGAATTGAACTCAGAAAGAAACTAGATACTTTCTCAAATGCAGTATCTACTTTTTACAATAATGAGTTTTCCAAACATGTTGATGAATATAATGAAATGAAAAATGAAGCATATGAATCAATAGAGATTGCAAACTTTGTTGATGCTGAATTAAAGATTTTGGAAATTGGTGATTATCTTAGTGAACATTTGGCCCTTAAAAGCGATAGCATAATCTATGAAATATCGTATGATTCTGAAAAAGACATTTGGATAATTCAAGGTGCTACTGAAAAATCTGTTTTTGATAGACGAGAAAATCTGTATGTTACTGTGTATAATATGGATGGAAGTACTCATAGTAATCTAGAGTTTACTGACACCAAACAAGGAAATTTCTTTACTCAATGGGTAGCTCCTGCAGATCCAGGATTGTATGTTGTAATGTTACAGTATAAGAATTTCAAAGCTACTCAAATAGTTCACATTGAAGAAGACTTTGGTTATGATTATAGCACATCTGATTTGAATCTAGTTGAACTTGCTCGTGAATTCGAAGAATTACAATCATTTGGAGAAACATTTGGAGGTGAAAGACTAGATGATAATCCTAGATTTGCCTCTGTGATAAATCAAATCAAGGCTAATCTTGTAGAAAAAGACACAAAAAATGTTAATGATAAACTTGATGACCTCAAAAATCTAATTGAGAGATACCTTCCAGTTAGATCTCGTGCTGCTGTAGTTGAAACCCAATATGAAAATGATAAATTGGTGATTTCAGGTGCTGTTCAAAAAACTATTGCCTTTAGAGAAGACTTGTTTGTTGATATTTTTAATCAACGCGGTGATTTAGTAGAATCTATTGCCCTAAAAGATAATTCTTCGGGATTGTTTTCAGAAATGTTATCCAAACCCTTTGATTCTGGTGTGTATGTTGCACAATTGCAATATCACGACGTAACTGTCACTGACTTTTTTAATGTCCGTTGATCATGTCTTTCCTTTTACTAAATTAAACAATTGCCTTACTGCTAATTTTGGATGACTAGTTGCAAGTTTTAACATGTTAGATAATCCAAAATCTGCTTTGATAAAGTCTAAGAATTCTTCAGGCTTTAACTCACTGATGATGTCTAACTCTTTGTCCCAATCCTCATCAGTTAGACCAATCCATCTGTCTTGTACCTTTCCTGCAGATTTTATTTTAGACTCTATTGCTTTTTTCCAATTCTCTTCATACTCTGATAGTTTCTTCTCTGATGTGTCATTTGCTTTGATTGCCTTTGATGCAACCTCCCCTGCTATTCTCCCAAATTTTATTGCATAACGAATCCCTTCCAAAACCAATGGGTTTGCTTGACCTGCAGAATCTCCCACCAAAATCAAATTATCATATACTGTTTTTCTTGCAAGCCCATCATTTGGAATTAATCCATAATGAAATTCTATTGGTTCAATCTTACCCAAATCTGCAATTGGACCTTCTTTGTTTTCAATGAGTTTTTTTAGTCTAGCAGTTGGATCTACTGAAGAATCTGGTTTTCCTATACCTACACCAATTCTTGCAATATTATCTCCTAATGGAAAAATCCATGCATATCCTGCCGGTGAATATTTTTCTCCAACCATTAACCACCATGTATCTGCTTGAACGTGTTCTACTTTTGCTTCATATTCTGCACCTGCTCCGAACCTTTCCCATTGCTTTACAAATCCCATTGATTTTGCAACTGTTGATTGAAAACCACTAGCATCAATGATTATTTTACCAAAAAATTCAATTTCCTTTTCACCTTGAATTGCTTTCACTCCAATTATTTTTCCTGATTCATCTTTGATTGCATCTTTTACAGTAGTATTAACAAAAACTTTGGTGCCTTTTTCTTCTGCTTGAGATGCTAACCATCGATACGTCTTTCTTACATCTAGTACTGCTGAACGTGCAACTTTATCTCCAATACTGACTTTGTTGTTTGGCGAATAAAATACAAAATTCTTTACTGGATTATAACAGTCATCTGGAATCCCAAACTCTTTGATGTTTTTAATCCACGTAACACCGCTGGTCCGAACTGACTCTGCAATTGATTCCTCTTTTTCAATCATTGCAACTTTCAATCCGCTCTCTGAAGCTGCATGAGCAGCTGATGATCCTGCAGGACCTCCTCCTACAACTACTAAATCATAAGTGTCTGACAATTGGTTTGAATCAATAACATCTAGGATATAATTTTGAGTAATCTGAAATTATTTTTTTAATACAGGCACACCGTTTGAATCATTTTCTCTTTCTGAATCAAATGTGCTCATATGTGCTGGATCTCTATGCATGTAACTGTGAGTTTCACCTTCTTCCTTTCTGCAGAACTTTGAATGAATTGTCTCTTCTATTTTTAGAGTAGTTTCATTCTCATGAAATAGTCGTTTTCCACATTCTGGACATGTAAATTCAGGCATAATTTTAGACAATATCAAATCTATTTAGATGTTTCAGATTCTGTGAGTGCTGATCCGAAACTTTAGATGTTTAAAAATCTCTTATTTTTCATGGATGAATCTGAAATCTCATCTTTTGTAATGTGGTTTGCTGTTACTGGAATCATAATGCTTGTCACTGGATTAAGTTATCGTGCATATGTAAGGAAAAAGAATCATGAGATCTCTTCATCTTGAAAAAAAAGGCTTACGTGGATTAGCAATTGCTGAAAGTTTTAAACAAAATTCTACAAAATCTGTCTTCTCTGGGGTTGTAATGCGCAGAGATTTTGTTATAGATGGATTTGTTTTTGGCCGTGCAACTTTGGAAGGAAACGATGCCACTGATACAATATTGAATATGTATGGTGATCTACAAAGACCTGATATTAGTTATGTCTTGATTTCTGGATTAATTGTTTCAATGTATAACATAATTGATATCAAAAAAATCTGTGATACATTACAAATTCCAATTATCGGAGTTTCGTATCATGATTCATCTGGAATTGAAGATTCTCTAAAACACCACTTTCCAAACTCTTTTGAATCAAAACTAAATGAATATGGAAAATTAGGCAAACGAGAAAAAATTACACTTGATACATCTCATGATGTTTATGTTAGAAAAGAAGGATGTACATTAAGTGATGTAACTCATCTTCTCAATGATTTAACATTGCATGGTTCTATTCCTGAACCCATTAGAGTCTCTCAACTTTTGGCAAAAACTTTGCTTGAGAAAGGCTTATCCTTCTGATGCTGTTTTTCCACCATCAACATTTAGAATTGTTCCAGTAACCCAACTTGCTTCATCTGAAGCCAAGTATGCCACTGCATTTGCAACGTCTTCTGGTTCACCAACTCTTGCAAGTGGTAATCTTTCTTCTAGTACTTTTCTTGCTTGAGGGTCATCAAGATATGGCTTTATCGAGCCTGAATTAATTATTCCAGGATTCACACAATTACACCTGATATTTCTTCTTGCATATTCTACTGCAATTGATTTTGTAAACATCGGAATCGCTGCTTTTGTTGCAGAGTAAACTGCCAAGTGTACTCGTGGAATTGCTCTCTCACTTGAGATAGAACCAATATTTACAATTGAACCGCTTTTGACATCTGACATTTTTCCTAAAACAGCTTTTGTCATGTGAAAAACACCTAACAAGTTTACATCAATGAGTTTTTTGATTTCTGAATCTTGCATTTCATGAAAATGTATTGGATCATTAATTGCTCCTGCATTGTTTACAAGAATGTCTATTTTTCCATATGTATCCATGATTTGATTTACAACTTGTAATGCTTGAGATTCATCTGTTAAGTCACACGTCATAGGTACTGTGGAATCTTCATTTCCAATCTCTTTTCTTGCTTTTTCTAATCCTTCTAAATTTCTAGCAACAAGGACAACTTTTGCTCCCTCTTCAACAAATTTCTTAGCAATGCCCTTGCCAATATCACTTGATGCGCCTGTAACGATTGCAACTTTATCATTTAATTTCATAATTTGGTATAATCCTAATTGCTTATAGAATTTTTGTTAAATTTCGTTCGTGATTATTTGGATTCGTTAATTCTTTTAATATATTCAATAATCCCTGTGTAGTCGATTTCGCCTAATCCTTCATTTACTGCATTTTCATAAACTTCTTCAGCTTTATTTATCATCGGTAACTCAACTCCTAATGATTTTGCGGCATTAGTAATTGTAGAAATATCTTTTTTGAGGTTTGCAAGTGTAAATGTTGGTTCATATTTTCCATCTATCATTTTGAATGCTTTGTTTTCACTCATCCCTGTTTTGAAATAAGTAGAGTTTAGAATTTCAAGAAAAATCTTGGGATCTACTTCAGCTTTTTTAACGAGTGTGATTCCTTCTGATAATGCAAGTGCAAGCATGGTGATTTGTAGATTCATAGCCAATTTGATAGAATGTGCAACTCCTTTTTCTCCTAAGAAAAAGACCTTGTTTGCAATTTTTTCAAACACACTCTTGCATTTCTCAAAACTATCTTTGTCCCCTGATGCCATCATGACTAAATCTCCTGTAATTGCTACGTTGGGACCTCCCATCACTGGTATGTCTAATTTGTTTATGTTATGTTCTAGAAATTTTTCTGAGATATTTTTTGATTCTGAAGGGTCTATGGTACTCATATCTGCAACAATTAATCCTTTATTTTCTCCTTTAACAATTCCATTTTCTCCAAATGATGCTTGTTTCACTGCATCTGCATCTTTTACAACTATAATTACTAAATCTGATTTTTGCGCAACTTCTTTAGGTGAATCAGTAACTGTTGCACCTTTCTTTTTTGCTTGAATAGTTTTGTCTTTGTTTCTATTGAATACTGTAACTTCAAATCCTGAATCCAACAAATGCAATGCAACTGCATTTCCTAACATCCCTAATCCTACAATTCCTATTTTTTTCATACTCTAGTGACGCTCCTCATCTTCAATTTCCCAATGGCTACTTCCAAATCTTGGTGCTGCAAATTTTAGTTGTCCTACTGTTTTGTCACCTTTTTTGACTTTAGCAAAATCAAACTTTTTCATGCTGAATACTTTGTCTTTTGGTTTGTATCCTCCTTCGATAACTTTCACTTTGAATCTTTTACTTGCTTTAATTATCATTTTTCTAGCAACCTGAACATCTCCAATCCATGAGAACATCTCAAAATCTCCGAAATTCTTTGTAGATACTGAATATCCGTATAATCTTGCTTCGAGTTTTGTTTTTTGAGACTTTGCATATTCATTTAACCATGCAACTACTTCTTCCCCGTGACCCTTCTCTACTCCAAAAGTTTCTGAATCGCTCATCTACAAAAACCACAATATTGAACCATAATAATCATTTTCGACAATTGTTAAACTAAAATATTGATTTGAATCAAATTATTCATGCTTACAATTGACTGCAAGGATGTGATATCCATCAAACATGAACTGGTAGTTTATGTCTCAGATCAAGTTGCAGCCATACCTACACTCAAAAACAACCAATTCACGTTATCAACTTTAGATGATGATGAAGTAATTGATACTAATACTGTAATTACTGCAATCAAAGAATTTCTGGATTCAATTGGTGAGGGTAGGAATTTTGCTGTAATTGGGAATCATAACATGATAAGTATTACATCTGTATCTGGAAAAACAATTGAAAGAGAACCTACTAAACAACAAGAAATGTTTTCATGTTCTCACTGTGGATTTGTAACTCAATATCAAGTTGAATTAGAAACTCATATGAGAATTCATTATCTCTGAATCTTTTTAAAAATTCTTGGAATTGTATTTTTTCTAATTTCTGGAATTTCTATTGCCATTGCAAAATTATAATGAGGAAATCTTTTTTTGTACTCTGAAATGTAACTCTGTGCAACATTGTACGTTTTGAAATCTACTCTAACTCCTTCTAATTTTATTTCCTTACCAAAAATATCATAGACTACTATTGAATGTCTGTCTGGTTTTACATAGAATTTTGTACTACAATACCACGCAATTCCTAATATCACTACAAAAAATCCTGTCACAAATTTGTCCAGAATTTTCCTCATATGTTGATTTTCAACAGGATCTTTATAAGCACTAATTCCCATAATTTGTTATGGATGAACACTCAAGAAATAATGTCTCAAAAGTTTATTGTGAAAAATGTGATCTTGTCTTTGAATCTAGAGAGCGATTTGAAAAACATCTTGATAGTCATTCTTCAGGTGTTCAATGTGAGGTTTGCCCAATTGATACTGCGATTGCAAAATTTACTAATCTGTTTAAACGAAAATCTTCTCATAATTTGGAATAAGTTTTTTTAACTCATCTAATTTCTTTTGAACATGAACAAAAAAGGCGTAATTATAGGTGTCATTGTTATTGCAATTATTGCTGGTGTGGCAGCATCTTTGTCTTCCACTTCTGCTGAAACTGTTAATCTTGACATGACTAGAACTCATGGAACTATATCTACTGCTATGGGTTCTCCTATCTTAGGTGATCCTTCTGCTCCAATAACTATTGTAGAGTTTGGAGATTATCAATGTCATCAATGTTACAATTGGTTCCATAACACAAAACCTGCTATAACTCGTGATTACATTGATACAGGAAAAGCTAACTTGGTTTTTGTTGATATGGCATTCTTGGGAAGAGATTCAGGTCCTGCAGCTCAAGCAACTTACTGTGCTGAAGATCAAGGACTGTATTGGGAGTATCATGATATGTTATACAATACACAAGAATCAAAAATTGATGGTGGTTGGGCTAACACTGAAAGACTAAAGGCTTTTGCATTTTCAATGGGATTGGATATGGAATTGTTTGAAAGTTGTCTTGACTCTGGAAAATATTCTAAACGTGTTCAATACAATACTCAACAAGCAAGAGACCATGGTGTAAGAGGAACTCCTGGATTCTTTATTGTAGGTCCTGATGGACAACAACAGATTGGTGGTGCACAACCATTTTCTGTTTTCAAACAAGTTTTGGACCCAATGATATAGATGGCAAACACCGTCAAATTCGTTTTTTCTAATCCAAAATACATCATACTTTCTTTTGTAATCTTTATACCGATGCTCATTGGATTGTTGATATTATCTGAGTATATTTTCTTAGAACCTTATGTTGTAAGCCATCTTCCTACTGGTACTGAATTGGGATTTGCGTTAATTGTGGTCCTTTCAGCATTATCTGCATTAGTTCTTCCGATGAATATTTTTAGAATTAATGTACTGAAAAGTTCTACCAAAAAGATGGGTGGTGGTGTTATTGGATCTTTTGTTGGTGCAGCTGCTGGAGCATGTAGTTGTGGTCCGATTGGGTTTGCAGTGATTTCTACATTTGGTTCCGTTGGAGCAACAGCAACTGCCTTTTTGACTAATTATGAAATCCCTCTCCGAATAATTGCTATAGGAGTTCTAGTGATTGCCTACTTTACAACTGTAAAATCTCTCAAAACTGAATGTAAATTTGATCCTTGATTTTGATTCATTAGAAATTACCATTTAGGCAAACGTTTTCGACCTTTGGATGTATCTTAAAGTCTGATACATTATCTGTGTGACATTCATTTATGTTCCAATTAGGCCAAGTAGGAGAGATCCAGAAGCTGATGAAATCGAAGATGCTGAAGATTAGTGTCTTTTTCCCATTTGATTATGAATAAATGAATTTAGAAAATTTTCAAAGTCGAGCTATTTATTTGCCTTTTTCAAGTTTAACGTAATGCAAAATTGGAATCTGATTGCTGGAATTTTGATAATTGCCAGTCCAATTCTATTTTCAATGATCGCATACCCTGATTCTGTAGCTTGGAGTTGGAATGAGGGACGAGGTGGATATCTTTTTGCACTTGTTTTTGTAGTTGCTGAACTTATTGGTCTAAGAATTGTAATTTCAAAAAAACGATTACTTGCAGTAGTTCCTATTGCATTACTAACTATTGCTTATCTTATATCCTTGGAATATGGTTTAAGAGATTACATTATTGCATCTGCAGAACAGTTTGATGTTCAACTAATCTATTCTTGGACATGGATGTGGGACTTTGTTGTTATGGCAATTTTCATTGTTGTTGCATTGACAATTTTCTTTGGCAAGAGATGGATTAGAATTGCCCCTGCAGGTCCTATCTTTCTAACTGGCACTGCAATTATTTTATCCCTTGATGCATTTTTCCCATATGATACACTGGGTCCTTTACAATACATTGTCCCATATTTTGTTCAAGCAAATGTTTGGGTAATTACAGTACTTGATCTTGGAACAGCTGTTGCAAGAGACAACGTGATGTTCTTACGTGGAGATCATGGTTCTATGGCCCTTCAAGTATTTTGGCCATCAGCAGGAGTTCATAGTATTATCATCTTCTCATTAGTAATTGGGGCATTCATGTTAAAGATGAATATTCCTCGTGGAAGAAAATCCATGTATTTTGTTTTAGGTATTATTGGAACAATCACTGTAAACCTGATTCGTATATTCTCATTATCTTGGTATGCGCTCAAAGTAACGACTGACCCTGTGGCTTGGGAGGAATATCACAAAATTGCAGGCGAAATAATGTTCTTGCCGTGGTTATTTGCATTCATTTTGGTAGTCATTTTGATAGAATCTAGACGATTGAAAAAACAAGAAGAACGAGACGGTTCATCTAAAAATAACTCGTAATGTCTCTTTGCCCTTGATTCTCTGATAGTTCAGAAACCTTAACTCCTAACCGTCTAATGGCGCTAGTTTGATTTTCTAGTACTTCTTTTAGTAGTAGTTCTGCTGTTTTTTCTAATTCATCCAGACTCGTGGTGGGATTTCTAAGCATTTTTGATTTTGATTTGTTTGATAAATCTGATTGAACAAAACTTATTCCAACTGATTTGAACATTTGGTTCTTTTTTTGAATTATTTCATGCACTTCCTTACACAATTCTAATAAATTCTGTAAAAGGAATTTGTAATCTTTTGAATCTTTTTTCAAAGTCATAATCTTTCCATGTTGAATACTAGGTTCTCTTTCTTTTACTGATTCATCATCAATTCCTCTAACTGCATTGTAGATGTAAGTTCCACTCTTTCGTCCAAACTCTTTGTTTAGAGTAAACACATCAAGTTTTTTCAAATCCCCAATTGTTTCTAATTTCATTTCTGTAAATCTTTGCTCTGTTTTCTTTCCAATTCCCGGAATATCTCTTATTTTTAATGATTCTAAAAACACATCAATTTTTTCTGGTGATACTATTGTTAATCCGTCTGGTTTTTGAAAATCAGATGCAATTTTTGAAATTAGTTTGTTTGGTGAAATTCCAATTGAACAACTTAGTTTTGTCTTTTCTCTGATTGAATTTTTAATTTGTTGAGCTAAATGACTTGCCTTATTGAAATCCCCCTCGGTTCTTTTTGTGACATCCAAATATGCTTCATCTCTTCCTACATATTCAAAAATATCTGAAAACTCTTCCATGATTTTCATTGCTTTTTCAGACATTTCAGAATAGTAATCAAAATCTACAGGAAGAAATACCGCATCTTTTCTTTCCTCTAATCTTTTTTTGGCAAAAACTATTGGTATTCCTGATTTTGCACCATACTTTCTTGCAGTGTAATTTGCTGTTGCGATTGCCCCGCTATCCCCTCCTCTATCCGAAAATACACATACACAAACTGGTTTTGATTTTAATTCTGGTGATCTTATCTCTTCACACTGGGCATAAAAATAATCAAAATCTATGTGGAAAACTATTCTTGTTTCCAATATTGTGATGTGTATTTTAGATTATTACTATATTGTGTATTCATCTAAATACTCAATTTACTCAATACTCTCATGGATTATCCTATCTCTGTTGATGAAAATGGAGTAAAAATAAAACCTGAAAAAATGGAAAAGGAAAAACTTTACCATTGTATTTTCAAGGAAAAAGCAATGTTAGTTTTCAAAGATTCTCAAGATGTTATGAACTGTTATGAGATTGAGGAAAAAGATCTTGTTGAAAAAATCAAGCAAATTGGCAATGATAACGATCTAGAAAAATTATTTGATGACTATCTCAAAGGGCAAGACCTGAAAAATTAAATAAAAGCGAGAGAATTTTGTTATTAAAGGAATAAAGAATTGAGTGAGAATCGAAAATCAAAAGACGCAGAAGACATTTTATCAGAATTTGACTCTAGAAATAAACCTGAACCAACACCGGAACCTGAACCAACACCGGAACCTGAACCAACACCGGAACCTGAACCAACA
>JAEFCZ010000066.1 GCA_016125975.1 Candidatus Nitrosopumilus sp.
TTGATGAATCAGGCATTTTATTTTAATATCCTCAATAATTTATCATCATCAGCAGTCGGAAAACCTTTTCCATCAGTATTAGAAGTAATCACATAAAGATATCCATCAGGTCCTTGAACCACATCACGAACACGCCCAATTCCACTAAGAATAGATTTCTGAGAACTCAGTCCTTCTTCAAAATCTACTTGATACACATTTGATGCCCTCATTGAAGCCATAATAAATGGAAATTCAAAATCAAACTTGTCACCAGTGTAGAATAAAATTCCTCCAGGCTCTATACTTGGATCATAACAAAGAACAGCATTTTCAAAATTTTCATCTCCTGAACATTCTTGTTCTGGCCAACCATAATTCTTGCCGGCTAAAATTATATTTATTTCGTCATTTTTTTCAGGTCCAAATTCTGCAACATACAAGTTTCCATCATCATCCCAAGTCATTCCTTGAGGATTTCTATGACCCAATGAGTAAACAGGAGAATCTGTAAATGGGTTATCTTCTGGAATAGAACCATCATCATTAATTCTTAAAATTTTTCCAGATAAAGAATCAAGATCTTGCGGTAAATGTGATGAATCAGAAGTAGCACCAGTGCCTACATACAATTTTTCATCAGGTCCAAATTTGATAAATCCTCCATTTGTAAAAGAAGACCCAGGTATTTTATCAAAAATTGTTTCTGCATCTTGTAATTTGTTTTCAGATTCAGTAATTCGTAATATTTTATTCCATAAAGTTTGATCTTCTTCATAAGTCAAAAATACATAGATGAAATGATTCTCTGCAAAATTTGGATGTAGTGCAATTCCTAACAAACCACCATCAAAAACATCAGCAGTACGTAAAGTAGCAAGAGGAGACTCTAACTGTATATCATTGTCTATAACTCTAATGAATCCATCTTTTTCTGTTACAAAAATTCGATTAGCATATACTGCAATTGAACGAGGTTTATCGAGATTTTCTGCTAAAATTACTACTGAATCACTTTTAGAATTTGAATTAGGTTCGGGTAATGGAATAGGATCTGATGGGAGTGTTAAAGTGTATACAGAAAAAACAACTGCAACAACAACAACTGCAATTGAGATTTTTTTATCCATGAAAAATCAAGTTATTCAAATCCTATTAATTACTTTCAAGATTTCAATAAGCGTATATACGGCTCGTGTTAATTTCTGAATCAGCGGGGTGGGGAAGCCAGGTCATCCCGGCGGGCTCATAACCCGCAGTTCAGTAGTTCAAATCTACTCCCCGCTACTTATTTTGATAAACACAAAACCAAGATAGCGAATTTTTAAAATTATTTGATTTATTGGTGATGCCATGTCTTTGTTGAGGACGTGTAAGATGTCTATGAGCAGAAATTTTTGGCAAATACAATTGTTTGTTAAGTTGTCTAGTAATTGTTTCAGTCACTTTTTTTGAGGATTTTTTTCCACAGCGAATACATTGAAATCCTTGTCCCTTACCTTTAGATTTCATTTTTTTATTACACTTTTTGCAGATTGGGTTTGATGTTTTAGTTTGTTTTTCAAGAGAGATAACATCAATAAATTCAAGATTAATTATTCGAGGGAAATTTTTTGATGCCTTTCTAACTCCTCCACCTACCAATATTTTATCACCCTTGATTAGGTTTGAAGCTATAGTAGACATTCCTGTTGGTTTGTAAACTGCACACCAAAATTCGTTATTATTTGAAAGAATTTTGAAAAAAACATGGCCTCCCTTTACAATTTTAGGGGAATTTGACACTACACCAATTAATTTTCCAGAAGCATATGGTTTCATTGTTTCAAAAGTAAGTTCATTCTTCAAATGATCACCAGTTCCTTGATTAGATTTGAATATCATATAACCATCCAATTTTTCTTCACTTTTTAGAATTCTAGTAGCAGAAACTAATGCATCAACATTCTCACCACGGACACCAAAAAAAACAGGATCTGGGCCATGAGGAGTAATCAAAACTCGTCCTTTTTTTGTGTCAAAACTATTGAAAGTGTCAGGATATGTTTTTTCTTGCATTTCCTTCACACTATTTATTGAAATTTTTCTTTCTTTTCCAAATTTTTGTTTTTTACGATAACTTAATAACTCCAATGTATGATCATGAAAATTATATCCTATAGCACCGATTGCACCAACAAGTCCTTGTCCATTTCCTTTGTAAAAATACTCAAGATTGTTTTTTTTAGCAAATTTTTTTGCATTATTCCTATTAATTAATTGCCATAAAGCTAAATCACTAAATTTTGTAAATTCAGAAGGAATAGATTCACTTTCAAAAAAAACTAAACCAGGATTGGCACCATTTTTTGTATCAGAATATTTTGAGATAAGGCTTTTGATTTGATTTTTTATTTTTGATGGGTTACCAGTCTTGATTTTAATAGAAACTGCTCCATTTCCACGTGTTTTCCATGGAATATTTGGATTAAATCGAATTAATCTTGGAAAGTCAAGAAATTCTGTTTTTTGTTTTTTAAGTAAATCAACTACCTTGTATGCTAAGAAAGTAGTACACATTCCTTTTGGAGAATCAGTATCATCAAATCCAATATTAAGAACGGTTTTTCTGACCATGTTTTCTTTAGATAATTCAGACATTTTTAGTTGTTGTAAATACAGTTGGTTTAAATTAATAAAATAACATTTCAAGCTAAATTGATAGTTATAGATGAAAAGAGAATTTTTCAGGAAATTGGGGAAAAAAATCCTGCATCAGTTTCATTAAATGGTCCAGATGGAATTTTACCACAAGTACAAGAAACTGCAAAAAATATAACAAAAAAATTCAATATTCCTGCATATGTTTTAGCTGATACTACATGGGGGACTTGTGATTTGAACTCAAATGGCTCCAAAGTTCTTGGTGCAGAAATTCAATTCAATATTGGACATACAATAAACACTGAAACATATGAAAAAAACTTGATTCTAATTGATGCATATGATGATGTAGAGTTTGATAGTGTAGCAAAAAAATGTGCAGATATGTTGAAAGGAAAAATAATTTCACTAGTAACAGATAGTCAACATTTACACCAAGTAGATAAAGTTGAAAAGATTTTAACAGATAATGGAATTACAGTTAAGATTGGAAAAGGTAAGGGGCAGTTAAATGATGGACAAGTTTTTGGTTGTGAGTTTTATCCTGCAACTGATCTTAAAAAAGAAGTTGATGCA
This sequence comes from Candidatus Nitrosopumilus sp., assembly GCA_016125975.1. GTDB lineage: Archaea > Thermoproteota > Nitrososphaeria > Nitrososphaerales > Nitrosopumilaceae > Nitrosopumilus. Next base: position 3,199 of record JAEFCZ010000066.1, read on the forward strand.
TATGTTTTCCTAGGACAAAGTAATTTTCATGCATCAGGAATTGCGTTATCTACTAATTTACCAACATATGTTTTAGATCCTTACTTTAATGAAGTAAGAGAAGTTACAGATTTTGCACAGAAATTAAAAAAGAAAGCAACTCTCGCAATCTATAAAGCAGCAGAAGCAAAAAGTTTTGGAGTAATAGTGGGACTGAAAGAAGGTCAGTTATCAAAGGTTTTTGCATTAAAAATTAAAGAAGAGTTAGAAGCAGAGGGAAAAGAAGTTCAATTATTTGCACTTACAGACATCACAAATGACAGATTAAGAAATCTAAAAGGAATTGATGCATTTATTCAAGTGGCATGCCCACGTATTTCTACAGATAATCAGTTTGACAAGCCTGTTTTATCCTCACCACAAGCAAATGCATTATTAAAAATTTTAAGAAATGAAAGTATTGATGGATATTTAGAAATTCCACATTGGTTATGAGACTAGTTTCTGAAATCTAGGGTTTTCAGAAAATTTTTCAAAAGATTTAGATTTTTTTGCTTTAATTTTGTATTGTATTCCTTGTGAAATTGCTTTTTCAAGTATGAGTAATGAATCATCAATCTTAGAAAGCATAGCTAAGTTACAGGATTTATCAAATAATACATCACCGTTATCAGGGTATTCTTTTAAAATATTATCACAACATAAAATGGAATCATTGAATTGATTCATAGAAAACAGTATTCTTTCTTTATGATATAATGCAATATTGTATTTTGGATTATTCTCTAAAATTTTATTACATAGTGATAATCCTTCAGAGAATTTACCTTGTTTTCTAAAAGAGGAAATTTTGTTTACCAGTACAGAAAGATCATCAGGATGGCTTTCAAGAGCAAGATCATAGCACTTCATAGCATTATCAAAATCCTTTAGTTTACTCAAAGCATATCCCTTATTGTTAAGAGAACTCAAATGTTTTGGATTCTCATCTAAAATTTGATCATAATATAAGATTGCTTCTTTGAATTTACCTCTTAAAAATAATCTATTTCCCTCATCTAAAATGGAATTTGTTTTAGGATCATCCATTTGTAATCAACTTGGTTTCATTATTATTTTTCCAAAAAGTCCTTTACCTTTTAGCATTTTAGTATGAGCTTCAACCGCTTTCTCTAGAGGAAAAACTGAATCAATTATTGATTTTATTTTTCCTTGAGACATCCAATAGAAACTCTGTTCAAGTTCAGCCCTTGTACCCTGAGTTGAGCCCAGAATGTTAAGACCTTTAAAGAAAATATGTCTAAGATCAGTTCGAGCCATGTAACCGGTAGTAGCACCAGTAGTAACTATAGTCCCCCCATAATTTAGAAGAGTAAGTTCTTTGTTCCAATGAGAGCCTCCAATGTGCTCAAAAATTACATCAACTCCAGGAACATCACCATATGGTTTTGGTATTTTTTTTGCAATTGCTCTTACTTCTTTATGCCAATCATCTTTTCTGTGATCAATTGCATAGTCTGCTCCAAGTTCAAGTAATTGATCTAATTTTTCAGGACTTGCAGTTGCAATAACTGTACAACCAAAAAGTTTTGCAATTTGAATTCCATAATTTCCAACACCAGAGCTTCCACCCATTATCAAAACTAATTGTCCAGGTTGAATTTTTGCTCTACCAACCAACATATGCCAAGATGTCAACATAGTCATTGATGCAGCAGCTGCTTCATCGTATGAAACACCCTCTGGGATTTTTACAACATTTACTTCTGGAAGATGTGTATATTCACAATATCCACCCCAAAGAGGGCCAGTCTCAAATCCCCAAATAGTTCGTTTTTTACAATCATATTCTCGTCCATCAGTACATCTTTTACAAACTCTACAGGACATATTTCCATGAGAAACTACTCTATCACCTACTTTGATATTTTTTACATCACTTCCAACTGCAGTTACTTCGCCTGCAGCATCAGTTCCAGAAATATGAGGTAGAGGAATTGCTAAAGGTTTACCCCTCATTCCCCAAATATCATCATAATTAAGAGAGGCAGCTTTTACTTTGAAAATTACTTCATCAGGTTTAGGTTCAGGGATTGGAATATCTTTAATTTGCAAAATTTTTGAAAAATCATCATCTGTAGTATATTCATCATAAACTAGAGCTTTCATGGTTTTTTTGATATTTGTGGAGATATATGATTTATCAGGATCCATTTTACCACAAACAATTATAATCATAACAACAAGAATTTTGACATGTCTGAAAATGCAACATTTCCAGGTGAAAAAATAGCATCTATTGAAGAATATGAGGCTGGATACAACGCTTTTGATGATGGGGATATGGTTAGAGCAGCAACTATTGGTCAAAAAGACATTGACAAGAATACCAGAACTGCAAATATCAAACACCCCAAAGATCTATCCATACCTAAAGTGGGAGATGTTGTAATTGGAACAATTGCAGCAGTAATGTCATCTATGATTGCAGTTTCAATTGATTACATTAATGGAAATCTTACTACATCAAAAGTAGAATGTGTGTGTTCAACAAGGAACATTAGAAAAAGAAATGTTGCGTTAGTTAACGATATAGCAAAATTAAAAATTTTAAATCATCTTAATGGCACTATTCATGCAACTATTGATGAACCAAGTTTAGGAATACTCTTTACAAAATGTCGAAAATGTGGAGGAAAAGTAGTACCAATGCGAGATGCCATAAAATGTACAGAGTGTTCATGGATTGATGAAAGAAAATTATCTACAGACTTTGGCAAAAGTGATTTCGTAAAACTGAGAGAATAAAAATGATTAATGTTTCGTTCCAAGGTGAACGAGGTGCATATAGTGAAGCTGCAGCAAGATCATTTTTTGATGAAGATATTGAAACAGTTCCTTTTGCAACGTTTGCTGAAGTTTTAGAAAACACATTTGAAGATAAAACAGAGTATTCAGTTTTACCTGTAGAGAATTCAATAGAAGGAAGTGTTGGAGAGAGTTACGATTTATTGTATTCTACATCACTAAATGTGACAGGTGAAATTTATCATAGGATAGAACATTGTCTAATTGGAATTGGTAAAATAGATGAAATTGATACTGTTTATTCACATCCACAAGCTTTAGGTCAATGTAGAAAATTCATCGAAGACCATAAGATGAAAACAATACCAGCATATGATACTGCAGGAAGTGTAAAAATAATCAAAGAGTTAAACAGGAAAAATTGTGCCTGTATTGCAAGTAAAACTGCATCATCAATTAACGATGTACCTATTATTGCAGAAAATATTGCAAATAACTTGAACAATTACACACGATTTTTAATACTATCAAAGAAAGAATCGAAAATCACAGGAAATGATAAGACTTCAATAATTTTCTCAATAAAACATGAGCCTGGTTCATTATACAGAATAATAGAAAATTTTCATAAAAATAATGTAAATCTAACAAAGATAGAATCAAGACCAACTAGAACAAACACATGGGAATATAATTTCTATGTAGATTTTGAAGGACATCAAAAAGATTCTAAAATTTCTGAAATGTTAGAAAAGATCAAACAAGATACATTATTTTTGAAAATTTTAGGTTCGTATCCTTCAGCAAAATTGAGCTAAAAGCCTTTAGGTTTTCTTAATGTAAAACTCATGCTAAATCCAATGATTACCATTCCAGCAGTAATCACCACCAAGTGATATGTGAATAGAATCGGATCAACTGTAATGTCTAGTGTTGCTACAATATTCAAATCTGTTGAACCAGTATTTTGTATATCTATCATTGTAATACCATCTTCAAGATGAGTCCATTCTAGAGTAACTTCATCAGAATAGGATTTCATAGGAATTTGCAATCCATCACCAGGACTTGACAATTTAAGATCAAATTTATCACCAGTAATAGTCATAAGTTGATGCCCCCCACTATTAGCTCGAATTTGATAAGAAGTGGATTCACCAATTCCAAATGTTTCATCAACTTCAACTGTTTGTAAACCAATATCTGAAATGAGTGAATATACACCTATTCCAATAATTATGCTACCAACTACCAATCCAATTATAGTTCGTTTTGATAACATGATTCAATCAATTTCAATACTGCTTAAAAAATTATCTACATTACAAACGACTCTATAATGACATTAACTAGGTCTTAAAGTAACAAAAGGAGGCACAAATCTAAAGTGTAACCATACTTCAAAGCAAAATCGATGCCTATCTTGAGGTAGATTCAGAAGGAAAATCATGAATTAAGAGGAATTGTAGATAATATATCTAGACAGTTCCAAAATCCAGAGAGTTTGAAATCAAATATTCAGGTGGTTGTGTGATATTTCAAATATTATACAATATTTTTAACTTCTTTTTCACTCAAAATGTCTTTAGTAGATATTTGAATTGCTTTGTTACTGTTTAATTTTGGGGTCCAACCAAATTTTTTTAATTTCTCAATACTCAACTGCATCTGTTTAACATCTCCTATCCAACCTCTTCCATTTTTTGTTCCTTTAGTAGTTCTAATTTCAACATCAGTCAAACCCATAGTATGTGATATAGTCTCTGCAATTTTTATAACATTAATAGAATCTTCGTTTCCTACATTAAAAACCTCAACTAGATTGTTGTTTTTTGACATACAACAAAAAAGCAATCGATACAATCACTTACATGAAGATATGATTTTGTTTGGTTTCCATCTCCTAAAACATCAAGTTGTTGTGGATTTCTTTGAAGCTTGGTAATAAAATCCCATATTACCCCATGATTACTTCTCTTGCCAACTATATTTGCAAGTCGGAATATTATTGCTTCTATCCCATAAGGTATGACAATAAGAGGAAATCAAAGCTTCACATGCTAACTTTGATGCACCATAAGGAGATATTGGTAACAAAGGTCCATAATCTTCTGAAGTAGGTATAATGTTTGGTTCACCATAAACAGTGGAAGACGAGGTAAATATTAGTCGATTTACTGTTGATCTTCTAATATTTTCTAACAAATTAAAAGTGGTTATAATGTTTTGATGAAATGCTTTTTCAGGATTAGAAAATCCAGTTTTTACTTCAGGATATGCGGCAATATGAAAAACCGTTGTAGCATCATCTAATTTTTTTTTAGTACAGAATCATCAAGATTTGCTTGATTAAAATTGAATTTAGATGAATTATTTGCATTTTCTAGATTTGACAGATTACCATTTGATAGATTATCAATTACATTCACCTCAGCTCCAGTTTCTAACAATTTATCAACAATATGACTTCCAATGAATCCAGCACCACCCGTGACAAGAGATATAGAATCTGAAAAACTCATCTTGTACTAAAAACCAACCCAAATCATTAAAAATTTAGCTCTTAAAACACTAAACATTTTCTTTTTTTTGTATTACTTGATTTATTCCTAAACAAAATGAATTTAGTGCAGACATTATAATGGGCAAAGATAGGATAAATTTACCAAATTTTTTTGCTTGTATAGAATAAATTGCACTAATTAATAATCTGCCAAGAAAAATAAATGGCAGATAAAATGAGGAATTTATAAGATTTGAATATTTTATATCTTGATTTATTTTTCTAGATATAACAAAAAAATTTCCTAATAAATTCATATTAGAAAACAGTTTTTGTTTTTCTGTTCTGCAAAGATGTTTTATCATAATATTTGGAATAAACCAAATATTTGAACCGCTCTTTCTTAATGATTCCCCAAACAAGACATCCTCTGCAGCTCGTATATCTACAAATCCCCCAGAGGTTACAAAATCTTTTCTAGTACAGGCTCCATTACATCCTGGCATAAACCTAATGAGCGATTTTTTATGATGTTCATGAAATCCTCCAAATTCAATAAAATATTCTGCCCAAGCAACCAAGCTATTTTCATTGCCATTTAATACAGGACCTGTAACAGCATTATTTTTAGAAAGAGATAAAATAATATTTTTAATCCATCCATCCATCACTTCACAATCAGAGTCTATGAAAGCCAAAAAAAATCCATTTGAATTATTGACTCCAATATTTCTTGCCTTGCCAACAGAACATGGTTTTGTTTCAATTATTTTGTCAGCATAACGTTTGGAGATCTCTACACTTTGGTCTTTAGACCCATCATCTACAACTATGATTTCAAAATTATCTCTTTCATAAGATTGAGAATCAAGAGGTTTTAGACATCTCTCAAGATATTCTTCTGAGTTATGAGTAGCTATAATAACTGAAAGTGTTGGTTTGATCATAATATCATTATTCTCAAGTTTTTTGGTATTTATAATTCAAAATAATGATATTTGGTATCAACAACAAAAAAGTCAGTATTTGGTAATTTTGTTTTGTATCCATTAATTACTTTGTTTGTAGAGAATTACAAGAAATATTGCTTGTACTGTATATACTATCAACAAAGCACTAACAATTCATACTATTTCAAAAATACTACACAAAATAAGAAGTAAAGAATGAGATTAACAGTTAGAATAACGATTGTTTACTACATTAAAGAAACATCATGAGGCTGGCTTTCTGCAAATCCAGCTCTTGACATTTTGATAAATTCTGCGTTTTCTTGCATTTGTGGAATTGTGTGTGCACCACAATAACTCAAGCCTGAACGAACGCCACCTGCTAGTTGTTTTAGAATATCAGTAACTGTTCCCTTGTATGGAACCATAGCCTCAACTCCTTCTGCGACATAGTCATTCAAATCATCATCAAGTGAAATTGAGCCTGTTTCTTTAGATTTTCTTCCAATAGAGGCTGCAAGAGAAGCCATTCCACGATAAACTTTGAAACGTTTTCCATTTTTAGTCAGAACAGTACCAGGAGATTCATCTGTTCCACCAAGCATACTTCCAACCATCACAGAGGAAGCACCAGCAGCTAATGCTTTTGTGGCATCACCAGATGTTCTAGTGCCACCATCAGAAATAATTGGAATTCCATGATCATTTCCAATTTTTGCACAATTCATTACTGCAGTTAATTGTGGAACTCCTGAACCAGTAATTACCCTAGTAATACAAATTGAACCAGAACCTACACCAACTTTTACTGCATCGACACCAGCTTTAATCAAGTCTTCAGCACCTTGAGCAGTTGCGATATTTCCTGCAATTAATTCACAGTTAGGAAATGCCTTTTTGATATTTCTAATTGTACTTATTGCATTTTCACTATGACCATGTGCAATATCAACAACAAGAACATCAGCTCCTGCATCCAAAAGGGATTCACTTCTTTCTAAAAAGTCACCCTTTACACCAACTGCAGCTCCAACTAGAGGTCTGCCTTTCTTATCTTTTGATGCATTTGGATAATCAGTGTTATTTGTAATGTCTTTACTTGTAATCAGTCCTTTGATAATTCCTGAATCATCAATTATTGGGAGTTTTTCAATTCTATGTTTATGTAAAATATCTTTTGCGTCATCTAAAGAGACACCAGGTTTTGCAGTAACAACATCTTTTGTCATTACATCAGCAATTGTTCCATTTGAACCAGCAAAAAGCAGATCTCTTTCTGTCACAATTCCTATTAGTTTAGAATTAGAATCAACAACCAATAAACCAGAAATTTCTTTATTTTCGGCATAATCCAAAGCATCTTGGATAGATTTGTCTGAGGAAATAGAATATGGGTTTTCTATCATGACACTGCCAGAACGCTTTACCTTAAGCACTTCATTTGCCTGTTCTTGAATAGTCAAAAATCTATGAATAATGCCTATTCCTCCAGCACGAGCCATGGTTGCAGCCATAGAGGATTCTGTAACGGTATCCATATTTGCACTGACAAATGGAATGTTAATTGTGATATTTCGAGATAATTTTGTGCTTAGATCGGTCTGACTTCTACTTGTAATATCAGAATATTTGGGTACAAGAAGAACGTCATCAAAAGTTAATCCTTCTTTGAATTCCAATGAAACCTTGTTAAGAAAGTTGAATATTGATTATAAGCCTTTGTGTTATTGTTTCAGGTTTGATGCAATGGTTATTGCATCTTTTGTTGCTTTTACGTTATGAGTACGTACAATGTCTGCACCATTATTGACAGATATTGCTTCTGCAGCAATTGAACCAAACAACCGATCAGTTGGATCTTTATTCAAAATTTCCCCAAGAAACGATTTATTTGAAACTGAGATCAAGATAGGATAGTTCCCCTTTATAGAATTCAAGTTTTGAATTATAGTTAGATCTCTTTTTACCCAATCAGATTTAATTTTTGTAAAAAACGGACCTTTTCCTTCTTTTCTAAAAAATCCAATAGAAGGATCTAAGACAATTTTGTCTGAAGACACATGAGACTTTTTTGCAATTTTCAAACTTTCTTGAAGTAATTTTTTTGTAACGGATACAGCATTCCCAGTTGCAGTTCTTGAATCAAAAGCACATAAAATCAAAGATGGTGAAAAATCTGAAATTACACCTTTGATTTTTTCATCATACTTTAAACCAGAAATATCATTGATAATTTCAACACCATGCTCTAAAGCGTCCCTTGCAGGTTTTGCTCTACATGTATCAACAGATATTGGAATATTAGATACATCTTGAATAATTTTTACAGCATCAAGAATTCTTTTAGATTCAATTTTTTCAGACACAATAGTGGACAGATATGGTGCAGTAGACATTCCACCTACATCAATAAAATCAGCGCCATCATTTTCCATCTCTTTGATAGAGTTTTTTATCTGAGTTTTAGTGGTGTGGATAGATTTTTTGTAAAATGATTCAGGACTAGTGTTTAAAATACCCATTATACGTACTGGGTTTTTACCTCCAACACCCACGTTTGCAATTCTAGTCACATGGTTTATCAAAAACTAATGCAATTTGAGTTATATGATGATATCAGGTTGGAAAACAAAGTACTCAGACATCTTAAAGGAATTCAATTATGACGAAAAAAAAGACAAAGAATCAGCCACGATATTAGATACAATTCTAAAGAAATCAAAAATAGATGAAAAAATTTGTGATTTAATTCATGGAAAGACAGTATTTGTCATAGCTTCTGGACCATCATTATCATCTGCAATTCCAAAATTAAAGAAACTAAAGAAAGAAATTAAAATTGCAGCAGATAGTTCACTTAAACCATTATTAGAAAATGGAATTGTTCCAGACATTGTTGTAACAGATTTAGATGGGGATGAAAAATCATTAGAAAAAATTGCAAAAAAAGCAATTTTTGTTGTTCATGCACATGGAGACAATATTGAGAAATTAGATTTTGTAAAAAAATTTAAAAATTGTATTGGAACTACACAAACAAAACCATTTAAAAAAATACAAAATTTTGGAGGATTTACAGATGGGGACAGATGTGTTTTTCTAGCAAATCATTTTGAAGCAAAAAAGATCATTCTATTTGGAATGGATTTTGGAACTAGAATAGGAAAATTTTCGAATACAAAAAAATCTGAAAGAAAAACGAAATTGAAGAAATTGAAAAAAGGAAAATCACTCTTAGAATGGCTAGCTACGAAGACAAAATCAGAATTATTTACAACTTCAACTAGGATTGAAGGATTTGAAAAAATACCATACAAAAGCCTAGATATCATAATTACCTAGAATGCATTTAATACCCATTCCTCATTTATCAAATTATGAAATTTTCAGAGGAACAAATGAAAGGAATTGTTACTTTGAAGGAAAGTTTGATCGAACAAGTCGATAAACATCATGAAGCCATAGAGGCTTTAGAAAAAAATATTACAATTTTAGATCTGTTCTTAAAAGAATCTAGTTTTACCAAAGCTTCACAATTAACAACAGCAGAAAAGGTGGAGCCTCAAAAAACTACAGAACCAACCAAAAAAGTGGAAAATTCAATTCCAATAACGCAAGGAAAAGATGGCAAAGTTATCGCTAATGCATTTGTTACGCCTGAACAAATATCAATAATACTAGATGATGATGTTGAGATTAACGCCGATACACCTCCATTCAAATCATTTTTCTTAGACAGAATCATTGGAGAAATGAAAAAGAAAGATTCAGCAGATGCAGAAAATGGAAAAATCCAGAGTGAGTCAATAATTGATTATATTATTAATAAAAACGGTTCAGACATTAGAGAAATTATCATCAAAAACTACAGACAAAAAGAAAGAGTCAATGAACTAATCAACACAGCAGGATGGTCATTATCACGAATGCTAGAAAACATCAACAAGTGATTACATGGATAAGATTGTAGTTTTAGATTTTGGGTCACAGTACAGTCATCTAATTTGTAGAAGAATCAGAGAATTCTCAGTATATACAGAACTAGTTCCTTACGATATTAGTTATGAAGAATTACAAAAACACAACCCAAAAGGAATAATTTTTTCTGGAGGTCCATCTAGTGTTTATAGTTCAGATGCACCAACTCCAGAAAATAAAATTTTTGAAATGAATTTACCATTACTCGGAATTTGTTATGGTCATCAATTAATTGTAAACAAGTATGGTGGTAAAGTAAAAAGAGCAAACAAAGAATATGGTTCATCATTACTTACAATTGACAATGACAAAGATTTGCTAAATGGTGTTGGAGAATCAGTTAGAGCATGGATGAGTCACGGAGATGAAGCAGAAGAAATTCCTCCTGGTTTCCAAGTTATAGGACATACTGAAAGTGCAAAAGCAGCTGCAATAGCATCAGACGAAAAATCAGTATATGGAATTCAATTTCATCCAGAAGTTGTTCACACAGAACAAGGTACAGAAATTCTCAAAAATTTTGTTTTGAAAGTTTGTGGAGCAAAACAAGACTGGACGATGGAAGGTTTTATTGATTCAGCAGTTAAAAAAATCTCAAAAATTGAAGGAAATGTGCTTTGTGGAGTTAGTGGAGGCATAGATTCTACAGTAGCTGCATTATTAATTCACAAAGCTATTGGAGACAGACTCAAATGTGTTTTCGTAAATAATGGACTCTTAAGATTAAACGAAGAGGTCGAGATCGAAACAATGTTCAAAGATAATTTCAATGTAAATTTTACATCAATTAATGCAGTAGATAAATTTCTTGACAAGCTCAAGGGAATCGAAGATCCTGAAAAAAAGAGAATGATTGTTGGTGAAGAATTTGTTAATGTCTTTACAGAATTTGCTGAAAAAAATGGCCCATTCAAATGGCTAGCACAAGGAACTCTTTATCCAGATGTAATTGAAAGTGGTGTTTCAAAAGGACCAGCTGATGTTATAAAATCACATCACAATGTAGGAGGATTGCCTGATTGGCTTAATCTAGAAATTTTAGAACCATTAAGAGAATTGTACAAAGATGAAGTAAGAATGATTGCAAAAATTCTTGAAGTTCCAGAAAAACTTTTCATGAGACATCCATTTCCAGGTCCAGGATTAGCTGTAAGAATAATTGGTGAAGTTACACCAACAAAGCTTCAGATTTCCAAAATTGCAAGTAAGATTGTAGAAGATGAATTAACAGAAGCAGGTTTGTATGGAAAAGTTTGGCAAGTTTATGCGGCAGTAGGAGATGACAGAGCAGTGGGGGTTGTAGGAGATGAACGCAGATATGGAAATATAGTAATGATTAGAGTTGTAGACTCTATTGATGCAATGACTGCAGATTGGACAAGATTGCCACATGAACTTTTAGAAAAGATGAGTAATAGAATAACAAATGAAATTGAAGACGTTACTTGGGTGACATATACAATTTCAAGCAAGCCGCCAGCAACAATTGAGCCTCAATAGGTGAAAAAAATTTGGAATATGAAAAAATTTGTGATGAGGTTTTAGACTGTGATAATAAAGTCAGATATGTAGGAGTTTATGACTATGGAGAATTGCATGATAAAATGCGATCAGGGACAGAGAGTTTTCTATCACGAGAAGAAACAGAATTGTCATTATCTCAAGCAGTTTATCGCTGGTCTACACGTAAAAAAACTGCAGATAAAATTGGAAAGCCAATATTTGCACTAGCAAAATATGAGAAACTCTACAGAGTCACAATCCCAATTGGAGGTGCAGGATTAATTTTGATTAGTACCGAATTAGATGCAGATGTAAATGGAATAGTAAAAAAGATTCTGCAAATCAAAAATAAATACTCGTAATCATTTGTGATGAGTATGGATTTTCATGTTTTTGATACGTATGTTAAAGCAAAAGATGGACATACAATGCATTTTGATGTAGTTACTGACAATAGCGATGTAGAAAAAGCAATTTCTTATGCAAAAGAATGGCTAAATACAATTGGAGAAGAAAATTCTAAAGTAACAACTGAAGAATGTAAATTTTGTCACACTCAATCAGTTCCAGAAGATATTGAAATCGAAATAATGACTAGTGGTTATTTTATTTCAAAGATGGAAGGATGTCCTGAATAATTAATTTAGTAAGGCAGCACCATATACACCAGCAGAATCTCCCAATTCATTTTTTAAAATAGGCGTATCAACTAAATCTGAAAATACTTTTTCATAAACTAATTTTTTTCCTTCAGTATACAAAAAATCAATATTTGATAAACCTCCTCCAAGAACAATTGCATCAGGATCCAAGATATCAATTACATTTGCAAGACCGACTCCAAAATTTTCTAAAAATTCATCTTTCCATTGTTTTCGGGCATCACTCTCAGTATTTGAGAGAATTTCAGGCATGGATTTTGTTTGTCCTGTGAGTAATGTCCATTTTTTCTCCAATGCAGGTCCGCTGATATAGGTCTCCACACATCCTTGTTTCCCACAATAGCATGAATTTCCATTATTATGTAATGTGTGATGTCCCCATTCGCCGGCAATGTTTGTTCTACCTGAATGAAGATTTCCATTAACAACAATTCCTCCTCCAACACCTGTCCCCATTATAACACCGAAAACAAAATCAAAATTTTTGGCAGCACCCATTTTAGATTCTGCCATAACAAAACAATTTGCATCATTTTCCATAGAGATCTTTTTGTGTAATTTTTCTTCTAGATCTGTTTTGAGTGGTTTTCCAATAAGACATTGAGTGTTACTATTTTTTATTAATCCAGTTTGTTTTGAAATTGCACCAGGAGTACAAATACCTAAAGAATAATCTGAAATATTTTTTGAAACCTCTAAAACTAAATTTGAAATTGCATCAACTATTTCAGAATAATTTTCGTGTGGTGTGACGACTCTTTTTCTTTCTACAATATTTAGTGAATCATCTAATAGAATCGCTTCAGTTTTTGTTCCACCTAAATCAACACCTAATTTGTACAACAATAAATTATGAAAACTAGAATGCTTAAGTTTTAATTGATTATCCCATAGGAGGCATGCCACCAGCACCGCCTGGACCACCAGATACAGCAATTACATCATCGATTCTAAGAATCATACATGCAGCTTCTGTTGCAGATTTGATAATCTGCTCTTTAACAGCAATTGGTTCTACAACATCAATAGAAAGCATATCTGCAATCTTTGTGTTTTTAGCATCAATACCAGTCCATTTACGACCTTGATTTTGTTTTGCTCTCAAGTTTGCCATTGTATCAATTGGGTCCATTCCTGCGTTTTCAGCAATTGTTAATGGAATTACCTCTAATGCTTCAGCATATTTCTTAATTGCAAGTTGCTCTCGTCCATCAAAATTATCAGCCCAATCTTTGAGTTGTGAGGCTGCAAATGATTCAGGTGCACCACCACCTGCAACAATTTCAGGCTTTTCAATTACATCTTTTACTACCATAAGAGAATCATGAATGGAACGGTCAACTTCATCAATTACCCTTTGAGATCCACCACGAATTAGCATGGTGACAGATTGTGGGTGCTTGCATCCTTCAATGAATACCCATTTATCAGATTCAACTTTCTTTTGGTGAACTAGATTAGCAGCACCAAGATCTTTTTCAGAGAGATCATCTATGTTACTAATTACACGACCACCAGTAGCTTTTGCTAGTTTAATCATATCACTTTCTTTTACACGACGTACTGCCATGATTCCATTTTTAGCAAGATAGTGTTGTGCGATATCATCAATTCCTTTTTGACAAATTAAGACATTAGCTCCAACATCATGTAATTTGTCAACCATTGTTTTTAGCATTCTATTTTCTTCTTCTAAGAACATCTGCATTTGAGTAGGATCTGAAATTCTAATTTCTGAACTCATTTCAGTTTTTTCAATTTCAAGTGCAGAATTAAGTAATGCAATGTGTGCCTTGTCAATTTTTGTAGGCATTCCACTGTGAACAATTTCTTTATCTAAAACAATTCCTTTAACAATTTGAGTGTCCTGAATTGAACCACCAGATTTCTTTTCAACTTTAATATTTTCAAGGTCAACAAAATAATCTTCGCCTTTCTTAGTAACAATACTAAGAATAGCATCAACTACAACTTTTGATAATGTGTCACTGTCTTCTGAGACTAATTTTGATTGCATACTTGTTGTAGCGACTTTAATTAGTGATTCTTTATCATCAGGTTTGATTTTCTTTGATAACTCAGAGTAAATTTCAAGTGTTTTTTCTGCGGCAGTTTGATAACCATCAATAATTGTTGATGAGTGAACATCTTTTTTGAGAAGTTCTTCTGCTTTAGCTAAAAGTGTACCTCCAAAAACTACAGAAGAAGTTGTACCGTCTCCAACTTCATTATCAACAGTTTTTGAAATTTCAACCATCATTTTGGCTGCAGGATGCTGAACATCAATTTCTTTGAGAATTGTTGCTCCGTCATTTGTAATAGTAACATCACCTAAGGAATCAACTAACATTTTATCAAGACCTCGTGGTCCAAGACTGCTTTTTACTAATTCTGTAACTAATTTGGCTGCTGCAATGTTATTTTGTTGAGCGTCTTTACCTTTTTGTTGTAATGCACTCTCTTTGAGTACTAAAACAGGTCCATTTGGTCCTTGTTGAATTGATGCCATTTAGATTCAGCTTCAATCCCCTGAATCCCCCTTTTTAACATTACTTAGTTGATCGGTGAGATGTAGCTTCGTTTTTTCACATCAACTATACCGCCTGAAAGAATTCTAACAGAGGGTAAGGCCAAAAAAGGCAAGAACAAAGGAATTAGATGCGGTCTAGAAAATTTACATCCAGAATCAATAATAGAGTTATTGATTTTTTCAAAATCAGATGAGACTTTCTCAAAGGAATCTGTTGAAACAATACCTGCAAATCGTAAAGGTAATGAAGAAATAATTTTACCAGAGTTTACTACAACTAATCCACCTTGGTTTTTAATTAGATGATTTGAAGCAGCCGCCATATCAGAATCATTTGAGCCAATAACTATCATATCATTTTCATGGAAACTCCAAGTAGATGCAAAAGCACCAAAATTAGCACCAAAATTTTCAAGAAATCCTATAGAATGTCTATTTGTGCCATGGGTTCTATCAAAAGCTGCAACTTTCCATATATCAGAATCCAAAGATGCAGAAACTAGATTATTCTTTGATTGGAGTTGGGCTGAACCAATCTTTGTAATAATTTCTGTTTGCATAAAAATAGTGTTTGCAGTAACCTCTTTCTTTTTAGATTTTATTTGAAAATCATTTTTTGAGAATTTTTTTAGTTTTACAGTATTTTTGATCCATGAAGAAATTACTTTTTTCTTTATTGGAAAAACAATTTTTCCATTAGATACTGCAAGTTTTCCTCCTACAAACACAATTTTAGGTTTGAATGATTTCAAATCATTGAGAATTAGAATATCAGCTAGTTTTCCAGGTGCAATTCCACCAAGATCTTTTCCCATGTTATAATAATCAAAGTTATTTTTTGATGCCATAGTTACTGCATCAATTGGTTCTAAGCCAAGTTTGATTGATTCACGAATACAATGATCAATATGACCAAATTTTGAGATATCTTTTGGATCAAGACCATCTGAACAAAACATCAATCGATTAAGATAGGTTCTATGAGACAAAACCCTTGGGATGATTTCTTTCAAATCACGTCTAATAGAACCCTCTCTAATCATTATCCACATTCCAAGACGCAGTCTCTCTAACACTTGATCAAAATTGATTGGTTCATGACAAGAAAGAATTCCAGATGAAACATAGGCATTAAGTTTTTTTTCACTTGCACCAGCAGTGTGTCCATTGATAATACAATCACATTCCAACATTGATGAAAGTGATTTCATTGTTTTTGGTTCACGTAAAGTAACCTTTGTCCAAGAGAAAACCTCGCCTAATCCAAGTACATGAGGATGTTTTACTGCAGATTTTTCTTGGGATAAAGTAAGAGTGTTACTGTTACTAAATTTTGCATCAACAGGTAGTCCACCAGGTACAACTTGAAAAATTCTTACAGGAAGATCTTCTCCTAATTTTAAAAATTCTTGGAATCCTTTGTATCCTCCAACACTAACAACATCAATAGGATCAGAGAAAAGAGAAGTTACACCACAAAGAAGTGCTTGTTTTGCAAATTCAGAAGGAAGAACAAATTGATCAATATGCAAATGTGGATCTGCAAAACCAGGACCGACATACTTGTTTTTTACATCAATGACTTTGGTTTTAGGACCTTGTGCATGTGTTGCATCAGGACCAACATATGCAATTCTATCACCAATTATTGCAATCTGAGTTTTTGGAATAATCTCGCGAGTATAGACAGAAAGTAAATTACAATTTTTTAAAATTAGATCTGCATTTTTTTCACCCATAGCTACTGAATTCAATGAAGAGATCGAATTTGCTAGGCTCGAAGTCACGATTTTTAATTAGATTTTGCGCCTATTATAGATTCAATGCTTAAATTACGGTTGAGAAGGTTTTGTTGATATGAACATACCAAAGGTGATCCGAAAGTATTGTGCAAAATGTAAGACACATACTGAACAAAAGGTCTCCATTTACAAGGCTGGAAAAAGACGTGGTTCTGCAAGAGGTGAACGTAGACACGCCGAACGTAAACATGGTTATGGTGGACAAAAGTTCCCAAAATTAGCAAAGCCAGCCAAAGTTACAAAGAAAGTTACTCCAATTATGACATGTACAGTATGTAAAAAGAAATACAATAAACTAGGCGTTAGAATTAAGAAATTTGAGTTGGTGGCAGCATGAAGAAAGATCACGTTGAGATTCCAAAACCATCAAGCAAGTTTCAAAAAGTTAACTGCAATGAATGTGGCGAACTACAAATTGTTTATTCACATGCATCAACACAAATTGCATGCAATTCATGTGGAAACGCAATTGCAGAAGCAACAGGTTCTAAAGCAAAAATTAATGGTAAAATCTCAGGTAGTGCTGAGTAAATCATAATCTTGTTTAGTGTTTAGATTAAGTGCAATTCTTTTATCATCAATTACAACGTAATTTTCTTCTAAATTTTCAAGTGAGTTAATTTTTTTAGAATTGATTAGTGAAATACCTGTAAAATGACATTTTTGTTCATTATGAATAATAGAATAATCAGATTGTATTCCAATAAATTCTAGCAAATTATCAGTAACAAGAATGCTTGTCCAAGTTTTTTGAGAATCATATTGACTTACAATTGTTTGAATAATTTCATCATCCAATAATGGCATATCACCAGATGTAACTAAAATTGAATCATTGAATTTTTGTAATACCGAATTTAGATCTTCAACATAGCCTATTCCAGAGGTATCAAAAATTTCAACATTGTTTTCTTGTAATAGTTTTTTTGTTTTAGGTGAATTTGGACTAGTCACTGCAATAATTTTTGAAAAACAATTTGAATTTTTTAATGAATCAATTACGTGTAAGATGATGGGTTTTTTGTATTGTAATAGTAATTTTTCATCATCTAAATTCATACGAGAACCTTTTCCACCGGCCATAACAATGCCAATCATATTGATACAAACACCATCAAAGAAGCTAATCTTGTAAGTTCATTTGTAGCACCAATTACATCACCAGTTATTCCACCAAAACTACGAGTGGATATTCCTAATAGGAATAAGGTCAAAGCAACTGTAACTCCAAGCATTATCAACCCAGTAGTTTCACCAATTAGAGCCACAGGAATAAGCATAATAATAAAAGCAGCGCCTAGTTTTTTCTTGTCTTTCATAATGTGTACGAAAGGAGAATTTGAGCCTAGTGTGGCAGATTGCCCCAAGCTTGCAATAAGCACCATAGAAAATTTAGCCAAAATTTCACTAATCAAAATTGCTT
>JAEFCZ010000032.1 GCA_016125975.1 Candidatus Nitrosopumilus sp.
CAAGTCATCACCCCATTCAGTTTTTGCACCGGCCTTTTGCATTTTATCTACTAAATCATCATAAGAGTATTGAGGAATTGAATTAGGGATTTCTGGAATTGTAAATTCAGTATCAGGATTATCTTTAGCATATTCATTTACAGCATTTATTGAAATTTTGACAATCTCCTCAATTCTACTCATAACATCATTGTAATCAACAAATGCCTCTTCTAGATCAATGGATATTGCTTCAGCAAGATGACGATTGGTTCTAGATGGTTCTGCTCTAAAAATTGGGGCAATTTCAAATACTTTTTCAAAACTCATGGTTAATTGTTCTTTATACAATTGGGGACTCTGAGCTAGAAACGCTTCTTTGTTATAGTAAAATATTGGAAACAATGCAGCTCCTCCTTCAGTAGCAGTTGCTATCATTTTTGGAGTATTGATTTCAACAAAATTTTGATCATTAAAGTAACTACGAATTGATTTTAAAACTAAACTTCTAGTATTGAAGATATGCTGCAATACCTTTCGTCTAAGATCAATTGGTCTTACTTCTAATCTAGTATCAATATTCTTGACAGTCTTTGCTATAGGCTCAAAAGGAGGTATTTTCTCAACTTCAGAAAATACTCTGAGTTCTGTTGGAACTATTTCATATCCGCTAGGTGCTTTCTCAGAAGATTTTACATTACCAGTTACTGCAATTGAAGAATGTGCTTTTAGAGATGAAATCTTTTCTCGTATATCATCAGGACAATCTCCTTTTTTGGCAACAATTGAAACATCACCATTTTTGTCTCTAATTGTAGCAAAACTGATATTTCCATGTCCTCGGATAGTCAAAACCCATCCCATAACGGTAACCTTTGTTCCATCCATTGAAGAGTTGATTTCATTTGAATAATGAGATCTACGCAAATTTCCTAATTCAGTTTCAATCATAATTTACTGAACTTCATATTTCATGGTGTAATTAATTTTTATACAAAATAATGCACTAACGCATTAATTTTCATAATGCTTATAGCCAGCAGTAATTCCACATCAAAATAAGATGAATATACTAATGGGGATTGTTATTGCATTCATCATAGTTGTAGCAGGATATGTGGGATATCATGCATCTCAAGAAGCCCCAGAGGTTGGAGGACACGACACATCATTAGAATTAGAGATACTTGATGCAGATACAAAGATCATCCAGGCCCTTCAAAAACAAATAATGATTAAATCAATATCTTGATCTTTAAGGTAAAATTTACATTAAATTACCAGTAATTTTCACAATTTTCATGGTTCTCTCAGATAAAGAAAAGATAGTTGCAGTTATTTCAAATGGGATAGCAGTTTTTTCATTATTACAAGAAAGAGAAGAACTTCCTGAAAATACAACCATGTATGATTTTGTTTTAAAAGTAATACCAAAAGATATCAAATCTGAACTAAGTGTAGAGTTAATTGATGAAGTATTCCAATATGTCACATCCGCACATAGTTCATAAAGTACAAAATCCTAGGATAGGCATAAAATGACCTCAGTTGCAACATTAGGTTCTCACTGTTCACTACAGGTTCTAAAAGGTGCAAAAGACGAAGGGTTGAAAACAATTCTAGTATGTGAGAGAAAAAGAGAGAAACTTTATCGAAGATTTCCATTCATTGACGAATTAATCATAGTTGACAAATTCAAAGAAGTCCTTGATCAGAAATGCCAATCAGTTTTAGAACAAAATGATGCAGTCTTAATTCCTCATGGAACATTAGTTGCACAAATGAGTTCTGAAGAAATCGAATCAATCAAGACACCAGTTTTTGGAAACAAATGGATTCTCAGATGGGAATCAGATAGAGAGATGAAAGAAAAACTAATGAGAGAAGCAAATCTTCCAATGCCAAGACCAGTTACAAACCCAAGTGAAATTGAAAAACTATCAATTGTAAAAAGACAAGGAGCAGCTGGAGGCAAAGGTTACTTTATGGCAGCAAACGAAGAAGATTACAATACAAAAAGAAATCAATTGATTTCAGAAGGAGTTATTTCAAAAGATGAAACATTGTACATTCAAGAATATGCAGCAGGTGTTTTAGCATACTTGACATTTTTCTATTCTCCATTAAAAGACGAGTTGGAATTCTATGGAGTTGATCAAAGACACGAGTCAGACATTGAAGGATTAGGAAGAATTCCTGCAGAACAACAATTAAAATCAAATAAAGTACCATCATTCAACGTTATTGGAAATAGTCCACTAGTTTTGCGTGAATCATTATTAGATGAAGTGTATACGATGGGTGAAAATTTTGTTGAAGCAGCTAAAAGAGTTGTAGCACCAGGAATGAACGGTCCATTTTGCATAGAAGGGGTATATGATGAGAATGCAAAATTCACATCGTTTGAGTTTTCAGCTAGAATTGTAGCAGGTTCCAATATTTACATGGATGGTTCCCCATACTATTCATTATTATTCAATGAAACGATGAGTATGGGGAAAAGAATCGCAAGAGAAGTAAAGACAGCTACAGAATCAAATCAATTAGATAAAATTACAACATGAGTTACTTGCTTTTTGCAGTAACTTCCATTCCATGTTGGGACTTTATGATGTATTTGTCTCTGATTTTGACACTGACCCAATCAATTACCAATACAGCAACTAAAACTACAACCATAAAGATTGCAGCTTTGCCATACTCAAAGAATTTGATGTAATTGATAATGTAAAATCCAATTCCACCAGCACCGACTAATCCAAGAATGCTTGTTTGACGTACATTGTAATCAAACATGTAAAGCATCTGACTTAGTAAATGAGATGCAGATTCTGGAATAACCACATATCGAATTAATTGCCATTTTGATACACCGATAGAACTAACTGCATCCATAGGATCAGAATCAATTGTTTCAATTGCCTCATACTGTAATTTTGCAACAAATCCTATCGTATACATGATAATTGCAAGAACACCTGCAAATGGACCCAATCCAACCATGATTACAAACAAAATTGCCCATAAAATTGAGGGAAATGTACGAATTGCAGCCAATAACGCACGTATTGGCGCATAAACATACTTGCTATTGAGATTTCTTGCAGCAAACATACTCAAAGGCAATGCAATTGCCACACCAACTGTTGTTCCAATAAATGCCATTTGTATTGTTTCAAACATTGCCCAAAGAGCAGTTGGAATATACTTTGGCTCTACAGACACCATTTCTTCTAAAACAACTCCAAGATTTGGAAGGCCTTCTACAAAATCAACAGGGTTTGCATCTACATTGTATGATGCAACTACAAGTAAAGCAATGATTATTCCAATAATGATATTATTTTTGGGTGTCATCAGCATACATCTCCATAATCTCTTCAGTACTCATATCACCAGTTTGAAAATCAACTATAGTCTCACCTTCAACACCTATCTCAAGAATTTTTTGACCTTCTTTGATTACGGCGACACGATTTGCATATTCTAGTGCAAGCTGCATGTCATGATGAACCATAATTGCAGTGAGATTCATTCGTTTTTGAGCATCTGCAATCAAATCCATAATTTCACGAGCAGTAACATGATCTAGTTCTGAAACAATTTCATCTGCTAGTAAAATAGTAGGTTTTTGCATTAATGCTCTGGCAATTGCTACTCTTCTTTTTTCACCCCCACTTAACATGTAGGCCTTTCTATCTTCTTTTCCAGACAAACCAACTTGTGAAATAATTTTTTTTGCTTCTTGAATTTCAGGTTCTGGAAATTTTTTGAAAAGAGATTGAATTTTGTTCAATCGAGGTAACGAACCAATGAGAATATTTTCAAGTACAGTGCTGTTCCTTACTAATCCAAGACTTTGAGGAATATATCCAATAGAATGCATCATTTTTTTGAATTTTTTATTATTCATGTTTGGTGTGACATAATCAATTTTGATAGTACCTTTACTAGGAATCATCATACCGTTCATTAGTTTTAGTAAAGTTGATTTTCCAGAACCTGATTGTCCTGCAATTGCATAGTTTGTACCTCTGTCAATTGACATGTTAATTCCTTCTAAAGCAAAATTCTTTGAATCATATGATGTCCAAACATCATTCATTTGGATAATTTTGTTTGTAGAGATTAATGAAAAAGAAGGGTTTTTGGTCATCTGAATTTGTATCATTTTCAGAATTCCTGTTTTTATTTGCTCTTGTCGTATTTGTCTAGAATCAACTGATCAAGTCCTGTCAAAGCGTTGATGAATTCTCCAAATTCACCAATATGCATTGTTGTTGTAGTTGGAACTAATGCCTCAGCACCATACAAGTCGGTCAATATAGAATTGTGCTCATCATAGTTTAGCTGTATGAGAGCATCAACTAGTGCATTTTTGGTAGAATCTGACATGTCAGCACTTACCATAAACACATGTGATGGCACTGGTCCAATAGTTGTCACCGGACGTAATTTCTTTTGATCCTCTAATTCAAGATACTTTTGGGGTGCAATATCAGAACCAAATGCAACATCTACTTGTCCTTCTAGAAGTAATGTTAATGCTGCTTTGTATCCTCCAGCAAAGGTATGCTGTTCAAAGCTATCTTGCAATGCAGCTTGTAAAGCTACGATATCATCACCTTCAATGGTTACATGTCCATCAGTAACCAATGTTCCCATAGGTCTTACAAAACCTGAAGAACCAGTAATACTGGTAAATGCAACTTTCTTTCCAATTGCATCTTCAATTGATTGTAAAGAATCATTTTCTGCCAAGGTCCAAACGGTTGCCTGGTAGTTTACTTTTCCTTTAACAAGTTCTGCCAAAACAGCTTCTGCTCCTGTTCTTTCATGAGTAATCCATGCAGGGCCAGTATCCATAAAGGCAGCATCAATGTGACCAAATCTCATTCCTTCAATAATGGTCTCATAATTTGTTGGTACAACTACTTCAACATCAACACCCAATTCATGTTCAAGAAATTCTTCCAATGCTTGAGCTTTTGGAGTTAACTCATCAGCTTTTTCAACTGGAATAAATCCTATTGTTATGGTGTCAACATCAACAGAGTTTGAATCAGATGAAACATTGATGATTCCATTTTCTATGAGAAATTCAATCCCATTTAGAAAAGTCGTATCATCTACGGCACCTTCTGCCCACCAACCAGCATTTGTCTTAATCCAATCAGGAATAGAACTCTGTGCTTGGGCGGTTTGGCTTAAAGGAATTGTTGCTATTCCAATAGCTACAAATGCAACAATAATTGCCATGGTTGTTTTTTGTTTCATGATTTCTAAAAAATTAGGAAGAGCTAAATTATTTAAACTGAATTTTCATTCCAAAGAATCATTCTAAATCTATAGAATGAGAATAACTATAGGCTTGATTTTGGATTATCAGTGTTAGGATACAAATTCAAACTAGGCTCAAGATTATCAACAGTTATCTCAACTTTTCCAATTCTACTTCTATATTGTTTGATCTTTTTTCCTTCAGAAGAAATTACGTATTTATCAACTTCAGCTAAAGCAAGGTCTTCAAGATTTGAAAGTGTCTTGTAAACTGTAGAAAGTGAAATTTTCAGTTCTTCAGCAATTTGTGTTGCATCTTTTGATTCATTTTTTACTGAAAACAATACGGCTCTAGTACAAACATTACTTAGAGATTCAATAATTTTTTGAGTAATATCAAATTCAGATAATTGAATTATGTTTGGGTTAGACATGATGATCACTTGTTTGGCAATAGTATGAGAACAGGTTCAGGTTTTTTTATAGAAATATCTGCCTTGCTAATTCTACTACGATAAACCTTGTATTTTCGTCCTTTATCAGATAACATCCATTTTTCAACTTCAATTAATGTAAGCTCTTCAAGATCAGATAATTTTTTGTATACTGAACTAAGGGGGATTTTGAGTTTGTCTGAAAGTTCGGCAGCTGTATTTCCTTTTTTGATTATAGAAAATAGTATTGCACGAGATTCAGAATCAGCTAAAGCTTCTATAACTTTTTGAGTGATATCATATTTTTTTAGTTGAGGTAATGTCAATTTTCTAGACATAATGTTCGGAAATTATCTTGTTGTATTTAAAACTAGATATCTTATTCTCATTCTATAGATTTAGAATATTAACTATATGATTGAGGTGTTTCTTTATGGGGAGAAAGGCGGTTCCACAAAAGTCCAAGAATTATTCCAGTAGATGCCCAAAATGAAGTGACTCCAAGAACAGACATGAATCTAAATTCATTTACCAAACTCATTGGAGCAGTGACTTTATCAGGATTATCAGGCATGATGCCAAAGACAATAGAAATGAAAATTCCATACCCAACTAAAGAAAATAGTTTTTTTCTTTCTTTGAGTTTGGTTGATAGTTTGTAAAATCCTACTGCACCAAATCCAGATATTGCGATAAATGACAAATACAATATTGCCCGCAACACCACAGTTTCACCATCACCAACGGTAGGAGGGTTTGCAGGATATTTCAAAAAAGGTATGAGATATAGTGTAAACCACATCATACCAGATAATACGAGTGCTTTTTTGACATTGTTTTGTCCAGGTAATGAATTACGAGACAATGCAAAAACAATTCCAAATAATGCTCCAATAGAAGTACCTAAAATCACTCCAGCAAGAATCTGTCCACTTTTTTGCCACATTCTATAACCTTCATACTCTACCCAAAATTCAGGAGTGTCTTCTTCCTCATCAGATGCAAAAAGATTCTGGTTTTCAATTCCAATTGCTTGATCAAGATAAGGCTCTACAATTGCAAAATTAACTGTCCCATGAATAAGACCTGCAAACGCCCCTGAGATTAAGACTATTACAATAAAAAGAAATGTTTTCATGATTACAGACTCCTAATGACAAGGAAAACCTGCT
>JAEFCZ010000104.1 GCA_016125975.1 Candidatus Nitrosopumilus sp.
AAGTGTCACCAAGTGACACTGAAAAAGTGTCACCAAGTGACACTGAAAAAGTGTCACCAAGTGACACTATTCAGGCATAGATTCTTCAACAAAGAAGAGATCAGAGTCTTGAGAGAATTTTTCTTCGAGCATCTCAGTAGTTATCATCAATTGCTTCATTGTAGGTAAAAGTACCCATGTTTTTTGGCCGTCTTTATCCATATGGACTGCAGGAAAACCGTGTTTCAGTTGAACTTTCTCATATGAGGCAACAATACCGTCACTGCCAGTTTGACTTTTGAACTCTAGTTGATGTTTTCTTGTTTGAAGTTCAGGGATGGACAGAAAAAATGAATTAAAAGTCACGTATAGATTTCGGGATTCATCATAGTAACAATCATTCCAAACAACTTCTTCTGGAATGTTCTGAGGAATTTTAGAGGATCTAACAGCACAGATATTCTCCATAGATGTTTTTTCAACTTTTTCATTTTTGGCTTCTGTTTCAGTAATTCCACTAACCAAACTTATGTAATGTAAAATCGACGTGTCCTTGCAAAGAAGTTCAAGATAACTTCTAGAACCATCTATCTCAGTATATCCAATAGTGAAGCCAGTGGAGGAAGGTATTAGATCAATAAGTTCTGCAAATGAAAGATGAAGAACACAGCCATGTCTGGAGATATTCAAGGATATGGCAACATTTGTTACAAAAAAATTTCCTTTTCCATATTTGCTTGAGACAGCAGATGTATGTTTTATCTCCTCGCCTTTTTGTAATGAAATCAACTACACATCACTGAAAACATTCCTTAAAAGTCACCAATTATTCTCATATTTTGAAAATTTATCAGTTTTAGTAGATGCAGACGAAACTTCCTCAGAGGCATTATTGACATATAGAGTGCTAATCAATGACTGCTCCAACCCCATAGACTTCCAATTGGAGCAGATAATTTCAAGGTCAGAAGATACAATAGCAATCTTTTTTTTGATTCTATGACGAAAACGTTTTTGATCATCTTTGGAATAATTTGCAGGATTTTTTGCGAAAAATCTTTCTTTTCTACTAAGCATCAGTTATTCACTTGCGATGTTAAACAGACCATTTGCATTTGACATTACAGGATCATCAGGGATAACAATATCAGCATTAATTTTTTTCTTTAGAGATTTGACCATTCCAGGAATATGCACTGCCCCACCAGAGAGGATCAAGGGGAAAGGTCGGTCTAACTGACCTTGTAAAAGAGTAATCCTATTTGAAATGATGTCAGCCAACTTGTCAACCTTGTCTCTGACTTCTTTTTTCAGAAAAATAGAATAATCCAGATGGGCAAACTCACCAAAAGATTGAGTTAGAAAATCAGTGGCCTGGGGAATGCTAGTACCATGAATTGGTTTTTCATTCTCAAAGACTACAATTTCAGTTGTTCCTTGCCCAATTGATACTACAATACCATCAGACATTTTCATGTGTCTGAGAGTACCAATAACCTGAGGCAGGACAACAACACGATAAGCGCCAGTAATTTTTGTTACAAGTTCACTCAGCTGAGAGCGCTGTTTTTTGTCTGCAAGATAAGGAAGGCCAATTACAATAATTAATTTTGAAAATGAGGCATCTTTGCTGATTGACTCTACTGCAAATTTTACAAGTTCGCCGAATCCTTCATGATGGATAGGTTTTCCTTCCCCTACAGGCCTTATGATTACTGCATCAGGATGACCTTTCATCTCAACGGCAGTTTCACCTACGGTCTTAATTACACCGACAGTTTTTTCCCAAGAAGTAGAACTTCTGTATGCGTAAATGGATGGAAAGTTTAACGAGTTAGAATCAGATACGACTTTAACAGAACCAGTTCCCACATCAAGTCCAATTGCAAATATATCCCGATTCATCATTATAACAAACTTGAAATCAATAAAAGGACAGTTCCACAAAAGAAGAAGAACATCATAGGAAGAGTGTATGCTACAAGACCTTTTTTTGTAGAAAATTCAGATTCAGCGTTTATCAAAAAAGAGAATTTTTTATTTCCATTTTCAGTGGTTTCAGCAGAAAACGTAAATTTCTCATCATCATAATTTTTATGAAAAAGGAAATATCCAAACTTTTTTTGTACAACGGCTCGTCATATTCTGAAAATACTTGTTCAGCACTTCCTACAGATTTATTTTTCAA
>JAEFCZ010000105.1 GCA_016125975.1 Candidatus Nitrosopumilus sp.
CTCCACTATGTAGAGCATGTATTTGCAATGGATGGCGGGAAAATAATAACACAGGGAGCACCTGAAGAGATAGTAAAAAACCCCAAAGTAATGGAGTCGTATCTGGGGCGATAAAATGTCTGAATCAGTAATTAATGTAAATAATCTAAAATCGGGATATGCAAATACCCATGTTCTTTTTGGCATAAACTTTGAGGCAAAAAAAGACAACATTACAGTAGTTGTGGGTCCTAACGGCAGTGGCAAATCCACACTACTCAAAAGCATCTTTGGTCTGTGCTCTGTTTATTCAGGGGAGATAAGATACAAAGAAGATACAATTACAAATATGGAGCCACATGATATTTCTCGCAAGAAAATCGCATATCTCCCTCAGGTAAATAATGTCTTTGCAAACCTTACAGTAAAGGAGAATCTGCTAATGGCAAGCTATACTGTAAACTCTAAAAAAATATCTAAAAGAATACCTGAGATCTTTGAGACGTTTCCCATACTGGAACAATACAAAAACACAAAGGCAGATACTCTTAGCGGTGGACAGCGCCAGATGCTTGCAATGGCTATGGCAATAATTCGCCAACCAAAAGTTATTCTATTTGATGAGCCAACTGCAAGTCTTTCACCAAAACTAGCTGATGAAGTACTGACAAAAATAATTCAGATTAGAGAAGATTATGGAATTACTGTAATTATGGTAGAGCAAAACATTAGACGGGCTTTAAAGATGAGTGACTATGTGTATCTCTTGGCTAATGGAAAAAACGTATTTTCTGGCAAGCCTGATGAGTTATTAGAGCATCCTGAGCTTGGAAAAATGTATTTGGGTGTAAACTAGATAATTTTACAAGCAAGAAAAAAAATAATTTGTTAGATAATCAATCAGTTCAATTTTCATTATGAGGATTTCAAATGATTCGCTTTGTAATCATTAATTAATTTCATGGTTAAACAATCTATATGTTCAGTGACATTGGAATTGTTTTAGGAATTATTGGATTTTTCTTATTACTTCCTCCCATCCAAGATATGTTCTGGAAAATCATAGTTCGTAATGAAGAATTTTACAAGACCCTAAAAGAAAGTTATAAAAATCTGCCACTGCATATCTTGATTAAAGAATTAATGAGTCCATATTACGAAGAATATTATCGATTAAAAGATAAACTTCTTTCCATGGGGGTTGTTTTTGTTATTATATGACTCGTACTCCAACTCTCTTCATTTGAACTAATAAAACCATAATTCTCTAGCCTTTTTTTATTTATCATCTAACAATATGATATAAATCATAATATTATATTTTAACATTTTTTCTACTGTATTATCGAATACAAGTTTTTATTATTAATTCTAATACATCCAATATGATTTTAGGTACATCTGCAAGTTTCTACATTTATTCAAAAGATGACATAAGTGATTTGTTTATAATTAATGACTTACAAAGAATGTTTTATTTTACATTAAGTCAAAATGAAGAAGGTTATCTTTCTCCATCTATTTTCATTAAATCAACAGAATACAATAAGACATTAGTTGATAGTGAAATTAATGCGTTAAGTATGTTAGTCATGTTAATGCACCCAGATATTACAATTGGCAATATACAATATAATCGTGGCAATTTTCCTTATACTGAAAAAAACCAACGCATAAAATACATCTTGATGAAACAGATGTTTTTTAAAAGATGGAATTCGTTTAATACGAAAAAATTTAATTCCTGAATTTTTTGAAGGATTTAGTAAAATCATTGAATGGATGGATGTAAAAAAAGGCAAGCCAGCAAGTCGCTTTTGTAAAATTCGAGATGTCATAGCTCATCCTGCTACTGATCGTGCATATAAAAAAATTTTAGAATCAGATGAATTTAAAGAACTTGAATTCAGCATTACTAATAAATGAAAATACGCATTTGTTAGAAAAGAAAAAAATTTTAAAATTTTACAAATCCACATACCAGAATTAATACGATTAGCGCAAGAAATATTTTTTGAGTATAATATAGTGCCAAGAAATACATAATAAATTTAAAAGAAATCGTACAAATTATAATAATGAAAATATCTAATGTTTGTTTCTAAAAGTTATTTCAATCAAAGACTATAGAGTCATCAGCATAGTTGTACTGCCCTAGTCTTACCCACTGACCGTCACGAA
>JAEFCZ010000106.1 GCA_016125975.1 Candidatus Nitrosopumilus sp.
TATCATTCTTACTTGGAAATACCACCATTACCTGGAGTGCCACTGATTATTCAAACAACACATCTAGTTCAAACCAGACAATTACAATACAGGACACCACGCCACCTCTACTTGTTGCACCATCTGACTATGTTGCCGAAGCTGTTGCATTGCTAACTCCATTAAACTCTACTGATTATGGAACAGCTACTGCAACAGATATTTTTGCATTCACAATCTATGACAACTCTATTGGAAATTTTACTTTAGGAAATAATACGATAACTTGGAGCGCAAACGATACTAATGGAAATGTTGCATCAGTTAATCAGACTGTAACCATTCAGGATACGACACTTCCTATCTTTACAGATGTTCCTGCCGATTATACAGCAGAAGCCACTGCATTATTTACACCATTAAACTCTACTAATTATGGCATGGCAAATGCTACTGATATCTTCCCAGTAATAATTAGTAACTCTGATACAACGTTTGCTCTAGGTAACAATACTTTAACATGGAGTGCAACTGATACATCAGGCAATACAGCATTAGCAAACCAAACCATAACAATTCAAGACACAATACCTCCTACAATTAATGCAACATCTGTTACAACACTAGAGGCCACATCATTTCTTACTCTGCTAAACACAACTGGATATGTTTACCCTGCAGTAGCAGACAACCATTCAACGTCACTTTCACATGATGTACCCTCAGCCTTCCCTCTAGGAAATACGACGGTGACTTGGAGCGTATCTGATGACTCTGGTAATGTTGCTTCCACAAACCAGACGATAACTATCCAAGATACCACCCCACCTACAATACTAAATCTTATCACCCCATATTTCCTGGAGGCTAGTGCTGTACACACTTTGCTAAACTCCACGGGCTATGTATCCCCTACAGTTACAGACAACTATGATGCATCCCCAACACTAACTAGTAATCTACCTGCAACACTACCACTTGGTAACACTACTGTGGTATGGAGTTCTTCTGATGTTAATGGCAACACTGCTACAGCTAACCAGACAATAACTGTACAAAATACAACAAGCGTATCTTTTACATATGTACCTGTTGACTATATTGCTGATACTGATACAGATATCACTTCGTTAGATTCAACTAACTTTGGAACTGCAATTGCAACTGGT
Source organism: Candidatus Nitrosopumilus sp. (assembly GCA_016125975.1). Taxonomy (GTDB): domain Archaea; phylum Thermoproteota; class Nitrososphaeria; order Nitrososphaerales; family Nitrosopumilaceae; genus Nitrosopumilus. The sequence continues at coordinate 1,149 of JAEFCZ010000106.1, forward strand.
ACTTATCCTCCCATTACTATAACTAACAACTCTACAGGAATCTTCCCTCTTGGTAATACAACTTTGGCATGGACTGCAGCTGACTTTTACGGAAACACTGCATCTGAAAATCAGATTATAAACTTGAAACAATGTGATTATACATCGTTCCTCCGATCAGTTATGGAACTTCACTCAAAGATCAAACTAGTTCTGTTTTATGGTCTCCTATTTTGAATACTGAAACACACAAGGCTCCAACGGCTATAACATTTAATGTAACTGATTGGAAAAACGGTAATATGACAGTTGTTAGCAAAATTCATACTAGTATAAATGGAACATCAGCTCCTCTTACTAGTGGACTGATTAACTTTACTGGTATCACTGGAGTACCAGTGTTTAATTTTACGACGACTGCAACGTTTGTCAGTCCTAATGCTTATGCTTTAAGCATAGGTGCAAACCTTACTCAGACTACATATACTGAAACTTCATGTGATCCTAATACTGGTCAATCCCTTGTTCCATCATCTAACTTCTTTGCACCATCATCTAACTTTGTACCATCTGTGCAATCTGATCTAGATAATATTATTACTCCAATAGGAGGTAGCATTATTGTTGCTTCTAATTCAAAACCATAATTATACATAATATCAGATAAAGTTCTAAAATACTACCATTAACACAAAAAACCAATGGCAAAGGTTTTTCCGGTTCTGTCAACTTGTTTTTTGAAAACAGTAAGAGGTACCAAAATACCATTTTTTCTAATTGATCTTTTCAGAATTTCAAGATCCTCAGGATAAAAAATCATTCTAGGATTTTCAGAGTTTGGAATGATTTCATTAGGATTGATATGCAGTACTTCTGTTTCTATGGCATCGCTCATATCACATTAATTATAAGATGAGTATTAAAAATAGATCTTATTTACATGCACAAATATATCCTCCAGTAATTATATGAAAAAGATTAAAATGATTTGTCCTCTAAGAAACAGTATGAAATTGCAGACAATATTTT
>JAEFCZ010000061.1 GCA_016125975.1 Candidatus Nitrosopumilus sp.
TGGGCTCGTAGCTCAGCTTGGCTGGAGCGTTCGACTGATAATCGAAAGGTCATGAGTTCGAATCTCATCGGGCCCATTACTTCAAATTCTGATAAACTGTCTGAGACCACTGAATAATTTCATCTAGTTTTTGTGTCACAAGGTCTGATTCGTTTTTGACTTTTTTAGAAGCATTCCCATATAGAACCAACTTCATACGTTTTCCAGACTTTGCCTTTATCGGATTAATTGCATCAGCAAAGAAATTCAACCCCTCATCAGTTTGAGAAAAAACAATTACAATCAAGACGCCAGGTTTTTGTTTCCAAATTTTTGAAACCAGTTTTTGAAAATCAAGATCAAATAACACATTGATAGCTGATGACATATCTCCCAGATGAGAAACCCTCCACCCATCTGAATGAAATACAGTAGATGTAGCTTCTGCAAGCAGACTGCTTTGAAAATCAGCTGAAATGATAACTAGATTTTTTTTAGAATCTGGAACTATTGGAATTTGATTTAGTATCTGAAGAGATTTTGAGATTGTTGTCCTGAGCAGGTTTTGCTCAGCTGTACCGATTTTTCCCTCATCAAAGAGACTCTTGAGTGCATCTATTGCAGGAGAAATGACTTCTAGTATCAAGCGATTAACACTAACCCCGGAATGCAGAGAATTTCGAATCAGGGAAAAAACTTGTTCTTCTTTTCCCTTTATCAGATAATCAAGAAACTGCGGTGCCACTTTGAAATAATCAGCAGGAAAATTAAATGACTCTTGGCCAGGTTCTAAAAACCACAATGTAATATTTCCAATATTTTTTTGTCTTACCAATCCTTCAACTGCAAAGACCTTGAGATACTTTGTCATGGTGATACGGCTTATCTCCATTTTTTCTGAAATCTCGACTCCGGACATTCCAGTTTCAGAACCTTCCAAAACTGAGATTAGTTTTTCACGAATCTCTTCTTCAGAATATCCTTTGCCCATAACTGCTCTTGGATGAAGGTATTGTATAAAGACTAATTTTCATTAACTGAAGAAATCTATTTTTTAAAATAAGGTTCTGTGTAATATGAAAGACCTAGCCTCAGATCTTCTACCTGTTTACTTTCGAGACCAAGATATTTCAGAAAAAAATTGTCTATGACGTAGTAGAATCAGGATTAGAAAATTCAAAATTGCCCGTGATTCTACTATATTCAGTTTTTTGAATGTCGCCTCTTTCATTGATTTTCATTGCCTTAAGAACATTTTCAGATATCTTATGACTTACATTTTCAACAGTAGTTTTTGCTTGTTTTTCACCTAAAATGAAACCTACCACAAACAAAATCCCTAGAATAAAACAACCAACAAAAATATGAATATAAAATATCTTATAACATCTTTTGCAGTTTATCCAAACTCTTAGCAGAACCAATATCTCGTCTGTATTCTAGCGGACCTGAAACGTAATTGTCAATTGCGTTGTTTATCATCACACTAGCTGTCTCTATATTATCTGTAATTGCGCCAAATGCAACTACTCTTGATTTTCTCAAAGTCTGGTACTGGTTTGCACCTATTTGTATGGAAGACCCAAAGTATGTATTTACGCCAAGTTCCTTTATCTTTTTCTCGTTGATATAAAATGAACTTGCCTCTTTACTCTCATCTGGATATTCCTTTGCAACAAGATACTTTACAACGCTTGCCTTTTTGACAAATGATATTGTGTTCTCTGATAGTGTCTTGTTGTAGATGTTAACTAAAAGTTCTGAGAAAGACCCCTCTAGTATTCCAAGTATGTTAAGACCTTCTGGATCACCGAACCTGCAGTTAAATTCCATGAACTTTATTCCGTCTTTTGTCTTAAAGAACCCACCATTTAGTACACCGTTAAAACAAAGATTTCTTTTTCTTAATTCATCTAGTATTTTTTGCATTATATTTTTACAATCATCCAAATCTTTTTCTGTCATAAATGGGAGTTTTTTCTCATTGTTTGTAAAACAACCCATACCACCAGTTCCTGCACCAATATCATCTTCATATCGAAATGGATAATCATAGCTTGCAGGAGACATTACCAGGTGTTTGCCATCAGTTATCCCCATAATTGTAAACTCTATACCTTGCAGTTTTTCAACCAGTAGCACCTTGTCATTTTTTTGCCTCAACAATGATGCAGCATACTCTGAACACTCTTGCCAGTCTGCCAAGTGTTCAGGCATTACCTTTACACCCTTACCCCCTGTAAGGCCTTGAGGTTTTACTACCACCTGCAGATTATGTTTTTTAAAATAGTCTATTGCCTCATCTAATTGATCTAGGCTTGAAATTATTCTATAATATGGTGTGAATTCAGGACATATCTTTTGCATTATTTCAATGGAATAAACCTTGTCCCATTCGATTCGCGTTGCCTCTTTTGTTCCCCCAATTGCTTTGATTCCATTTGATGTCAAGACATCAATTACTCCATTGGCCAAAGGCTGGTCTGCTGAAACAAAGACATAGTCAATACCATATGTTTTTGCAAAGTCTAAAACTTGATACGGATCATTGACATCACCTATTGTATATTCCCCCCTGTTTTGGCCACACAATTAATTATTGACTTGTTTTTATGGCCAATTACAGCATACAGTTTTGTATCTTCGACCAGTCTTGATGCAAATGCGCTCTCACGTCCACCAGAGCCAACAATTAAGAATTTTTTCTTATCAACATTCATTTTACTTTTAACTCCATAACATGTTTACATTTGGGGCATCGGTTTATACAATTAAGTTGTTTATTTGAACGCCTTCTAAATTTCTTATGACAGTATGAGCAAAATGTTTTTCCATTGTATCGCATAAAGATGAAAACGTTTACTGTGCAGTTAGTACAAATGTAATCCATATTTTTGTATATTTGGATTTGAGTCAATTCTTACTTAACCCCAACAAACTCAAGTCGGCCTTGTATTTTCCCTTATTTGAGGATAGTAGCTTCATATCCTTTAGTTTTTTCATGTCAATCGCCCCATTCCCGCAATACTGGAATAGCCAAGCAGTACTGCAAGACCTTCTTTTGCAACTTTATCCATATCTTTGAATTTTTCAAATAATTCTCTTGTTGCATTTGATTTGTCTTCCATTGTCATGTCTTCCCTGTACATATTTTCACTGAAAGACAGAACCTTTGCCTGAGTTACTGTCATTGTTTTGTAAACTAAGCATGGAATGGTATCAAGATCCGCAAGTTTGGAAGCCTCGTATCTTCGCTGACCACTAAAAATTATGTATTTTTCATTCTTCTTTTTTTCCCAAACTAGCAGGGGAGACTGCACACCAAATTTTTTGATATTTCCTGCTAAATCTTCAATATTGAGTAGTACATCTCTTTTTCTAACATTGGCTTCTTCCCAAACTTCTAATTGTTCAATTGGAATATCATAAAGTTCAGGAACCTCCATCTTAAGAAATTCATTGGTTTGTTACATTTAAAAAAAGATCTAATTTTTTCTTAGGTCTCGAAAGTAAACAGGTAGAAGATCTGAGGCTAGGTCTTTCATATTACACAGAACCTAAAATAAAACATTATATACTTGGTACCTTAATGTACGGTAAGGGAAAAGTAAATTGCCAAAAGCAGGATTCAAATCAATAACAGTTTCAGAAACAGTTTATGATAAATTCCAAGAAGTTTATCAAAAGAGTAAAGACAACCTGGCAATGAAAGGTGTCAACAGTTTTTCAGGTTATGTCACTTACATGTTAGAGGAGATGATGCAAAAGGACAAGACCTTTGCAAGATATGCTCCAAAGATTGAAAAGATTTCAGTCGATGATGATAGAATAATTCTAAAAGATAATATCAAAAACAGAATCGCAGAAGTTGCAGTTCAGAAAGGAGAATTGTACTGTCAGCTTTGTGATGAGAAAGATTGTGTCCATGTTGGTTATGTCTGGTCCATACCAGAAGTCTACGAAGTCCTAAACGCTAGAGGAATCAAAAATCCAAAGTAATTTTGTATGGAGGAGGTGGGATTTGAACCCACGAACTCCTGAGAGACAGGATCACCCATTATTTGATCTTAAGTCCTGCATGTCCAAAAGCACAAGATGTGCTTACTTTGGCCAGGCTTGATTACTCCTCCAAAAGGGTAAAAATCTGTGTGAAATTTAACAGTTTAGAGATTTTGTCAAGATAATGAAGAATTATAAGGATTTTCTACAGGGTGAATTTGTGCTTCGATAGCTCAGCCTGGTAGAGCGTTACCTTGGTAAGGTAAAGGTCGCGGGTCCGGATCCCGTTCGAAGCTTTTTTCAATTTCTAAATTATTTTCCAAAATCACATTTTTGGCAGATTTACGAAGTTTGTATTTAAGCTCTTACTCAACTAGGAAAAAGTTAGTTCGAGATCAAATTATTTTGTGTAAAGTACAGTTAATGAATTTCGCAATACTAACTATTGAAACAAGTATACTCCCAAGTATCAACTGTCATTCCAAAACCATTTGTAAAATGGGCCGGTGGAAAACGTCAGTTAATTCCAATTCTAAATGAGAATTTACCAAAAACTTTTGGGACATATTATGAGCCATTTATTGGAGGGGGTGCATTGCTATTTCATATCCTTACAGAGAGAAATGGCCAAAAATGCAGCATCTCTGATTTGAACTCTGATCTGGTACTAGCATACACTACAATTCGAAACAGAATTGATGACCTAATTTCATCTCTAAAAAATCACGAAAAAAATTATCGCAAAGATTCAAAATCATATTACTATTCAGTTAGAGAATCAAACCCAAGAAGTGAGATTGAAAAAACTTCAAGATTGCTCTTTTTGAATAGAACCTGCTTTAATGGACTATACCGAGTAAACAGCAAAGGAAAATTCAATGTACCACTAGGACGATACACAAACCCAAATATCGTAAATGAGGATAATCTCCGTTCTGTTAGTTCCATATTACAATCAAACAAAGTGGCCATCAAGTGTCGTGATTTTGAGGCAGTCCTGCGAGATGCCAAAAAAGGTGATTTGGTGTACTTTGATCCCCCATACCAACCAGTAAGCGATACTGCAAATTTTACAAGTTATACAAACAAGGACTTTACAGACAAGGACTTGGAAAGACTAGCAGAATTATGCAACAAGCTAGATTCCAAAGGATGCAAAGTGCTACTATCAAATTCAGATTCAAAACAAGTATCTGACATGTTCTCAGCAAAACCTTGGAAGACAAGTAAGATTCAAGCAAACCGTTCAATTAATTCTAATTCAAAAAAGAGAACAGGTCACTTTGAATTGTTAATCAAAAACTATTAGATTTCAAAATTATTTTTTGAACAAAATTTTGTTTAGAGAATACTCTAAGTGAAAATAATAAAATGAAAAGGAAAAGGTTGGGTTTTTAGTCCCACTTTGACCAAGCGGCCATCCATCTGTAAGTCCATGTATTCAATTTACAACCTAATGCTGCAAATGTACATCCCAAAACTGCACCTGCACCTGCACCGAGAGCGACTGGGCTGTTATAGAACTTACCTACTTGGGGTTCTATCGGTGTCATGTATGGTGGCAATGTTGGTCTTGGATATTTGAATGCCGTTTCAAGTGGGTCTGCTACTGTTATCAGGTTTACCATGTTGAACAATGGTAATGACATTCCTACCAGTACACCGCCGAACAGTATCAAGGAGTGCTTGTTCTTCTTTGTTGCCCAATAGACCAAGTCCAACAGCATTGCTGATGGTAGCCAAACTGGAGTTACAATGAAGTCATATGGATAACCGAGTGAGAACCATGCGGCTTTGGCTACCCATGTGTATACTGTCATAATCAGAGCGTAGTACGTTGCTGTGCCTGGAACGCCTGTAAATGTTAGGTAATATGTTGCACCTACAATAAGCATCAACGTTTGCGATATTGAGAATACCGTGTACGAAGTCCAAGCCCAGTCAGTGTAGAAGATGTAGTCTCCTGCGTTAATTGTTAACAGTGTAGAGTTAACTGCAACCACTACTATGAACAAGTAATGTGTACATCGTCTTAACCAGACCATATGAAGTTGAAGAAACGGTCAGTATATAAAATTTTAGAGTGTGATGAAGATCGTTGCAAAAATCGGCAATATCACAGATTATTATTCAAAATTAAAATGAAAAAGAAGTGTTCTGAAGGGTTTGCCTTCGGATTACCAACCAACGTATAATGATACGAATAGCACGAATGCTACGGTTGCAGCAATACTGCCGCCAACTATACCATTACTGTTCTTATTGGAACCTTCTTCCATGACTTTAACACAGAAGATGTAACCTATTGCCTCAATGATTGCAAGTACGATGAATGCAAAGTGGCCACTTGCTGTTGGATATGCCCATGGATAATAGAAGTATCCTGCTGCAGTACCACCAAAAGTAGCTAATAATGCTGCCCAGTATGAAATTGTGATCATACCAGTCATGTTTTCAACGCGTCGTCCAATCATTCGTTCTACGTCAGCACTGGATGATCCACCGCCACCGCCTGAACCGAATCCTTTTGGAAGAGTCATTCTGGAATTATTCTAATAGAGAATCCTTTTAAGTCTTTCTTAAACTGCTGGTAAGGGTACGATCTACGTCCTTTTTGAAAAATAATAAAATAGAAAAAATTGTGCGGTTGCACATTTTTTGTCTATGGAATTGATCTACTGTACAATTTGCCTTCTAAGGCCATCTTGTACATCTCTGCGACATATGGGTTCTCTCCTGGAGTTTCTGCACCAAGTTCTACGAGTCTAGCATATACTCTGACTACGTACGCAAGTGCACCCATGAAAGCCACTACGACTCCCATGTTAAACATCCAGTGATTCGGAACTGCAAAGATTTCCTCTACAAACCAGAAGTGCCACATCTCATTGACTCCAATTGTAAACATAGTTGCTAAGTAACCAAGAATGGTCATTTTCAAACCTGTGTTCATTGAATTATTTGGACCTCTGAGAACTGGAACTTTTCTATCATAGATTGCTGCTGAACCCCATCCGAGTGGAAGTGCTACAAAGTGGGAATATAACCACCAGTGAGCTGGAGTAAATGCACTATCTCTGATAGATGTCTGATGTAGAGAACCATCAACGAAGTTATCTACTTCAACTGATGCTGCGGTAGATCCCATAGCAATAACGATGAGCCAGATTTTCTTTAGTCTCTGAATCTCAACTTCTTTTGGGATTAATGCGGGCATCTGTGCCATGATACACTTGGTGTACATTGAGGATATAAAGTAAGAGATTGAAATCAAGTGTTGATTTGTAGAATTTCTGATTAATTTTCAATTGATTTATGAAATAATTTCATCTTATATTTTCTTCATTGTAAAAATAACAAGTTTTTTTTGCTACTTTCATTGTTTAACATCGATGATTAACATCGCTATTAGTATCGATCCTCGCAATGAAGGTAAAACATATAACGACGTGTATTATCTTTCACAATATTAGGGATAACTATGGTCGAAAAAAAGATTTTCGTATTCGGACTAGCTGTCGTACTTGCACTAGGAACCTTAGGTTTCAACTGGGTTGAGACAATTCTTCCAACTGCAGATGCACACGGTGTCCAAGCACAACTCCAAAGTCGTTTCATCAGAATTGAAGATGAAACCTTTAACAGACAATCCCTGCAAACTGGCGAAACCTTGACACTTCAAGGAACACTAGTCAGTCTTGTAGAAAGAGACCTTAGAGGATGGATTTCCATTTTCTCAGAGTCAACTAACGCAGGTAACAGATGGGAGATGCTCGCAAGAGACCCACCAGGAAACGTCTTTGACATTCCAGGAAACTCTGTTGTAGATTATTCATTATCTGCAAAAGCACTTGAAGCAGGTGTATACCACGTACACACCCAACTCAATGTAGCTCAAGTTGGTCCAGGACTCGGTCCAGGTCAAACAGTTGTCGTTGAAGGTGAACCAATTATCAAACCAATCCCATATACCAACATCGCATATCAATCAATTATGATTGGCGTTGGATATGTCATTACGTTTGCAACACGACCTTGGCAAGTAATCTAAACCACCCAACTTTTTCATTTTATTAGCATCCTTACGATTAACGTAAGTCAGAAACCAAGTCTTATCTGCAATAAAGAACAAAGTAAAGAAGATGCTAAATTTCAAGATTAAGAAATTAGATATTTTTCAAAGTTATTTTTTTGGTGAAGTGGAATTCAGAGAAGACCCATACAAAGTAAACATACAGAATCAAAGAAGAGGCAAAGTCCTCAAGTTGCCTTTTGAGATTAATCCAAAAAGAGAAAATACTCTAGTCAGAATTACTGGTCTTGGTGAGTTGTTTGTTGAAGACTATCTACCATACAAAGGAGAATCAGAATGGCTTGAAATTGACTCTGATGAAATCACCTATTTTCTGGCAGACCACCAAGACCAATTAGATACAATTGAGATTGCTTATGACTAAGAGAAAGGACTTTAAGGAATCTGGCTAGAATTATCCTATTATGATATGGCCAGGAACTGGTGATCCTTACAAGAGAAAAAAGACACTAAAGTTTCTAGCTATAACTGCCGTCATTGCAATATCAGTTGGTGTTGCAAGTAGTACGATTCAAGCTCAATTGGGTCAAGACGATCCTCTCAAAGTTTGCATCAATGACAGGGACACACCTTACAAAATCAAGGCCACACTAGAGTTGGTTATTGATGGCATTCCATCAGAGATTCCTGCAAACATCAATTCAGGTTTTGATGGAGAATGCCAAAGGACAATGTATACTCTAACTAATGACGGTACGATTTATGTTGAATGGGAAGAAGACTTTTCATTCCAGATAGGTCACTTTTTGTGGATGTGGGATTTCCCTCTAAGAGATATGGAACAGAGTAAATCAACGATTTACGTTAATGGCAAAGAATCACCTCACTTTATCAACCATCCATTACAAGATGGATATCACTACAAAGCAGAATTCACATCAAAAGGATATGACACATCAAAGGATACAGATTTCCTTCCTGAAAACTAGACATTTGCAAACTCTGTAAAAAACTAAAATTTCAAAAACGACTTTGAGATAGATTGCTCTAGGAAATTAAAAATAATGAAAATGATAAAGGTAGATTTCTACCAGTATTTTCCGTTGTCTGGAATAAGACCGATACCTTCTCTTTCAAAGTGTCTGTCCAATTCGTCGACCCATCTCTCACGGTTGTCTTTGTAAGCCCAGCCGTGAACACGTAACCAAAATGAGATAATTCCAAGAAGGAATACTGTGAACATCATGGTTCCGAAGATGTAAATCATTACATCATAGAATAATGGATCATAGTTTGGTCCTAGTTGTCCTGTTAGTGATGACAGGATGCTAAGGAAAGTTCCTACGATAGGAGTCATGTATATTTTGGCTCAATTTCTGCGATATATACATTTCTTTTATTATCATAAAGTACGAGATCAGTATACACTAAGGCTTGATAATAAAATAAGAGAAAAGTGAGGTATTTTATCCTCTACCCATTGCTGCGTATTTGCCAGATCTTCCTCTAATGAAGAAAGCTCCTGCAATACCACCAAAGACTGCACCAGCGATAACTGCTGCACCAACGACACCACCGGCATCAAGATATGGAGTTCCTGAACCAGAAGATGGGTTTGCTTCAGCAGTTTCGATTCTTCTTCTTTGAATCTCTAGTGCTTCCTCTAATGTGTAAGATCCGGTTTGTCCTTCACCACCAACGTTGCCCATGTATTGAGCAAATGCAACAGAAGCTGCACCGATGGCACCGAAGAAAAATACAGATAGCATGGTTGCTGTTAAGAGTACTTTTGTATTCATACCGTTTACCTAATCGATTGGACGAATAGTACTTATTTAAAACTTTATGCTGAGCCCCATTTTTCGAAGAATGTACGAGATCAGTATAAGTAACGTTTAATTCTGCACTTAAGTGAGCCAAATTATGGGACGAATGCATACACACAGACATGGAAAATCACATTCTATTAGACCAGCAACTCTACGTGCACCTTCATGGATCACACAAAGTCCTGCAGAAGTTGCAGAATTAGTAATCAAATATTCCAAAGACGGACTAACTCCTAGTCAAATTGGAATTAAACTAAGAGACCAACATTCAATCCCACTAATCAAACCAATTACAAAAAAGACAATTGGTGAGATTTTAGAAGAAAATGATTTGAAAGCAGAAATGCCTGAAGACTTGGAAAATATTGTCAAAAAAGCAGTAGGTCTTCAAAAACACCTCAAAGCAAACAAGGGAGACAGAAGAAATGTCAGATCTTTGGAATTAATTGAAGCCAAAGTTCACAGATTGTCAGTCTATTACAAAAGAATTGGCAGAATCCCAGCAACTTGGAAATATAAATCAGTAGTAGCTCAATTAGAGTAATGACAAAATCACTTGATGAGTCACTTTCGTTTTTCAAAGATAAGGTTTCAGATTGCATAAGATCCAAAAAATCAATTTTTGTTACAACCCACATTGATTGTGACGGATTAACATCTGGAAGTATCATTACCAAAGCCCTAATCAGAGCAGGGGCAAATTGTACTGTTAGAACATCAAAAGAATTTAGCAAAAATGTTGTAGAGTCTTTCAAAACAGATTCTAGAGATTTTCACATAGTTACAGATCTAGGAGGAGGTTTTGCAAAAGACCTCAATGAAACATTAGGAGATAATTGGATGGTTTTGGATCATCATCAAATTCCAGACGAAGAGTTGGAGAATCAAAATGTCATCAATGCATGGAAATATGGAATTGATGGAGGACGTGAAATTTGTGCAGGCGGCATGGCATATCTTGCAGCCATGGCACTAGATGAGAAAAACGCTGATTTGTCATCTATAGCAGTAGTATCGGCATTAGGGGACAGACAAGACCAAGGAGAGAGAAAATCATTTACGGGCAAGAATTTTGAGATTGCAAATACTGCAAAAGAGCAAGGATTAGTTGAGATTGATTTAGACATATTATTGGTTGGACGGGAGACAAGGCCTCTTCCAGATGCTCTAGCTTTTACATCACAGCCATTTATTGAAGGATTAACATGGAACAGAGACGCTTGCCTTTCTCTACTAAATTCATCTGGAATTGAGCTAAAAGACGGGGGCAGATGGAGAGTACCTGCCGAACTAGATGAGGAAGAAAAAAGACAAGTCATAGAGTCAATTACAAAATTCACAGCTGGAAAAAATGCCACTGAGATAATGTCAGAATTAATTGGGTATACATACACATTTCCAAGAGAAGACAAGCGAAGTTTCCTCAGAGACGGTAGAGAATTTTCAACTATGCTAAACTCTTGTGGAAGGATTAATCGCTCGGGGGTTGGAATGGCAATCTGTATGGGAGATAGAAACAAGATTCTAAGAGAAGGAGAGACCATTTTGTCAGACTATAGAAAGATGATCAGAGAATACATGAATATCCTATCAAATGAAAGATGGAGAATTTCAGAAAGTGAGACATGTGTGATGGTAAATGGTGAGGACATTGTCCCTGAAACTATGACAGGAACTATCTCATCTCTAATTGCAGGAGCTCCGAAAAACTCTGGAAAAATTGTAATTTTGAGAACCAAAGGAGAAGAAAACACAATCAAGTTTTCATCAAGAAAATCATTTGGTTGCAAATCAGATATCAATCTAAGTGACTTGATGAGAACTGGTGCTGAGAAATTTGACGGAATAGGAGGAGGTCATGATGCAGCAGCTGGTGCAAAAATAACTAAAGACAAATTGGATGGATTCCTCAATTATTTAGAAGTAAATGTCGTTAACGTGTCAAGTGCAGGTAGTTCTCAATAATATTTCAAAAGAAAAGGCTGAAACTGTCAAAAAAGCACTAGAGCCAGATAATGTGGATTTTCCCGAAGGGTTGAGTCTTTATGTTGAAAATGTTGATAACAAACTAGTTTTTAATTTTGAAAGTAAGAAGAACATGAAACAGCTAATTGGGACCGTAGATGAAGTAATAGAGCATGTTCAAGTGGCACTAAAGGTGATAGAATAATGCTAGATCCCAAACTAATCAAAGAAAAACCTCAGACTATTCAAGATATGCTAAAGTCAAGGGCAGTCGATTTTGATCTAGATGGATTAATAGAATCTGATCAAAAGAGACGAGAATTTATCATTAAAACAGACGAATTGAGAAAAAAGAAAAATCAAGTGGCCTTGGAGATTGCCCAAAAAAAGAAGGCAGGAGAAGATGCATCATCAATTTTAGCACAAATGAAAAATGTTTCAGCAGAACTTGCAAAACTAGAATCACAGCAAGAAGATATTGAAAACAAGTATTCCAAGTTAGCATTAACAATACCAAACCTTGTTCACGAATCAGTACCAGTTGGAGCAGATGAAACTGCCAACAAAGAAATGAGAAAGTGGGGAGAGATTCCCCAATTTGATTTTAAGATAAATGATCACATTGACATGTCTGAGAATTTGGATCTAGTTGATTTGGAGAGAGCAGCTAAAGTAGCAGGGGCTAGATTCTATTATCTGAAAAATGATTTGGTAAGACTAAACCAATCACTAATCCATTTTGCATTAGACTTTCTGGCAGAAAAACAATACTCACTTGTTCAGCCCCCATACATGATTAATCGTCAATCAATGGAAGGGGCAGTAATTGCAGATGACTTTGAGGAGGTAATCTACAAAGTTGAAGAAGAGGATCTTTACATGATTGGAACATCAGAGCATGCCATGGTAGCAATGCATTCAAAAGAGATCATAGAAGGAAAAGACCTTCCTATAAGATATGCAGGAGTCAGCCCATGTTTTAGAAAAGAAGCAGGAGCACATGGAAGAGATCAAAAAGGAATCTTCAGAGTTCATCAGTTTGATAAAATTGAACAATTTGTTTTTGCAAGACCTGAAGACTCTTGGAAAGAGCATGAAAAGATGTTGGCAGTAGCTGAAGAGTTTTATCAGAAATTAGAGATTCCGCACAGAGTTATGTTGTTGTCAACTGGAGACATGGGAAAGATTTCAGCTAAGACATATGATATTGAAGCATGGATGGCAGGACAAAATTCCTACAAAGAGATTGTCTCATGTTCAAACTGTTTAGATTATCAAGCAAGAAGACTAAAGATTAGATTCAGAGACAAAACAAATGAAGACACACAATACCTGCACACACTAAATAGCACTCTTGTAGCCACAACCAGAGTTCTTGTCTCAATTATGGAGAATTTCCAGACAAAAGATGGCCATATCAAAATCCCTCATGTTTTACAGAGTTACATGGGAAATCAAAAAGAGATCTAGTGACATACCCTTATATTTTGGGTTCAAAGGGCGATAATAATTGGCACGTAGAAAAGGTAGAGTAAAGGACAAGTGGCGAGAAAAACGCTGGGTCAATGTAAATGCTCCAGATTCATTTAACAATGTACCAATTGGATATGTCCCAATTACAGATGATGAAAATGCCGCAGGTAGAGTTTTAGAAGTTACACTTTTCGATATCCTAAAAGGAGATCCTTCACAGCACCAATACAAAATCTATTTCCAAATTGACAGAGTTGATGGAGACAAAGCATCAACAATTTTCAAGAGATTTGAATATTCAAAAGAATTTTTGCGTAGTTTAGTTAGAAAAGGTTCTTCAAAAATTAATTTCATTATCGATGTAAAGACAAAAGATGGATACATCTTTAGAATCAAAGTAATTGCCCTAACACACAGACAACTCAACACATCTAGAAAACACGCACTTAGACTAATTGCAAGAGATGTAATTAACAAACAAGTTCCAGAAATGACAATTGATCAGTTTGTCCAAGCAACATGTTACAGTAAAATCAATTCAGATATCATGGCTGCATTCAAAAAAGTCATCAGAGTAAGACATGTAGGTCTTGAAAAAGTTAAACTCATCAGAACTGCTGAGAAAGAAACAGTTTTGCTTGAAGCATAACTAGTCAAACATATCCTAATACAATCATGAATGATAAGATAGAGATTACAATTGATGCCATAGTTCATGCAACTGAAGATATCTCAAAAATTTTCCAGTCCTTTGAGATACTAGATTTGAAAGAAGAAGACTTTGTCATTAATGAAACAACAGGTCACTTTGATAATCCAATCACTATGATTAATGCAAAAATTGGCAAAAAACAGGCTCTAAATTTCATAAAAAAATTAATCGGATTACTTCCATCTGAGCAGGTAGACGAGTTAATCAACGAAATAGAAGAAAGAACAGTTGATTCAAGATTTCACATGAGATTAGACAAACAGGAGTTAGTCAAAGGCAATATCACAATAAGTGAAAAAGACACAATAAAACTAAAAATTCATACACCAATCTACAACAAAAAAGATACAGTCAAAACATTTACAGAAATTTTTCAAATTGCCAACTAAATTAAATAGAATAAAACCTCATTACAATTTGGGAATGAGGAGATAACAGCCGCTCCAGTCTGAGCGAAAGCTTTGAAGACGCCGCGACGAACCGACCCCAAATTTTGAATCGATCAAAAATCAAAAACATACCATTCCTTAGACAATTTCATGGTATTATTTTAAATACGGATAGGCGAACCTCTTATCGTGGCAGATTATGATGTTATAATTGCAGGTGGAGGCCTTACAGGTACAATCACAGCACAAGCTATTTCTCATTATACAAATCAAAATGCAAAAATTTTGGTCGTTGACCGAAATACCGAATTCATGCCAGGTAGAAAATCACTAGCTGGCTGGGTTTGTGGTGATGCATGCTCAAAAGAGGCAGTCGACTTTATGTCCGACAGAATCAAGGTACAATGGACCAAACCAGAAATCGAACATGACGTAAAAGGTGTAATGGCATTTTCCCCAGACAAAGAAACTGCAATTCCATTTGATGGTGCAGGATACATGCTAAATCGTCAAAAACTCCCAGAGATTCAAAATGAAAGATGTAAAAAAATGGGAATTGATTTTGAATATGAGATTAATCTTACAGGTCTAATTTATGACGGACAACAAGTAGTTGGAGTCCAAGGAGTAGACAATAAATCAAAACAACCATTCAAAAAAACAGCAAAGATTGTCATTGATGCAACAGGAGTAACATCCATGCTCAGAAACGGATTACAAAACTCAACTAAAGTTGAAAAGAGAATCGACAGACGAGACTTGGAATCTACTGGCAGATACATCATGTATTTTGAGCCAGGACAAAAAGACCTAACAGAATTTGATCCTGATTATTGTATTATTCACCTAGACCAAGATATTGCTCCAGGGGGATATGGATGGGTATTTCCTAAAGCAGAAAACAAAGTCAATATCGGTTTAGGAGTTGAAAAATCACTTTTAGAAAGAAGAAACAATCGTTTAGGTAAAAAAGACAATGTTGAATCTTTAATGAAAGAATATTTGGATAGAAACACTGCCATTAAAAACGCAAAACTTTCTGAAGACCCAGAAGACATTAACAACAACTCTGGAATTTTCCAAGTTTCAGTAAGAAGACAAAATGATTGTATGGTTTCTGGAGGATACATAATGGTTGGAGATTCTGCATGGATGCCAAAACCAATTGATGCAGGAGGAATCGGTCCAGCATTAATTGCCGGAACAATTTTGGGAAACAATATCGCACAAGCATTACAAGCAAATGATGTTTCAGAAGCAAGTTTATGGCAATACAATTTAGATTTCATCAAAGAGTACGGATACAAAACTGCAGGTCTAGAATTATTCAGAAGACTAGTTCAACAAATGTCAAATGAGCAAATCAGTTATGGTATGAAACACTTTTTGGGAAATCTTGACGTAGAATCAATCAGCAAAGGTGAACACCCAGACTTTTCAGGATTAGGAAAGATTGGAATGATAATCAGAGGTGCAATGAACAAGACAGTTGCAGACGGATTAAGATACACCTCAAAGGAAAACCAATGGTTAGTTGGGCATTATGAGAACTATCCAAAAGACCCAGCAGGTTTTGATGAATGGAACAAAACACTACACCAAAGACTCGATGCAGCTTTTGCAAAAGTAGAAGCATTTGGAAAATAGATCTAACAATAAATATTGTTGAAATTAATGAAAACTTACTTTGGAAGAAGTTCAATATCTTGATTGGAATAATTCAATTCAAACTCTCAACAAGGCATATGATGCAGGCCTTTTTGTGCTCATTATAGGTCCAAAGGGCACAGGCAAGACATCACTGGTTAGAGATTTTGCAAAAAGTAAGGGAATAAACCTCGAATCAATAAATTTCAGCCTCAGAACAAGGGAGAGTCACCTAGTTGGAACCAAAACGCTCACTGACGGTACTGTGAGTTTTGATGAAGGGCTTTTGGTAAAATCAATGAGAGAAGGAAGCTTACTGTATCTAGATGAAATAAATTCTGCTGAAGCTGACGTCTTACTTCGATTAGATGAGGCACTAGATGACAGAAGACAAATTGCATTAAAAGAATCAAACGGAGAAGTAATCAAAGCAAAAGAAAATTGGTTTGTCATTGCTACAATTAATCCATTAACTCATAGCGGAACAAAAGAATTACCGCCACAACTATTAAGCAGATTCCCAGTTCGTATCAGATTAGAATATCCTCCTGAAGAAATAGAGTTAGAAATTGTGAAAAAACACGTATCAGGAGAACATGATTCAGAAATAACACATGCAATCAAATTAGCAAATACATTAAGACAGGCTGCTGCTGTTGAGGAATTATTTTATTCTCCAAGTTTAAGGGAAACAATTGCTTTTGCAAAATTATTGGATGGAGGAATGTCTCCAAAAGAAGCAGCTAATTTTGTTTTTGGAAATGTGTACACGCAATGGGGAGATATCGAATATCAAAAAGTAAGTGACATCATTACCTCAATGTTTGGAAACTAATGCAATCAGTTAAACTTCAAAACGAGTCACTAGTAGAGATTGCCACATTTCTTGTAAGAAGATGGTCTGAAAGAGATGACGTCATTGTAGAAATCTCAGATAAAGTTGAAACAAAAACAAGACTAAAGGAAAACAAGGTAATCTTAACACCATTAGAAAAAAGAATTGGCAGTGATTTCCAAAAATACAGACAATTTAGAACTTCATTATGGTATGAGGCAATGAGAATAAAATTTTGTAAGAAAATTCTCAGCAATGATCATGCATTTGGATTTATTCTAAACACAATGGAAACAAGACGAATTGAGGAATTAGGCAGAAAAGTATGGAAGGGAATGGATAATGAAATTATATTCAATTACGCCTACATGCTTGTTTCTAGGCCTCAATTACACACGGTTTATGGAAAAGCAAGGATAGTTGAGGCATTTTATCAGTACTTTATGTTTGGTGCAACCAAAGGAGAAGTTCAATCCAGTCATTTTGAAAAAATAAGAAAAGCAGATGCATTTGCTAAAAAAATTGTCAACAAAGCAATAAAAGAAAATCACGATACAGAGTGGCTTGAAAAAAATGTAAGTGAAATAATAAAGATTCTTGAAATTGATTCTCTTCTAACAATTCCTGTATCACTGCCATTTATGAAAGCAGGAATGCCACTATCAGAAGAAGAGTTGTTAAGAGTACTAAAGATAGTTTCTAAAAATAAGGAAAGCGATTTTGGTTCAGTTGATTCAGATGCGATATTGAGAGGTGAAAATGTAATTGATGAATACAAAGTTTTGTTAGATGAAGACAAAAAAACAGAAAACAAGGGACTGATGCCTGAAGCAATAGGAATCCAGATTCCATCTACAAGAAATGTTGATGAAACAACAATCTATGACATGAGTTTGATAAATGGGTTGAAAACAAAATTCAAAGAATGGAAAACAGGTTGGAAAGAACAACATATGAGTTCAGGAGACGAGTTTGATGAAGAAAATTACATAGAAGGAAATGAGCCGTTCTTTACAGACATAAAAAAATCAATTAAAACCAAAATTGTAATCTTGTTAGACCATTCATCAAGTATTTCCTCAGATGCAATTGAATACAAAAAAGCAACATTGGCTCTTTGTGAAGTTTTAGCATATCTAAAAGTAAAGTTTGCAGTTTATGCATTTAGTACAGAGAACAGATCAGTTGTATGCTGGTCGATAAAACCAGACAACATGAAATGGAATAATGTTACTGCAAAGAGATTAGCACAAATTGTTGCAAACGGTTCAACGCCTTTAGCAGAAGTGTACGACAAAATGTTTCCAATTTTGCAATCAAAAAGACCAGATATTTTTCTTACATTGACAGATGGGGAACCATCAGATCCTGATGCAGTAAGAAACATGACTAAATCATTGAAAAGTCTAGGCATCAATATGGCTGCTTTAGGTCTAGGACCAAATACAGTAAGGGCAACAACTATTGCAAATAATCTCAGACATTTGGGATATGAAAAAACTATGGCAGTAAGCAGACTAAGAGACATCCCAAACAAAGTCATCAAAATTTTAGATATCTAAGTTGAAAATAGGCTGAACTAACTTTCTATAGATATTTTATTGAGAAAAAATTAGGAGGTTTAGAATTGACAGAAACTCAAAATTACGATCCTGCATTGTTAGAAAAATTTGAACATGAGATATGGAATAAAATTCCGCATGTAGAAGGAGACAAGATTGTAAATGCAACACCATTAGTAGATCTAACTGAAGATTTGAAAGAGTGTGCCAAAAGCGTCTTCAAACTAAATCTAGATGACAAAGATTTCAAAATTTATGGAAAATTTGATTCAGAATTACTTAGTGGCTCTATCAAAGTAAGAGCAGCTTCTCACATCATTCATGAAGCAATTAAAGATGGTAAATGTAACGGAAAACGAGTAGTAATTGAGGCTACTTCAGGCAATTTTGGAATTGCACTAGGTCTCTTATCAAAATTAGGAGTAACAGTAGTCGCACTTGTTTCAAGAAAATTGCAAGAAGGTGTTTTCAAAGAATTACGAAATGATAATATCAAAATTATGGATTTGGATATGGATATTTGTCCTGCTCCCGGAATGGAAAACAAAGCAGATGAGATGGCTGCAAAGGCAACTGCTGCAAACATTCGCTCACAATTAACAGAAATGGGATTTGATCCTCAAGTGTATGACAAGAATCTTGATGAGATCGAAGCATTACTAGCAAAACAAGATATCATTAATTTAGCAAGATTCCTTGCAGAGATTTACGATTTGTTTTGTCCAAAACAATATGACAACGAATTGAATATTGATATTCACAAAACAGTTACTGCACCTGAAATTGACCAGCAGTTACATGAAAATGGTGATTCACTAGAAGACTATGCACTCTTTTGTTCATTTGGAACAGGTGGTACATCAGGTGGTCTAAGTAAATACATGTCTGAGAAATACAACAAAAAAGCAGTTCATGTTGTTTTTCCACCTCTAGGCCAAGATGTAGCAGGAATTAGAACAAAATCAAATGCAGAAGGCTTGACACTATACAATCCTGAATTATATACTGAACATGAAGTTGATTTTGAGAATGTAAAATTCCTTCTCAAGTTTATGGTAGACAAAGGACATGACATTGGGGAAAGCAGTGCATTAGAGCTTTTTGCAGCACTAGAGATGGCATACAAAGGAGAAATTAAAAAAGGAGTAGTCATGATTGCTGATGGAATTGAAAAGTACAGAAAGAACTTTGAGCAAATTTCACAAGATAAACCTCCAATGAAAATATCAGTAGAAGATGCAGCTGCTGTTGCAGGAGATTATGATAATATCATTTGGGTTCACACACAATACACACCTAAAGAAGAAGGAATTGAAATTATTGCAAAATCATTAGGTGTTGACAAATCAAAAATTACCATACCAAAAGCATCTACCATTAACAACCTATTATCAACACAACAAGTTCCTGAAGAGCTTAGCAAAGAATTGGAAGGCTCTAAAGGAAAATCACTTCTAGTATGTATGGCAGGAAATACATCACTTATGACTGCTCAAGTTTTAGCAAGCAAAGGAATAATTACTCAAAGTTTGAATGGAGGAATAACAAATTTGCCTGAAGGAAGAGGCAAAAATCCTGGAGAATACATTCAGGTAGCTAGAGAATAATTTGAAATGTCTCTCAGTATCTCAACCATTTGCTGATTTAATTATTTTAGGAAAAAAGACAATTGAGTTACGCAAGTGGAATACAAATTTCCGTGGAGAATTACTAATACATGCTCCATTAAAAATTAAAACAGATGATTGTAAACGACTAAAGATTGACAAAAAATTTGTTACAGGTGCAATTGTTGGTAAAGTGGAAATTTATGACGTCAAAAAATATAATTCAAAAAATCAGGTCAAACTAGATCAAAAATTTCATTTTGCTTCAAAAAATTTCCATGACAGAACTTTTGGGTTTTTACTAAAAAATGCAAAATCATTTAGGATTCCAATTCCATACAAAGGACAACTAGGAATATTTGATGTAAAGCTACCTAAAACAAAAATCAAAAACAAAGAGATTGTCACTGACATTATTGATGAGGAATATAGATACCAGTGGATAGGCCATCATTAACTCAAATTTCCTGGAAAAATTTGACTAGTATATATAAAGGGCCTATTTAAAGTCCCTCGTTATGCCTCAAACAAAGCCAATTGTGAGTGTTGAAAATGTTGTTGCATCAGCATCAGTTGATCAAAAAATTAACCTTAATGAAATTACAGAAAAATTTCCAGATACTGAATATCATCCAGAACAATTTCCAGGACTAGTTTTTAGATTAAAGAGTCCAAAAACTGCAACTTTAATTTTTAGAACAGGAAAGATGGTTTGTACTGGTGCCAAATCCGAAGAGATGGCAATCAAAGCTGTAAACACTGTAGTTCAAAAACTCAGAAAAGGAAAAATCAAAATAAAAAATGATGCAGTAATCACTGTACAAAATATTGTTGCAGCAATTAATTTAGGAGGAAAAATACATCTAGAAAAAGCTGCAAGAACATTACCAAGAAGCATGTATGAGCCAGAACAGTTCCCAGGACTAATTCACAGAATGC
>JAEFCZ010000060.1 GCA_016125975.1 Candidatus Nitrosopumilus sp.
ACAAATGAACCATCATCGATTTGTCCAGCTGCCCACCATCCAGCATTATTCTTAATCCAATCAGGAATTTTTGCATTCTCTGATGGCATAGATGCTCCAGTATCAGAAGTTATCAAAAACGAAGTAATGTCAATTGTGGCCTTTGAATTACCATATTGAGTTTTCACCACATATTTCCCATCTGAGAATTTTTCATTTAGTAATACATCATGAGAAAACGTAGTATCAGAATTAACAGGAGTTTTTTGAGTAACTATAAGATTATTCTTTGAATCAAAAATTGAAATTCGTAAACTTCTATCCTCATCATATTTGTTGACGTTTCCAGAAAATGTTACATCCTCACCAAGTGCATATGATTCTTTATCAGTTTGAAGATCAACTGTGAAATTGTTACTGCTACTTTGTACAGGAGCAGAACCATAACCAAAAGCCTCATTCCCCAAAGGAACTACCACAAGTAGTGACATTGCAGAAATCATCAAAAAAGTATTGAAATTCATTGCTAACTCTGCACATTTCTTTTTGGATTTAAAGGGTATGGAGACTATTGTACATTAATCAATACAAATGGACCCTGCTCTGCTATTGGGATGTTTTCTCTATCCCAGACAAAGGTCTCAATGAAGAATAGCCCACTTTTTTCAGGAATCCAATCTATTGTTTGGGATTGTAGTCCCGTTCCAATGAATCGTCCATCAGCTTTTCCAATGTACTCAACGGTACCACTTGCAGACTCTTTGATTTGAACATAGTACGTATATGGTGTTTCATTTGCGATTTGGTCTGAAGCAAATTCTATCCAAGTTTCGCTTTTGATATTTACAATTGTATCACGTGGTATTTCAGAGAGTTTCTCTCCTTGAGAATCAGTTACAGAAACATTTGAGATTGAAACAAGTGTAGTCAATGATTGAGGTTCAGGAATTTTTACATCAACAAAGTTTGAAGAAAATACATCAGACTCTGCAAACATCATAAAGCCTACTGCTCTTGCATCAATTTTTTTATCAAGATAAAATGGGATTTCAGCATCAGATGCTACATCACCTAGTTCTACTGTAGCGACTTCAAGAATTCTAGGAGGCTCAAATGCATCATAAAATGTCAAGTAAACATTGGTATCAGAATTGGGAGCACCACTGTTTTGTAAAACCCCTTCAAAGCTCAGATTTCCATCAAAGGATATTTCACTAGAATATACTGTTAGGCCATTTTGTTTTGTAGATGAGGAATCAAATCCCAGCAAAGATACGGATGCTTCAGTTATTGCCGGGTTTGGACTTTGAGATTTTATCGAATATGGAGATTCCCCATTTGGTGGAATGACTCCAAGTGTTGTTCTTCCTTGGACAACTTCTAGTGGGCTAGGATCAAAATCATCAAAAAAGTTCACCTGAACCAAGACATTGGTTACAGCAGTCTGAGTATTGTGGTTTTTCACAGTACCCACTACAACAGTATAACCATCAGAATCCTGGTAGACAAACGGATTTTCGTTAGTTAGAGATACTGAAAGGGTAGGAGTGTTATCAGAGTACTCTTGGGAGAATGATTGAGAAAATGGAATCAGAAGAAAAACCAAAAATGCACCAAGAACAAATTTTAGCATCAAAATTTCTTGGGCACAGAGATTAATTTTCTAGAGCATATCATATAGTAAACAAGAAAGGTAACATCGTTTAACCTAGTTCTCACTAGAAAAATAAAATAATAAAAAGAGATGTAAGATTTAGTTTCTCTTTGCGGTAATTGCTAACCAGTAAATTAATCCTGGAGCTAATCCAACAATTAGTGGAATGAATACCGGCCATCCGTCTACTGCGCTTGCCATGAGAAAAAACGGAAACTCTTCCTATTTAAATCCATCCAGCAGTCTGAAATTCAGCGCGGATCGGACATATTAGAAGTGGACCGGACGGTATCCGTGATTCACAAGTAACGAATCCCTCCTGAATTCTTGTTTGTTCAAGAGATTTTCATGTATTGTTTCTAACTACTGCTTAAAATCCTTATCTAATTATGGTTCTGTTGCAAGTTAGAGACCCAAAATACGGTTCTTCTTCAAATTGTTTATTTTTGAATTATCTTCTCAAATGCTTCCCAATATGGAGAATTTTTGACTATTTTTGAAATAATGTCTTCATCTAATTCAT
>JAEFCZ010000039.1 GCA_016125975.1 Candidatus Nitrosopumilus sp.
GATTTTGGTTCTGAAGAACTAGAGCTTGTGGAGGATTTTGGTTCTGAAGAACTAGAGCTTGTGGAGGATGTTTTGGCATCTTCAAAGAAGTATTGAAAAGTAGTTTCAGATGTAGTACCATAAGAAATTCTTAGAGTGTATGTACCTTCTTGAGTCCAACTAGAACCAGATTTGAAAGAAGCAGAAAAGCTACCATTAGAATTAGGGATTTTTTGATCAACTGCAACAAATCTAGAATTATCAGGAGGTAAAATTGTTATAATTACTACAGGGTTATTTTCAGGATCATATTGAACAGTTCCTGAAACTTTTATGATATCGCCTTTGACAAAAGAAGAACCGTTTAATGAAAAATCATCTACAGTTCCAAAAGCAGGAAGAAGTGGGAAGAGGAAAAAAATGAAAAAAACTGTACAGTATCTAATCAATAATAAAAGAAATTTTTTTTTGTATAAAAGAATTTACCAGGAATTATAAGTTTAATTTACATCAGTGAATATCTCTACTACTTTTTTTGCTAAATTTTCAATATTAGCAGTAGGTTCAGCAGAGATTAACAAGAGTATTTGTGTGATCGGGAATGGAAAACTCACTAAAACCGCCTTATCTCGTCTTGCTGCAAGGTAATTGATCGGACCTAAACTTTCGTCGTATTCTTTTCTTATTGAGGCTTTTGAAACAAATTCCAAAAAAGATTTTAGTCGTGTTTCATCACCTTCATGAGGGTTTAGTCCTTCTTTGAACCCGCCTGCAATGAGTTGTCCTTCTTTATCCACAATTCCAGCAAATCGGATCTCAGATTCTTCAAGTAATTTATTACATTTCTCACCATATAGTTTCAAAGCACCTTCAGAATTAGCCATGACAAAATAATTAAAAATATCAAAAATAAAAACCTAGTCAATTTTACAGATTGTAAAATATTCCAAATTGGTCACAAAGTTGAAGAAATTTTTACATGGAATTAATAAGTAAAAACTAGAAAGCAGTAATATTGAAACAAAAAGTACTTTTATTAATTCTAATTATAGTGACAGGTAGTTTTGGCGTCCAAAGTGTATTTGCACATCAACCAGATTTTAGTGTAACAACACCTGAAGATATTTTAAAATTCTGTGAATTTTTCAGTGATGAGTATGATTTATTGGGGTTAGATTCACTTGTTGACCATCATCCTCAATATCCAAATCTTAGAGCATGTGCAATTTTGTATGAACATATTGCATGGCATAGTACACATCAAGCAAGAGATATTGTACTAATTGGAGAAATTGAAAAATACCTAGGAGATTCTGATGTTGTAAAAGAAAGACATATTGAAGAATTTGACGAAATACCATCTTGGTTTGTAGATGATACAAAAAGATGGACTGATAGAGAATCTAAAGATAGAATATACGCTTATGGAGTAAGGGCATTAATTGAAAATGGTGTAATATCACCAAAAATAATAGATAATGTAAGTGAAAGATTATGTGTTGATGGGTTATGTGCAAAAGAGTCAGACTATGTAACTTATTCTCACACTAGTAAATACGGAAATACAATTACAGAAGAGTTCCAAATTGAAAAAATTAATCATGAAGGAATTACAATTAATTCAAAAATTATTTCACAAGAAGGAGTAAAAAATCATCAATTTTTACTTGATGAGAATTCAAGAATTCCAATAGAAGAAAAATGTTGTATAACAGAGAAATTCCTCTATAAAACACCTATATAAATAGGAGATGTAGTTGATGAAAAATACAAGGTGTATGGAACTGCAACTTATCCAATAGGTAATCTTGTAAGGGAAGGAGTTGTTGCAGAAAATCAAGAAAAAACTAAGATGATAGTAATTGACAAACAGACAGGTCTCTTACTATCTGAAAAATTTGAGAAGACAGAAATCACAACAAACTGGGAAAAAGCATCTGTACTTCAAACTAATGTGTTTGAAACATCTGAAGGAGTAAAATATTATGATTTGAAAATTCCTAAATGGTGGAAAACAAATGCAATGTGGTTTACAGATGGATTAACTTCAGAAGATGAGTACATTCAAGCCTTAGAATACATGATTGAAAAGAAAATCCTTATTGTGTAGTTTCTGAGACACATTTTAGAAGGACATAATCAATAATTCTTTTTTCAGATGCATTTTTCATTTTAATAATTGATTTGTATAGTATGTTTTCAACATAGTTTGGGTATTTTTCTAAAATGGATTTTTTAAGGTGTGCTCTATTTTTGACATAATAATCTGCAAGAGGTTCATACACATAATTTCCAATTAGTTGTTCAGTTTCAATTAAAAATCCATATGAATTAATTATTTTTTTGACGTCATCTAGAGAATAGTGTTCTGAAGACCAAGTGAATTTTAGCATGCCCAAATCTTTTAGAGAAGAATTGCCAAGAGTTACAGGAATTGCCATTACAAGTAACCCAGAAGTCATCAATATTCTTTTTGATTCAGAAATAAAATCAGAAAGAGGTTTGAAATGTTGGGCAGATTCTAATGCCAAAACTCGATCTACAGAATTATTTGTGAATGGAAGTTTTGTTGATGAAGAGTTTAGAAATTCTATTTTTGGTCTCTTTCCATAAGATAGTTGAGAGTAGTTGATGTTTACATCATACAAAAAAACATCTGGGAATTTTTGCTGCCAGAGATGGGATGGTGCAGATAAACCACTTCCCACATCAACTACATGTTTTGCAGATGTGAGTTCAGCAATATTTGCAAAAGCCATACAAAGATTTTCTTGGGCAGAAATTGGATCAGAGTGTTTAGGGGACCAATATCCAAAATTTAGCATAGAGCCACCAGTGGCAAGTTGCATGACAGGAGATAGTGTATTGTATAGATTTATGGTGTCTTTTTCATTTCTTCGAAATGTCCATAAAAATACATCAAGGGGGTTTATCGATACCAAAAATAAATTCAAGATTAATTGAGCAGAGGCTTATTAATTTCTAGGGTAGTCCTTCAGAATCTTCTGCACAATGTTTGTGAACCCATTTTTCGTCGAAATTTTTTGAAATCTCCTTCCCAGGTTGAATCTTATCTCCACAAGAAACACAAGATGTTGCAAATTTGGCTTTCATAATGTACGTAATAAGGTCATCAATAAATCATCTAGGATTGAAAAAGAGCTAACCAATGATAAACACATTTTATTAATTTGAGAATGGATTGAACCATATGAATAATTCAGAAATTCCAACAAAAGTTATTCTTGCAAAATGGACAGACAGATTTTTTGCGTGGTTAATCGATTTTATTGTAATTTCAGCTATTTCTACAGCTCTGATTTTTGGAGCATTTGGAACATTAGATTATGGGGAAGAGAGTTTTTGGGCAGAAAGTTCTCAATACATTCCAACTAGTTTGATATTTTTTGCATATTGGACAATTCTAGAATTTAAAACAGGTCAAACAATAGGAAAGAAAATTCTAAACTTGAAAACACTAGGTATTCAGGGGGATAATCCTACGCTGAAAGGAGTTCTTATCAATAGTTTTGGAAAATCATTCCTCTTACCTTTTGATGTAGTGTTAGGGTGGATTTTAACTAATGAGAAAAGACAGAGAATTTTCAATAAATTAGGAGATACGATTGTTGTTAAAATTAAAGAGTCTGATGAGACATCAAATATGGAATACATGAAAGATTGAATTTTGTCAGAATTTCTTGAATGATTACTTTGAAGAATTACTCCATCTATCAAACAATTATTCAAAATGTATTCTGAAGGCAAATTAGATGAATCTGAAATTATTGGATTAATTCATTATTACAGAATGGTAGGAGTTTGGTAAAATGTCAAAAAGAATTACTATCGTTTTAGATGATGATAACGACAAAAGACTTCGAGAAATACAAGCAAAATTAATTCTCAAAGAAGGTAATAGCGTAAGTTTTTCGAGAGTGATAAATGATGAGATCCGTAAAAATAAAAAATGAATTAATGACATGACAGTAACATGCAATGGAGCTTGTAAGAATTACAAAGCTGAAAAAAAGAGAGATACGAAAAGATATCAAAACGGTGACAAATTTTGCGGATATTGTAATATTTTTATCAAATGGGAGGGCAAATATTGTCCTTGTTACACTACTCAACTAAGAACTAGCCCACGAAGTAGCAGATCCAATATGGATAGGAAGTATATCGAATAATGAAAATCATTTGGGACGACCATTCATTCAATGAGGCAATGATAGTTATCGATGATATTGTAGGTTTGGCTCTCTATCATATAGCAAACTAAAACTCAAAAAACCGGCCAAAAAGGTCCATGTATGTCCAGCTTGCAATGCCAAACTCTTTGAGTTAGAACGCCAACGATACAATTTTGAGCCTGATTCGTGGAAATCCGGATTTTATGATCCGGATGAATGGCGTCTTTATTATCCTGGCAACAGACTTGTCTATTCGTTGCTTTCAAAATTCCACACTTCTCGTAAATTGATTCATGACATGATTATTGTAAAATGAATTTTTGGTATCTTTGTAAATGATAAATTTGTCAACATAGTCTCCATTTTTGAAAATTATCTAAAGTTGATCAAAATATCAAAATCCGTCTAACTTGAAATAATATCTGCAAATACAATGTTTGCAGTAGAACTAGATGGCAATGTTTCAGTATAGTAACCAGATGAATAACTGGAATCATACCATTCGTATTCGCCAGCTTTTTCAAAAGTTACCTTGGTATCATCTAAACCTGTGCCAGAATCTTCGGTGTATCCCCAGTTATGAGATGCTTCTGCATCAGAAACGTTTCCAACTGCAAAAACCCGAGCCGCAAGCATTGGGATTAAGAGAAGTTTATTCATGAGTATGGTCCTCACCTTCATGATATTCAACGATTCCCTTTTCTTCATGCTGTTGCTCAATCTCTGCAAGAATTTGTTTGAATTCTTGTTTTTGGAACTCATCACCCAATGGTCCTAAATATTGAATCTGGAAATTACTTTGGCCTCGTTGATTTGTAGAGGTAAAGAATGTACCGTCTCTTTCAGTCATATCTTTGAGTGAGATAGCACTTGATTCATCTACTGGGATCCATCTGTATGGCCTATCAATCTGTTCTGCAATTGATAGCCTAGAGTTTTCAGGTAATTGTTTGAAAGCAATGTCTCTTTCTTCAGCAAATTCTAGAACCTTGATGTAGTGTTGATCATATCTGAGAGGGGGTGCATCAATACTGATTCTGTAGTATGTGATACCATTCTCATCGGTTACTGTAAACCTATGATTTGGTTCTTTTACTTCTTCGCTGTAAGTTTTCAACTCCTCATCTGATACGAATGTAGCACCGTTGTTAATTGCCCTCCAAATGAAATCATATTCTCCTTGTGGTAGTTCTTGGAATGTCAATACTTCCAAGTTAGGATTTTCTATTTCGATTGAATCCATAACGGCTATACCAGAACGATGTTCACGCTCATGCAAAGGCACTGCGTTTTTATCGTGAGTCGCTTCAACAATTTTTTCGTCTATTGTAGATAATGTCGTTGTGTTATCAACCATCAATACGGAGGCAAATGCCGCAAGTGCTGCAATTCCTACCACAGAAAAGATGGTTAATTTTGTTTTCGACGTCATTGGTACAACTATCAAACGTAATAATATAAACATTTCTTAAAGTATAAGGTTCGTATGTTAATAAATATGATATAACATGACACATGCATTAATAACATCAGGCCAGATTAACAATGAAAACATATTGGTGTAAAAGCTAGCCATCGTCAAATATTCTGGATAGTTCTGTTAAACAGATTTTTCGCGTTGCAGACAAACATGGAATTCCTTTGGAAAATAGGGAGAAATTGTGTCAATTTACTGAAAAATCAGCATATTTCATGCGTGAGATAGACCAAGAGGCTGTAAAATCTGAACTTGGGATATTTGATTTGTGGAAGAATAATTCAACTGAATTTGATGATAAAATATAGGGTTTTTACGACTAGGCGTGAAATATGTTTTTACATCAATAGATTATTTGATATAGTTTTTTGAAAACATAATGTAATGGGAACACAATTCAAAACAAAAGAAACACAATTTTTTCTAAACAGGTTAAAAGAAAATAAACATAAATTATTAGTTGCGATGTTTTATTTTAGTGCGTTTCTAACATCATCAAGCTATCTGCTTTTACAATTTGATTCCTATCCACTCTTGTTTTTTTGACATTTATTCTGAAACAATATTGTCTCTATCAGTAGTTCAGATTAAAATTAATTTCAACACGATCTTTATTACAAACAAAAACAAAGTTAACTCGTTGGCGTCGCATAGTTAGGTCTATTGCGTGGTTCTGATAAAACCATATCTGGTTTCCCCCCGGATCGTGAGTTCAAATCTCACCGCCAACGGGTTTTCTTGTTACTCTATAGGGCAATAAGCTAAATTAAGTTATTGTTGAACTGTCTTGTCTTTCAGGCATGAAAATTTAGTATTCTGCCTCATTCCAAGGCATCCTTCTTTAATTTCCTGAAAATTTTGAATGCTGCAAATGTGATTCCTCCCAATGTGCCAATCACTGACACGGTGGTCCAATTGATGTTGACTGTCTTCTCTTCGGATTTTTCAGGTGGGGAAAACTCTGCAAA
>JAEFCZ010000025.1 GCA_016125975.1 Candidatus Nitrosopumilus sp.
CGAACTTGATGCTGATTTTAATCTTAAAAATTTTTCACATTATGCAATATACAATGAAAAAGATCAACGAATTGAAATGTATTTGAAATCTTTAACTGAGCAATCAATCATTGTATCAAAATCTGATCTGGAATTAAAATTAAAAAAAGATGAATTGATTCATACTGAATATTCTCACAAGTATCGATTATCTGAAATACATGATCTTCTTGATGATGTGGGATTTGAATTAAAACACACTTGGCTTGATGAGAAGAAACACTTCTCACTGACTTTGGTATCTAAAAACTAGGCATCTTCGGCACATCTAAAGCCTGAAAACAACCATCGCTCATCTAATCTGAAAAAGTTCCTGTAACTTCCACGAATTGACATTTCTGGAGTTCCAAACGAACCTCCTTTCAAAACTTTTTGATTTGTGAACCATTTGTCATTGTATTCATCAAATCCTGTTTTGAATCCTGGATATCCTGTAAATTCTGAAGATGTCCATTCCCATACATCTCCAATCATCTGTTGGCAACCTGAAGGACTTGTTCCATTTGGATATGTTCCAATCTCAGTACATGCCCAATGATATGATTCTAGAAGATTACATCTATCTTTTGATGGTTGTTCATTTCCCCATGGAAAAACTGTTTTTTCTTGTTTGTCTTCATTCCAACATGCTGCCTTTTCCCATTCAGCTTCTGTTGGTAATCTTTTCCCTGCCCACTTACAATATGCAGCGGCTTCATAGAAACTTACGTGACAAACTGGTTCATTTGGATTAATTTCTCTAATCCCTAAAAAGTCTCTAACATTCCATTTACCATCAATTTTTTCCCAATACATTGGTGCTTTCCAATCATTTGTTTTTACTTTCTCCCATCCATCTGACAACCAATATTTGTATGTCTCATACCCTCCATCTTCAATGAATTCTAAATACTGTTGATTTGTAACTGGGAAAACGTCAATTTTGTAATCATTGAGGTAAACCTTGTGTTCTGGAAGTTCAATGTCATAACAAAATTCATTTCCATTAAATCCCATCGTATACAATCCTCCTTTAATGTTGACAGTTTTTTTTTCAACGTCATTTTGTTTTTCAATTTTATTTTTTTGTACTGGTCTGTATTGTTCTGCAAGAAGATGTTGTAAATCATAAACTAAAAGTTCTTGATGTTGACATTCATGATGAAATCCCATTGTAATCAGTTTGACTGCATTATTACTCAAAGACTCTGTCTCAATGAATTTCTCCACTCTCTGATTAATGGTGTTGAAATATTGAAAAATTTGATCAATTGTGGGTCTTGAAATTACCCCTCGTAATCCTTTGTCGTGTGGAACTCCAAATTGTTGATAATAAGAATTCAAATATTCTGAAAATTCTTTTGAATAAAATTCATAATTTTTGTCTAATTTACTCATAATTGCTTCATACATCCAACTAACATGACCTATATGCCATTTTGGCGGGCTCATGAAAAATGCAGTTTGAACAACAAAATCATCTTTTTCCAAAGTTTTTACTAATTCTAGAGTTCTGCTTCTGGTTTCTCTGAATTGTTCTAAGAGTGGCTTTTTTTCCTCTAACTGTGGATTGCTAGTCACAACTACTAATCATTTTTTTCCACTATTATATCTGACCATGGTCTCATTACTGAAAATTTGAACATTCTTTTTATCCCTAATACTATTTCAAAAATTCATGTCTAATGATTCTTTATCTTCAAAATGTGAACTTTTACTAAAAGAACCTGAAATTCGTTTTGCAGGATTTTTAGATATGATGGGAAATTTAGTTGTTGGATCATTTCGTGATGATGTAAAACCATTAAAAAATGAAGAAGAACGTAAAAAAATGTTCATAGAAGCAGTATTGAGAATTAGAACAAGACAGGATTTCAATGATAATCTTGGACCTGTGTCATATGCTGCTGCACGAAGAAAAAAGGTTGTTACATTTACTTTTCCATTAGATGATGTGGTCTTGTTTGTATCTGCAGAATCTGATGTGGATATTGATAAAACTGCATACAAAATAATGAATTTGTGTTCTATTGAAAATAATTCTTAGTATCCTCTAGCAAAAATTGGAATTGATTTACTTTGTTCTCCACAATACATGCATTTTGAATCTGTATTTTCACTACCAAATGGAATTACTCGTATATCTGCACCTGTTTCTTCTTTAATTTTTTCTTCACATTCTAATTTTCCACACCAAGGTGCATTGAAGAATCCTCCATCTTCAATTTTTGATTTAAACTCTGTATAGTCTGAAATGTCTTTAGTATTTTCTTTTGATTGAACTCGCGCATTTTCTAGCATATTTTTTTGAATTTCATCTAAAATTGGATGAATTCCTTCTACCTCATCAAGTCCCAAGTCAACTTTTTCACGATTGTATCTTTTTGCAACAACAATGCTCTGTTTTTCAATATCTTTTGGTCCAATTTCTATGCGTATTGGCACTCCTTTCATTTCCCAATCATTGAATTTGTAGCCTGGTGATAACCCTTCTCTGTCATCTACTTGAACACGAATGTCTTCTGATTCTAATTTTTCTTGAATCTCTTTTACTTTTGGTAATACTTTGTTTTTACCTTCATCATTTCTGTAAATTGGAATGATTACTACTTGTGTTGGTGCAACTTTAGGTGGTAAAACAAGACCTTGATCATCTCCATGTGCCATTATCATTGCACCTATCAATCTCCATGAAACCCCCCATGAAGTTTGCCAAGCAAAATGTTCAACATTGTCTTTGTCTGCAAATTTCACTTCAAATGGTTTTGAAAAATTCTGTCCCAAGAAATGTGATGTGCCCATTTGTAGTGCTTTACCATCTGGCATTATGGATTCCATTGTAGTCGTGTATACTGCTCCCACAAACTTTTCTTTCTCACTTTTCTTTCCAGTTGTAACTGGAATTGCTAATTCTTCCTCAACAGTATTTTTGTAAATTTCTAAAATTTTCATTACTTCTTTTTCTGCTTCTTCTTGCGTTGTATGTACGGTGTGACCTTCTTGCCACAAAAATTCTGATGTTCTTAGAAATGGTTTTGTTGCTTTAATTTCTGCACGTAATGCAGTATTCCAAAAATTAATTTTTAATGGTAAATCTCTCCAACTTTGAATCCATTTTGAATATAGAGTATATGCTAATGTTTCAGATGTTGGTCTTAGTGCTAACTTATCTCCGATTTCATTTGTTCCTGAATGCGTAACCCAAAAAACTTCAGGGTTGAAACCTGCAAAATGTTTTTGTTCTTTTCCTAACAATGACTCTGGAATTAATACTGGAAGGAATCCATTTCTAATTCCATTTTTTGCAAATTTTTTATCAAATGTTGTTTTCAATGACTCCCAAATGGAATTCCCATCTGGTCTGAGCACAATTAAGCCTCTTACTGGTGCGTAATCTGCTAATTTTGCTTTTAGTACAACTTGAGTATACCATTCACTAAAATCATCATTTTTTGAAACTGTGATCCCTACATCTTCTTTACTCAAACTAAAATTCCAAGAATAAATTAACTAATGAGCCTTTCGTGAGAAATTTTTGATTATAATTTATCGCCTTTACAAAGTACTTGCCCTGTGACTCTGCTTTGGAAATTTGGACATACAAAACACTGGATAAAATGTATGTCGTCCTTTAAAACTGGGCATTCTACAAATTCTTGTTTCATTCTTTTGAGCATTTTTGGACTGACTCCTTTGAGTTTTAATTTTCCTTTATCGTCCATCATTCCTGATGCTTTTAATTCTGCTTTGACATTATCATGTAGTTTTTGTCTTCCTTCTCTTTCTTTGATATCTACTTCGTATTTGTGTTCTAATTCACCCATGACCATACAATTAACTCCGGTGATTTATTACTAGCGTTTTTTGGATCTCAAAAAAGTTTAAACTTTAATATAATTAGCAAATTTTTGCAAAACAGAAATCAATTGTTGGTAATTTTTGATGTTGAAGGTGTTTTGTATGATGAAGAGTATCTTCCAATTCTTGCAGAAAAACTCAATAAACAAAATGAGATTTGGGAAATCACAAAACAAGGAATTCAAGGAAAAATTAACTGGGAAGAGGGACTTCGAACTAGAGTTGCTGCTCTAAAAGGCTTGGATGAAAAAACATGCCAAGAGGTTTCAGATGAATTGCCTATAATGACTGGTGCAAAAGAAGCATGTAGAGCATTAAAGGCTGCTGGTTGGAAATTGATGGCTGTTTCAGGTGGATTTACCATAATGATGGATAGATTACAAAAAGAATTGGGTTTGGATTATGTTTATTCCAATGAATTAATTTTCAAAGACGGTAAGATTGATGGTGTAAAAATCAATGTTGATTCAGACAAATCAAAATCTGCAAAAATAAAAATCGAAGAATGGGGTGAAAAGAAGGAAAATATTGTTTGTGTGGTAGATGGTGCAAATGATGTGAAATTATTTGATATTTGTGGATTGGGAATTGCATATCGTGCACAAGATTTAGTTAAGGATTTGGCAACTACAACTTTGGAAGAAAAAGATCTTTCAAAAATTTTAGACATTATCAACAAACATTACAAATTAGAACTAGAAACTCCTACTCCTGCATAAACAATTTTTTAGTCCCTGAACTTAGATATTATACTTGGAAATTATTCCTGTTACCATTGAAAAAGAAATTGAGACATCTGATGACATTTCTCAATTAATTATTTCTTCAAATGAGATACACGATGGTGATATCGTAATAATTGCTCAAAAAATAATTTCAAAACAAGAAGGGCGTATAGTTGATTTGTCTACCGTGACTCCTTCATTACTTTCTGAAGGAATTAGTTCTCAATATCAAAAAGATCCTAGAATAATGGAATTAATCTTATCTGAATCAAAACGAATCATAAGAATGAAAAACGGAATTTTAATTGTCGAAACAAATGATGGTGTTATTTGTGCTAATGCTGGTATTGATGAAAGTAATGTAAAAGACGGATTTGCCACGTTATTACCATTAAATTCTGATGTCTCTGCAAAAATTATACGTGAAAGAATTTTCAATCAAACAAAAAAAGATGTTGCAGTAATAATCTCTGATACCTTTGGCCGTCCATTTAGAATGGGACAAACTAATTGCGCTATAGGTGTTTCTGGATTATCTCCAATACTTGATTATGAGGGAACAAAAGATACTTTTGGAAAAATTTTACGAGTCACTGCTATTGCAATTGCTGATGAACTTTCAGCTGCGTCTGAATTAGTTATGGGCAAAACACTGAAAATTCCTGTAGCGATAGTTCGTAATTATTCCTTCCAAAAAGGAGAACATGGAACTGATGAATTAATTCGTCCTGAACCTGAAGATCTTTTTAGATAATTTCTTGTTTAGTTTCAGTAAGATTATTACCTAAAGAAGCAAAGTCTCATTTGAAAATGCCAATAAATACTGAATTACATTGTCATAATTCTTTTTCAAATTTTCATGTAGGTGCAGATGAACCTCCCTATGATTGTGATATTTCTATAAGAGATCAACTTGAGCGATCACACAATTTAGGATTAGATGCAATCTTTGTTACAAATCACAATACATTGGATGGATATCATCAATTATTAGAATACAAAAATAATCATTCAAAATTCCAAAACATTGATGTTTTTCCTGCTGAAGAAATTACCACTGATACAGGTGCCCATGTTCTAGCTTATGGAATTCATGATGTAATCTCTCCTGGATTATCTCTTGAAGAGGTCATAGATGAAGTTAAAAAACAAGGTGGCGTCTCATCTGCTCCTCATCCGTTTAGTTTACTTGATGCATTACGTGATGGTGCCAAAAAATGTGACATGGTTGAAATCTTTAACAGTAATAATGTTGATATTTTATCAAATGCTCGTGCAACTGAATTTGCTTTAGATAATAACATGATTCAAGTTGCTGGAAGCGATTCTCATGTTTTATCCACTCTTGGCAGATGTGTCAATGTAATTGATTCTGAAAATAATCTTGATGATATATTGTTTGCAATGAAACATGGAAAAATAGAAATTTCACAAACAGGATATGCACATCAGACAGAGACTCTTGATCATTTACGATACAAAATAAACAATTCAAAAGAATATTTGATTGATTATATTTCTGAACATTATCCAAATGCAAAATGGCTCTTGACATTGTTATTGAGAATTTATGATTCAAATCAAAATAGTCACATGTGGTCTTTATTTTATAAAATTGCAATTTACCTGATGAAGAGAATTTCACAAAAAATTAATTTCCAAAATCAAGATCCAAGTTTTATGAAAGATCGAAATCTTGCAACTATGTTCAAAATGGCATTGTAAGCAAAAATGAATCTGATAAACTCAAATAGATTTTAATATGACAAAACGTCCTTTTTTAATTAGATAGTATGTCTGAATCAACAGAAAAAAAACTAGATGCAACTGGATTATTTTGTCCAGAACCTGTATTTAGAACTAAAATTGAAATTGAAAGAATGCAAGTAGGTGAGACACTAACTGTTTCTGCAGATGATCCAGCTGCTGAAGACGATATTTCTAGATGGGTAACAAGACAGGGTCATGAATTGTTAGACATGTCAAAAGATGGAAATGTGATTACATTTCAAATTAAAAAGGTGAAATAACTAAAATTATGACTACTGTAACTGATACAGATGTTTTGAATCATGTAGGTAACACTCCCCTTGTAAAATTAGACTCTCTTTCACATGATAATGCAGATTATTTTGCAAAATTAGAAGGCCATAATCCATTTGGTTCAGTTAAAGATCGAGCTGCATATTGGATGATAAAAGATGGTGAAGAAAGAGGTATTCTAACAAAAGGTAAAAGCATCATTATTGAACCTACTTCTGGAAATACTGGAATTGCGTTAACTGGAATCGCAAATTTGTTGGGATACAAAGTCGAGATAGTAATTCCTGAAAAAGCAAGTAATGAAACTAAAGATATTATTCGAAATTTAGGTGCTAAGGTCTTTGAAACAAGTGACGATCTATGCCCTAAAGTTGGTGCAGGAACTGATCAAAGTATTGCACTTGCAACTTCAATTGCATCATCAAGACCTGATACCTATTATTCTCCTAACCAATATGCCAATGAAGCAAATTTCAAGGGTCACTATATTGGAACTGGTCCTGAAATTTGGAAGCAAACTGAAGGTAAAATAACTCATTTCTTTACCGGGGTTGGTACTGGTGGAACAATTACTGGAATAGGAGCATTTCTTAAAGAAAAAAATCCTGATGTAAAAATTATTGGCTGTCAACCACAACAAAACCATTTGATTCAGGGGTGGAGAAACTTTGAAGAATCTGCAAAACCTGATTTGTTTTTGAAAAGAGAAGAAGTTGTTGTTGATTGGATTTCTGTTGATAATGAAGAAGCATTTTCTGTAGTAAAGGAAGTCTTTGAAAAAGATCAACTATTGATCAGTCCTTCTTCTGCAGCAGTTTATGCCTGTATGAAAAAATACCCTATTGAAGGTGAGGCCTGTGTAGTTGGAATTTTTGCTGATGATGGACGAAAATTCAAGAGTGTGTATGCAAAACAAAACATAATGTCTGAAGAAAATTTTGAAAATTGTCTTAAAGATGCAAAACACATGTCTGAATTAGCTTACTGACTTATTCTAAAACATTTTTCAAGTGTTTTTCATAAAAATCTCTAAAAAATGTATTCATATCTCTTTCATGATGTAAGCATTTGTTACTTTGTTCTGTGATATTATTTTTAATTTCTCTACTCCATTGACTTTGTTGTCTGTCTTTTGAATCAATTATTGATGGATTTGCTTTAATTTGTTTCATAATTTCTATTAATGATGATGCTAATTGTCGGAATTTGCTAATCTGTAAAAGAAATCTCTCTGATTCTTCTTTGTTAATGATTTTAATCAAAGAAAATACTTGATTATAATATTCTAAACCTTTTTTATTATATTCCTCAAAATTCTCTATTCTTTTCTGCCAGTACTTTTTTGTAGTTTTATTTTCCACTTTGTAACTGAATTGAATTTTGCTTAATTCCATGCCCAATTTTGCTAGTTTATCACTGTACTCTTTTACGATTTGATTATTTCCTGACTCTTTACTCATGGGAATTAGTAAATTTTGTACCAATAAAGAGTTTAGAGATGTGATTTCTTCCATGAGTTTAAAGATTCTGTAGAATATTCTAGCAAACACTTCTCACAAAATGAATCCCATTCACCAATTCCTATTTTTTTGAAATATTCTAATGTCCACTTGTATGGTGGTTTTTCTCTATATTGAAATTGCTGAATTGTATAGATTTCTTTTTCAAAAAACTTATCTAAGCATTTTCTGCATTGTGCATTTTTCATTCTTGTTTGTCTGCACTTTCTGTTAGATATTTATCCACATCAATTGCTGCCATACAGCCATACCCTGCAGCAGTAATTGCTTGTCTGTAATCTCTGTCATGCACATCTCCAGCTGCAAAAATTCCTTCAACATTTGTATGAGTTTTATCTTTTAGAACAACATATTCTTCATCATCCAAATCAATCTGATTTTTGAATAATTTTGTATTTGGTTCATGCCCAATTGCAACAAATAATCCTCCTACATCTAATGTTGACTCTTCGTTTGTTTTGAGATTCTTTAGAACTGCTTGTTGCATTTTCTGATCTCCTTTAATATCAATTACAGCTGAATCCCAATGAAATTTGATTTTTTCATTGTTTAGTGCTCTTTCTTGCATAACTTTACTTGCACGTAATGAATCTCGTCTATGAACTAAATGAACAGTTGTTGCAAATTTTGTCAAAAATGTTGCTTCTTCTATTGCAGAGTCACCACCACCAACAACTACTAGTTCTTGATTTCTAAAGAATGGACCATCACATGTTGCACAATACGAAACACCTTTTCCTCCAAAAGTTTCTTCACCTTCCAGTCCAAGTTTGCGAGGATTTGCACCTGTGGCAATGATTACTGCACGACCTTCGTATTCTTCTGATGCTGTTAAAACCTTGAGTGGTTTTCGTCTAAAATCTACGTCAACTGCTTCATCATCAATTATTGTTGTTCCCATTCTTTGAGATTGTTTTCTCATATCAATCATCAAATCTGGACCCATGATTCCATTTTCAAAACCTGGATAATTCTCAACTTCTGTTGTATTGACTAATTGACCTCCTGGCAATATGCCTGATAAAATCAGCGTATCATAACCTGCTCTGGAACAATAAATTCCTGCAGTATACCCTGATGGTCCTGCACCGATAATAATTACATCAAATTTTGTTTTCTTTTTGTCTGGCATTTTTGGATTATCGTCATTTGTTTCAAGTACTGATGCACCTGAATCTGCTGCCATCATAGTAATTCATCTTTTAATTTCAATAATTTAAGTGAATATCCTTTTTTGATTAATCGTCTTTCATTCTCATAAGAATTTG
This sequence comes from Candidatus Nitrosopumilus sp., assembly GCA_016125975.1. GTDB lineage: Archaea > Thermoproteota > Nitrososphaeria > Nitrososphaerales > Nitrosopumilaceae > Nitrosopumilus. The sequence goes on from JAEFCZ010000025.1 coordinate 9,433, forward strand.
ATCACATATTTTACGCATTTGAGAATCAGATCCTACACTGGATATTCTAACAATATCTGATGTTGTAATGACTCCTATAACCTTCTCATTCTCTATAACTGGAAGCTTATGAATTAGTTTTTCTTTCATAAGTTCTGATGCCTCCCAAATTGTTTCTTCAGGATCTATTGTGGTTAGTGGGAATGACATTACTTCAGAAATTTCAGTAAACAGTGGTCTTCCTTCAGCTGCAACTTTTGTTACAAAATCCCTTTTAGTAATAATTCCTATTGGTTTTGATTCTTCTGTAACAATTACACAACCAACATTAAGTTCATTCATTTTTTGTGCTGCATCCTGTAATGATGTAGATTTTTCTGCAGTTAGCACATTTTTACTCATTACTTGATTGACAAAGGTATTGTCCATGATCTATCCCCCTGTCTCAATTATATCATATAAATTCTAAATTATTATAATTGAAAATCAGCCAAGATAATCACTAAACCCTTTTAATGTTAATTATTTTATTTTGAATCATGGTCATTAAAACTAAGAAAATTTTAGTACCTCTTGATGGCTCAAAGAATTCCATCCGCGGTTTAGATATGGCTATTCATATTGCACGACAGTCTCAAGGCATAATTGTCGCTTTAAGCGTAAAATCTGTGCCTGGAATTTATGCAATCCATCCATTAGGATTTTTAGATTTTAATTCTACCAAAGAATTGAAAAAAACTCTTGATGATGCAAAATTACGAGCTGCAAAAAAAGGAATTAAACTAATTTCAAAAGCATTGTCTGGAGATCCTGGTTATGATATTGCACGATTTGCAAATAATAAAAAAAACGGAATAGACTTGGTTGTAATTGGAGCTCGTGGAAGAAGTTCTGCAAAAGAACTTTTCTTAGGTAGTGTTTCAAATTATGTCTTACACAAGTCAAAAAAACCAGTACTTGTTGTAAAATGACTAACAACTTCAAAACAATTCTTGTTCCACTTGATGGTTCAAAATATTCTAAAAAAGCATTACAGCGTGCAAGTGAAATCACTCATGCATTTGATTCTAAGATCATTTTACTTTATGTTGCTGAAAAATCATCAATTAACTTACTAGATCGTAAAGAGTATCTAAAAATGGTTAAAAAATTTGGAAAAAAGACCCTTGATGATGCAAATAAAACACTTTCAAAAAAAAGTATTAAAGCAAAATTCTTTCTTAAAGAAGGAAATATTGTTTCTGAAATTGAAAAAATTGTAAAATCTGAAAAATGTGATTTGGTAATTGTTGGAAACAAAGGTCTTGGCGCAGTTACTAGATTTTTACTTGGAAGCACTTCAAACAAGCTTGCACAACATTCCCCTTGTTCTTTGTTAATTGTAAAGTAAATCTAACTTGCTAGAACACTTACAATATCTGATTTTGTTATAATTCCTACTAATTTTGAATTTTTTACAACTGGCAAACCACTAATGTTATGTTTTATCATGAGTGTGATTGCTGCTTTAATCTCTTTTTTAGCCTCAATAGTAATTGGTTTTGGAGACATAATGTCTGTTGCATGAAACGGGAACAGATAACTCATTTGATTTGCATGTCCTTCTTCTAATCCTTTCTTGAATTTGTATTCTTGTACTTCCTTTGGATCTGCTGTTTCTGCAATCCATTGTGGAATCTTTGCAGGTACAAAATTTCTAAATGTTATTATCCCTACTGGCTTTTGGTTTCTTTTAATTATTATTCTAGATATTCCATATTTTAACAACAAACTTTCAACATGTAATATTGGGTCACTTGGTGCTGCAGTAACTAAATTCTTTTTCATTACTTGAGAAACCTTGAGTGATTCAGAACTCTTTGTTAAGAATATTTTTACTAGATCTGTTTTGGTAATAATGCCTCCAATGTTTTATCCTCATTAAGAATAATCACAACACTAATTCTATGTTTTTTCATCATTTTTGCACATTCTTTAACAGAATTCTCTCTGGTGAGCGTGAATAATTTTTTTGGTTTGAAACTTTTTGCCTTGACTAATTTTATTGGTTTGGTACCTAACTCGTAAATTTTTTTTGCAATATCTTTTTCAGTAATAACTGCTATTGGCTTTTTTTGTCGATTACTACTAATCTCTTAACTTTGTTTTTAAGGAGTGCTTCTCTTACTTTTACAAGAGTTGAGTTTGGACCAATTGTAATTGGTTTTGTTAGTAATTTTTCTAATTTTGAATTTTTTATATTCATACCATTGATTTTTTTATTAATTGATAAATATCTCATTGATAATATCACTAATGAAAATCACTATTAGTAATTATTAGTAGAGTTTTTAATTATAATTTCAAGATATTACTTATGACTGAAAATATTCCATTATACATAGTTGGGTTATCCAAAGATGAGCCTGCCACTGAAGTTCTAATGTCTAAATTTGGAGGTGCATTAGAAAAAGTTCAACCTGTTTTACCTGATATTATTGAGGCCAAAATTACTGTAAAATCTCAAAATTCTGAAGGAACTCGAACCCATTATGATGTTACTGCAATTGTGAAAACCTCCAAAAACCAACTAGTTTACACTTCTTCTGATTGGGATATTCTGAAAATTAGTGATGAGTTATCTAAAAAATTAGAAAGAGAAATGTCAAAACAGGATGATAAACGTCAAAGAGATAGTGTTCGTAAGAGGAAAGTATAGCAATTTTGTTTAAGAATATTTTAGTTCCCTTTGATCTATCTGTTCATTCTACTAGGGCCTTTAAAGTTGCAGTAGATGTTGCAAAAAATATGATTCAAAATTAACACTCTTAACCTGTCTTGAAGGTGATGCTTGGCATCATAAATTTTATGATGCAAGAGCTGATTCTGAATTAATTAAAAAACAAAAAAAAGTCTCACAAAAACATCTTGAAAAATTAGTAGCGATTGCAGAAAAGAATAACGTTTCTGTAAAATCCCACATTTTGATATCAAAATCTGTTGTAAATGATATTGTTGTGTTTGCAAAATCAAGAAAGTACGATCTAATTGTTATAGGTTCTCATGGAAGATCTGGTTTTGATAAGACTCTCTTAGGTAGTGTTGCAAACAGTGTATCTCAAAAAGCAAAGTGTCCTATTCTTATAATCAAATGATTAAGTGATATTATTGATTTCAATAGTAGGTAGTGGTAGAGTTGGTACATCAATTGCATTTCTTTGTGTTTCTAATGCCTTAGATGATGTTTTACTTGTTAACCGAAATAAGAAAAAAGCTATTGGTGAATCTTTGGATGTTGCAAATGCAATTCCTGCAACTTCAAAATTTTCTATTCGTGGAACTGATGATTATTCTGAGTTAGTCGGATCTGATATTGTTGTAATCACTGCAAGTGTTGAAATGTATGCCAAAGATAGAACTGAAAATATTGATTTACAAGTTGAAATGATAAAAAATATTGCAAAAAAAAATCAAACAATACTGTCCTTCTGCAATAGTTTTACTAGTTTCAAATCCTCTTGATGTCTTGACTTATTTTTTTCAAAAGCAAAGTGAATTTTCTAGATTCAAGGTAATTGGAATTGCATCAAGTCTTGATACCAGTAGATTTCGTTATTATATCTCTGAAACATTATCTGTTCCACAATCTTCAATTTTTAATGCATTTGTTTTAGGTGAACATGGTGATTCAATGGTTCCTATTTTTTCGGGTGTTTCTGTTGGTGGAAATCCTCTATTTTCTATGATAGATAGCCGAGATACTATAACTGAAAATGTTAGAAATTATTGGAAAACATTGAGAAATTTTAAGAGCAGATCTCAGTTTGGCATTGCAAAAAATACATTTGATGTAATTGATGCTATTTTAAACAAAAAGGAAATTACAATTCCTGCTTCTGTTGTTCTTGAAGGAGAATATGATGAACGTGACGTTGCTATGGGTGTACCTGTAACAATCAATCAAAATGGTGTTTCTAAAATACAAAAAATAAAACTCGATGACACTGAATTATCGTCTTTGAAAAAATCATCTGAAAAAATTCGCAATGATATAAAATCTGTTCACGAATGATTGGTTATTTTTTTAAAACTTTCTTCATGTTTACTGCAAAATTTCTTGTTTAATTGTGAATGCAGCAATTCTTTTTGCCAATGTGCATTATATAGCCTACATTCTTTATCATTACAGAACGTATCCCCTGTTTCATAGTACATAATAGATTGTAGCAAATATCCTTGTATAATTTTTGATAGTCTCGGATCATTGTAATCTAAAAATTCTCCTTTGTATTTTTCTTTGATTTTCTCTGTATTTTCTTTAGTAAAATTTGTCATTAACTCCAGATAGTATTCTTTAGGTTTTGCAGGGGCTTCTATAATTCCTGTAGTTGAAATTATTGAAGGATTTGTTCCAATTAGCGCTCTTGCATGATATCTAAAATCACTTTCATCAAATGTACATGTTAGTTTATTTGTAAAAATTATGTGTAATGTCTCTTGATTGTTTTCACTATTTGAAATAAATTCTGATAGTATTTTTTCAAACTCAAATCCATCATAAAGAATTTTTTCTTCATTTTGTGAATTATCTGTATTTTTTCTTTCATTTTGTATTTCTATTTCTGTAGGCAAATGTCTTGAAAATGGTTTTTTTAATTCAAAAATACGTGTTGATGCAATTTTTTGGAACATTTCATCATTTGCATTTTCAAAAAAATTCTTTCTAATTTCTACCTCTATGTGAAATGTGCCTTTGAGAAATTTTTCTATTTGTTCAATTTGAATTTCTGGAACTGTTGGTTCGTCATAAACGATAATTTTACTTGTTTTCAACATGAAAACAAGAGTTTAATTGTTTATCTTTCTAACTCTTTGATTTTCTCAGCTGCAATTTCAGCTGCTCTTTTTCCAGAATATAGCATTGAACCAAAGGTAGGTCCCATTCTTGCTAATCCATGAGTCTCTGTGACTGACATTCCTGCAGCAATAAGTCCTGGATATATTTCTCCAGTTTTGTGAACGACATGTTCTTCACCATCATTGACAAACATTGGCTCCATACCTTTCCATTCAGCTAGACCTCTGTCTACTAGTCTTTTTACTGCAACAGAATCGTGACCTGATGCATCAATAATCACTTTGGCTTCAAATGCAACTGGATCAACACATGTGATGTTACGTGGCAATGCTGAAACTGGCATCCAGTTGACAACAATTCCTGCAACCCTTCCATTTTTTAGAACTAAATCATCGAATTTTGTTAATTGTAAGAATTTCACTCCTGCATCACATGCCCCTGCAATTAATTTTGATACTGCATGTGGGCCTGGTGTCAAATACAACCCATCTTTTACTTTTTTGTATGGAACTCCTAATTCATCCCAAATTTTTTGTGCAGGTTCTCTCACTGTAACTGGATTCATCATGTATCCTCCTAACCAATATCCTCCTCCTAGGTAGTTATTTTGTTCAATAACTAGAACTTTGAAACCCAAGTTTGAAAGCTCTCTACTTGCAGTAAGTCCTGCTGGACCTGCGCCGATAATGATTACATCTGACTCTGCTCTGTCAATTAGAACTTCGTGAAATTCATTTGCAATAGCTTGTGTAATTTCAACTTCACGGACGTCAGTAAATATTTTTGATGATTGTTCTGCTACAGTTGCTTCTTGCATGAAAAATTTCCTGTCTAGAACCCATTAATACTTTCCCACACACAAAAAATTAGGAGATACTAATTTTTTTATACTTGTAAAACGACTCCTTTCCTAAAAATATAGGAAATATTACGTCAGCCTTGAAAGTTTAAGTCCCAAAACCTCCAATTCTCAAAAATTTATATCACAACCAAAAGAAATCTCCTTGTATTGACAGTATCTGATCTAAAACAGTCTACAGCTGATTCACCTAAACCTAAAATCAATTGGGCAAGAATGGAAGAGGCAGATAATTTTGCCAAGACTGTGAAATTATTCCGTCAAGGAAAATATGACGCAGATAGTTTTAGACGATTCAGACTTCAACACGGTGCATACGGTACTAGAATGACTGGTGACTATGCAATGGTTAGAGTTAAACTTCCTGCAGGCGAAATTTATCCTCATCAATTTGAAAAAATATCTCAACTTAGTGAACGATATTCTATAGGCAGTGCTCATTTTTCCACAAGAGAAAACATCCAATTACATTGGGTGATACTTGAAGATGTTTCAGAAATTTTTAGAGAACTAGCTGAAGTTGGATTGACATCAAGAGAAGCTTGTGGAAATAGTGTAAGAAATGTAATGTGTAGTCCAATGTCTGGTGTTTGTACTGCTGAAGAGTTTGATGCAACTCCATATGCACTTGCAACTGCAAAATTCTTTTTGAGAAACCCTATGGCCCAAAACCTTCCTCGTAAATTCAAATTCAATTTCACATGTTGTGAAAAACATGGAATGGTAAGAATGGTTGATGTTGGATTAATTCCTCAAATAAAAGAAATAGACGGAACTTCTCAAAGAGGATTTAAAATATTCCTTGGCGGTGGATTGGGAAACAGATCATTTGTTGGACATCAACTAGAAGACTTTACCCCTGAAGAAGATTTACTTTACACTTCAATTGCTGTAATGCGAATCTTTGATAGATTGGGTGATAGAAAAAATCTTGCAAGAAACAGAATGCGTTATCTTGTAAATGACATGGGTTGGGAAAAATTCCAAAATCTTGTATTAAAAGAAAGAGCAGTTGTACGAGCTACACAGTCTGTTATAACACAACTTGATGTTGATCATACTCCTGATGAAATTAAACGTCCAATTAGAATTAGTGATGAAAGTGGAAGTGGTACTCCTGACGGTTATACGAGATGGCTAAAAACTAACACTGAAACACAAAAACAATCTGATTATAGAACTGTCTTTATCACACTTGAGGCAGGAGACATTACATCGAGTCAACTACATTCATTGTCAGACATTATACGTGACTTTTCATCAGAAGGTAAGGCACGTGCAGGCTTTGTTCAAAATGTTGCATTACGTTACGTTCACGAGGATGATTTACCACGTTTGTATTCAAAACTACTTGAAATTGGTTTGGCAAAATCTGGTGCTCTTACCATGACTGCACCTATTGGTTGTTCAGGAACTACTTCTTGTAATCTTGCATTAACAAATTCGCATAGGTTGGCAAAAGAAATTCAAAGAAAGTTCTTAGAGTTAAAACTTGATGAGGATGATGATCTTCGTGACTCTTCTATCAAAATAAGTGGCTGTCCAAATTCATGTGGTCAACATGGAATTGCAACAATTGGATTCTTTGGAGGCGGTGCACGTCTTGGCAAAGACATGTATGCAAATTATCAGATGCTATTAGGTGGACGTTCTGATGGTGATACGATGCTGGGACAAATTTGTCATAGAGTTCCTGCTAAAAGAGTAATCCCTGTGATTTTGAAAATTATTGAATTGTTTAAAGAACACAAAAAACCTAATGATACATTACAATCTTGGATTCACAGAGTTGCAACTAACAGTGAGGATTCTGAAATTAAAACCCTTAATGATATCAAAAAAGCAATTGACCCATTAACAATTCCTCCCACCAAAGAAGAGGATCCTGATTTCTATCTTGATTATGGCAGCGATACTAGTTATCATACTAAAACTGGAAAGGGTGAATGCGCTGCTTGACAGATTCTGGTAAAATAACAACTGATGTAGATTCATTACGTTCTGAAATTAGAGATAAGAGTGTTAGAGTAATTGATGTAAGACGAGAAGATGATTACAAAAAAGATCATATTTCTACTGCAGTAAATTTACCTCTGGCAAATCTTTTGTCTGATGATAGTCCCGACCGCGTTCTAAAATTAGTAAATTCTATGGGAATTGATGATGAAACTCGTGTTGTAGTTTATGATGACACGTTTGGTGCATTAGCATCAAGAGTTGCATGGACCTTAGAATATCTTGGACATTCAGATGTAAGTTTACTTGAGACTACTTACAGTAACTGGAAATCCCTTGGATTAGAAAATGATTCACAAACCCCTGAAATTCAAAATAAAGAACACTCCATGAAACTGCAACCTGATATTTTGGCCACTTCTGATTATCTGGAAACTGCAAAACAGCGAGATGATGTAATCCTAATTGATAATCGGGAAAGATTGAATTTTCTTGAACAACATATTCCAGGTGCAATCAGTCTTCCTTATCGTACACTTGCATCAAGTGATAAAATCTTGCGTCCCAAAGAAGACATGAAACGTTTACTTGATAATCGTGGTGTGGCTGGTGACTCTGAAATCATTACATATTGTGGAAGTGTAGGCACACTTTCAGGATTGGCATATTATGCATTAAAAACTGCAGGATTGCCTAATGCAAAACTATACGTCCGCTCCTTTAAAGAATGGAAGAGTCTTCAAAAACCTACTGTAAAACAAGAAGATGCAAATTATTGGGATCTTTCTGCTGAATAATTAAGAAATTTCGTTTCGTAGTTTTTTGGTAATTGTTACTTCTACGTTATCAAACAACACTAGCATTTTCTCTTTATTTTCTGCGATGTAGTCATCTCCTCTATCTTTTAGTCTAATTTTCCATAATCTAATTTCCCTGTGTTCATCAAAGAAGTTTTCAATCATTTGTTCACCTGATTTTTTAGGATCAATGAATTCATCAAATATTTCAATTGCTTTTTCTGCATTCTCTTCTTCAATTGCTTCTTTTGCATCTTGAATTGCTTGACTTAATTCTTTTAGATTCTTAACTGGTTTTGGTAATTTCTTTCTTGTAATTCCAAACAACCCTTTCTTTTCTTTGCCCATTTTTTCTGCAACATTTGGAGCGAGATCATAAACTGGAATTCTACTAAGGCCGTCTCTTTTTTCATTTTGAACAATTAATCCTTTTTCTAATAATTTTCTTAATGCACTTTCTGCATCTTTTTTATCTAGAAATGTTGTCCAAACAATTGAACCAATTGTATGGTATCCTTGTCTAATTGATTCTAAAACTACAACTTCTTGAATTCTTTTGAATCCTTCTTCAATTCTAACATTAACAAAATCTTTATCTCTAATTGATTTTCTAGCATTCTTTACATCAATTTCTATTGAACGTTTCAATGCTTCCAATGATTCTGGAACTTGATTTAACAATGACAAGAAACATGCTTTGTTATACCAAGCCATTCCGTATGTTGGATCTGTTTCAATTGCTTTTTCAACTGAATCTAATGCTTTTGAATAATTTTTTTGTTCATAATGGACTAGTCCTTTTAGATTCCAAGCTTCAGGATTTGTAACATCAATATCTAAAATTTGATCATAAACTCGTAACGCTTCATGATGATCATCAATGTGAAATCTTGCATATCCTAATTTCAATAATGTTTCAACATTATCTGGATCTATTCTCAGAGCTTGCTCAAAGACTGTGATGGCCTCTTCAAGTTTTTCGTCTGCCATTAAATTGACTCCTTTCTTAAACAACTTCTTACGGTTATAGTCAATATCGACTAGTGCTGTCTCTTCAGTCTTTTTTTCTACTTTGGCCTCCTCTGATTTTTCCTTTGATTTTTTCCCGAAAGGTTTCTTCACAGCTCAAAATGCACTTTTATCTAGATAAATACTATCCTCCACGAGCCTGAAAATAATTTAATTGTGAATCTAATCATGCGATCTAAATACAGAAATACTTGAAGTATAAACAATCGATTGTGTCATCCCAATCTAGATTAGAAATTCAAGGTCAAGCACCATTTAAGCAATCAGGCGTATATGAAGCTCAAATTGCTATAGTTGGGAGTAGACCTACAGATGACCAAATTAAATCTAAACAATTCACTTCTCTATGGAGGGGAAATTTTCATCTTAGAGTAAAAGATGGGGGTTTTTCCGAAACAATCGGTTCACCTGAAAATCCTATTCCTTCATCGGTATTAGAATTAGACAGAGTCTGGATAGTGGTTACTGATCTGTTCTCATCATTACATTCTATATTTGATGTACCATTATCAAAACCAAAATCTGAATTAACTGTTCAAAAACCAACTGAAACTAAAACTAAAACAACTGAAACCCCAAAACAAAAACGTTCTACTAAAACAACTGTTGATTCCTCTGGTATGCAAGGTGCTCCTGGTGACAAAGGTGCATCAGGTCCACAAGGTCCTGAAGGTGACAAAGGTCCTCCTGGTCCTCCTGGACACGTAGGTGCTCCTGGTGACAAAGGTCCTGAAGGTCCACAAGGTATTTCTGGTGACAAAGGTGCAACTGGTGACAAAGGACCATCTGGTGACAAAGGAATTGCAGGTGACAAGGGACTAACTGGTGACAAAGGTATTACTGGTGACAAAGGTGACAAAGGTGACAAAGGTATCCCTGGTCCTCCTGGAGAAAAAGGTGACAAAGGTGCAACTGGTCAAATTGGTGACAAAGGACCAACTGGATTAAAAGGACCGACTGGTGACAAAGGCGAAAAAGGACCGACTGGTCCACCTGGCGATAAAGGATTATCTGGATTAAGAGGATCTCCTGGAGAAAAAGGTGACAAAGGCCCGCAAGGTCCTCCTGGAGAAAAAGGATTAACTGGTCCAATTGGAACTCCTGGAGAAAAAGGTCCAACAGGACAAGCAGGTGTTCAAGGCGAAAAAGGAATTCAAGGTCCACCTGGTCCAATTGGAGAAAAAGGTCCGTTAGGTCCGCCTGGAGAAAAAGGTCCGTTAGGTCCACCTGGTCCAATTGGAGAAAAAGGATTAACCGGACCAACTGGTCCTCTTGGAGACAAAGGCCCGTTAGGTCCACCTGGTCCAATTGGAGAAAAAGGCAGTAAAGGAACTGAAGGTCCAATTGGAGACAAAGGTCCGCAAGGTCTGCAAGGTCCAACTGGCGCAAAAGGTTTGACGGGTGTTCCTGGTCCTCAAGGGGAAAAAGGCGAAAAAGGTCCGTTAGGT
>JAEFCZ010000069.1 GCA_016125975.1 Candidatus Nitrosopumilus sp.
ATGTAAACCAGCTAAAATATAATTAAAAATTTTAAAAATTGAAAAATATTGTTTGAGGACTATTACTGTCCTAAGATGATAAACATCATTACTATACCGTAGATTGCGATTGATTCGACCATACCTATGAAGATGAATACCTTAGATTGCATTGCTGGATTCTCACTAATGGCTGCGAGACCTGCTGCACCTACTTGACCAAGACCAATGCCTGCCCCACCTGCTGCAATACCAAAGGCCAAACCAGCACCAAGGAGTTTCATCGAGTCGCCACTAGATGCACCATCTTCTGCTGCAAATGCAACTCCAGTTGAACCTAGAATTGAAATTGCTGATGCTGCCAAAAGTAACATGACGATAGTTTTCATTTACGATGTGGCTCTATTGGGTCCATATTTAAATCATGTTGGGATAATTTTCTCAAACTCGATCTAAAGTTTTCTTTTTGAAAGAACTCAAATCATCATTAACAAACTTTACAAAATTATCATAATCTGCATCTAATGTCTTCTTTGAATTTTCAACTAGTTTTTTAATTTCTTCTTTTGCCATTTTACCTGCTCTCCATCTTAGCCTTGACTTTTTTTAACTTTGCGAATTCTTCTCTTTCTCTTTCCTCAAGGGTAGCAATGATGAACCTCACCTTTTGTTGATATTGAGGAATAATGACATTTTCAAGAGCATTTAGTAATTTCTGAGTCTTTTCTAATGCTTTTGCGAGGCTAAAGATAGAGTTTTCATACTCTGCAGCTTTGCAGATTTTTGGTAAGAGTTCTTTGATTTGTTTTGCTCCTCTGTCAATTGAAGAGTTTGTATCAGCAAAACCATATGGCATTGATTTTGTATCTTTTTCAGTAACAGAGAGTGCAGGAATTTTTACATCAACAACTCTTCTTACATTAACATCTACTTCCATTACAGGTGGAGTAGATTCTGCAACAGAGTCTACAGTTGAGGTTCCTAATGCCAAGTATGCTTCGTTTACAGAACTATAGATGTCCTGTAATGGTTCCCAAATTCCACCTCTAGCTTTAGAGGCTTCTTCAATCATCTCTTCAATATTTTTTAAAAGAACTTTACGTTTATCATCTAAGATTTTCTGTACCATTACAGCTACTTGGCTAGATTTTTTGTATTTGAAAAGTTCAATTTTTGTGGCAGCAACATTTTGTCCAAACGACATTTAGCTACTCTTCCTTGTAATATTGTTCTACGTATTTGTCTTTGATTTTTGTAATTTCGTTCTTTGGCAGTTTAGATACAATCTTCCATAAGATACCAAGTGTCTCTTCAATGGTTCTGTTCTCATCAGTTGCTTGTGAGAGGAATTCATTTTCAAAGACATCACCGACATCCATGTATTTCAAATCAATATCAGTAAGTCCTGCTTTGCCTACAATTCCTGCAAGTGCTCTAACTTCCTGTGCTCTTGAATATGCATCATAAACCTGATTTGAAATTTCGCCATGGTCTGCTCTGGTACTTCCTTCACCAATACCGTCTTTCATCAATCTTGAAAGACTCATCAAGATGTTGACAGGTGGATATACTCCTTGTCTGAACAAATCTCTACCAAGTACAATTTGTCCTTCTGTAATGTAACCAGTAAGGTCAGGAATTGGGTGAGTAATATCATCAGAAGGCATTGACAAGATTGGAACTTGTGTAACACTTCCTTTCTTTCCGTTTAATTTTCCTGCTCTTTCATAAATTGTTGAAAGGTCAGTGTAAAGATAACCAGGGTAACCTTTTCTTCCAGGTACTTCTTCTCTTGCTGCACTAATCTCTCTGAGTGCTTCAGCATAGTTTGTCATATCAGTCAAAATTACTAGAACGTGCATTCCTAATTCAAATGCCAAATATTCAGCAACAGTCAATGCAACACGAGGAGTAATAATTCTCTCAATTGCAGGATCGTCTGCGGTGTTTAAGAAAAGAACACTTCTTTTTAGAGCACCAGACTCTTCAAGACTTCTTCTGAAATATTCTGCTTCACTGTATTGCACACCAATTGCTGCAAATACTACAGCGAAATCATCTTGTGTACCAATTACACTTGCTTGTCTTGCGATTTGTGCTG
>JAEFCZ010000107.1 GCA_016125975.1 Candidatus Nitrosopumilus sp.
AAGCTGCAGCAGAAAAGGCAGCTGCAGAGAAAGCTGCAGCAGAAAAGGCAGCTGCAGAGAAAGCTGCACTAGTTGAAGATCAAACCATTACAACTCCAAAAAACTATACCATAACAGTAGAAGATAATATATCAATTACAGATGATGTAACCCTCAAACTAGAAGCATCTGAACCCATACAAGAAGAAAAACTAAAACCTGAAATAATTGCTGAAACTCCACAGGAAAAAACCAAAGTGCCTTCTCCGTTAAAGCAGATAAAACAAGGTGTTGCAATACATGATGTACAGTGCAGAGATGGCAGGTCACTGCATATTGTAGCAGACAAACCATACTGTCTAACGCCTTATACGTTTGAGTCATTAAAGCAAAGGGGATGGATATTTGCAAGCTAGAATTATTACTATTTTTTCTTTAGCAGTTTTGCTAACCTCAGTGCCAAATTATGTTTTTAGTGAGGAATTTACTTTGATTGCAACACTGACTGTTGGTTGTAATGATAATACTATAGACCATCCACTTTGTCATGCAGCACCAACATCTGATCCTGATCCAGAGACTCCTGCAGAACCAAAACCTTCACAATCATCTCCTACTAGAAGCTCCGGTGGCGGTGGAGGAGGCGGTGGCAGTAACACCCGTACTAATGTAGATACAAACCCTGCATTTGCGGACCTGAAGCTATACGAGGTATCTTGGAGCTGCGATGATAATATGACTACAATTGTAACCAGCGAGGGCGACCCAGAAGTTACAATATTAGGCTATGATGGCAAAGTTACAGCAACAAAGTCATATGTGCAGAACCTAGAGGATAGGACCATATTTACAGCACCACACTATGAAAAACTATTATCAGTTAGCATAACCTCAATTGAAGGACGTTCCTTTGAGAGAATATCTGAGACGATACGCGCTGATGCATGTGTAGGTGACAAGACATTCACAGAGTATAGAGAAAAGACAGTAATGCAGGCTCCAATACCTGATACAACTCCTGAGCTGGAAACGGAACCTGGGATAATACCAGACAAGGGACTAGTAAGGGATCCAAAACCCATACCTGTTCCAGAACCAAAAATGATTCCAGAGCCAGAGTACATCCAAGAGCCAACACCTGAACCAGAGATGAATCCAGATCCAACCCCAGATGATCAGTTAATGCCTGAAGATAAGCCAGTGCCTGAACCTGTATCTGACCAGAGTACAGATATCTTTAGTGCGATTAGAAAAGCGATACAAGATATTGCAGATTCCTTTATGAAATTATTCTCATGGAACTAGAATAGATACAGTCTATACTGCCAAGGGAGATTAATCTATGTTATATTAATTTAGCAACGATCATAGTTACTACGATCATAGATAAATCCTATATCACTTTCTAGTTTTTATTGAAAACCAAGAGGAATTGATGAACAAACTTGAATCTTGGGAAGAAATTGCATCTTTGTATCCAATTCTACCTGAAAAATATCATTGGTTGTTTCATTTACAAGAATTTGTAGAAAGTTGGAAAAAATAAAACCACTTCTAACAAAATTTCTCAAGAATCCAGACATGACGATAAAATCAATTCCAGATATTAATCTAAGAGAATTTCAAATAACAGATTTGTTTGAATTGGAACGTGGAGATTTCCATGCACTCAACAAATTAGATAAGGGCTCGTGCTTTACGATTTCTCGAGTTTCAACAGACAATGGTCTTACTGGATTTTATGAAAAGCCAGAAAAAGCAAGAATATTGAACCCAAACCTCATAACAATATCCACAGTTACAGGTGACGCATTTTTACAGTTTTATCCGTTTATTGCAACAGATAATGTGATAATTTGTATGCCAAAAAATCCGTTGAGTGTTACCAGTTTGATCTACATTCAAACCTCAATCAACACTGTGAAATGGCGTTATTCCTATGGCAGACAGCCATACAAACGAATACTACAAAAGATGAAATTGTTTTTGCCTGTAAATGAATTAGATGAAGACATTATTTCAAAAATAGTCAAAAATTCTCCATATTGGGAAGCATTTGAGAAGA
>JAEFCZ010000108.1 GCA_016125975.1 Candidatus Nitrosopumilus sp.
AGAACGGGCTGGGAGATAATTTCCAAAGTATCTACTGTTACATCAGAGCAACCTACAATATTAGAATTCAACACTGCATCCACATTAGAGTTTGTAGATGACGGACGAGAATATCCACAAGCATTACAAAGGGCACCTGCTCCTCATATTGTATATGATAAAATCATCGCTAGTGAACTAAATCCTAACAATATAGACTCTGCAAAATCTCTAAGTTTTGAATCTGTTCCACATGAAAAATTTTCTTATACTCCAGGAGCAGGATTCCATGTTGAAGATTTTATGCCTTCTTATATTCCTGATGGGCAAAAACTACTTTATGCTGAAAATATGTGTTTTGAGTCAGGGACTTGTTGGTTAACTATACAATTTGTCCCTAATAATTTTGAATTTGATACTAGGACAACTAATCATGATATACAAGTATCAAAGGGATTTAAGATTTTTGCAGAGTATGACGTTGAGGGTGTTGATCAAGTTGAAGATATTGTTGAAACTTTAATGGACATGAGATCAGACCGACCTAGACAATATGGAGGTTTTGTTGATATGGATTTTGGTGATGAAAAAGAAGGTTTTGCTTTTGAAGGAGGAGATGCATTGAATCATTATAGATCAACTATTTATCAACATCTTGATGAATACAGTGGATTTGCTGTAATCTCTTACTATCATACTTATGATGAAATACTCCCAATTTTTAAGAGCATTGTGAATTGAGATTACTTCTCTTATTACCAGTAATTTTTGCCATTTGTATTATTGCATATGATCAACAAGCCTTTGCAATTTTAGGCTGTGATAACCCTCACTGTTATGCACTACAACAGACAAGTCGTTCTACTGCAATTGACGGTATAAAGTATGAGTTAGAGTCACCAGATTTATGGATTGACAGGGACGCCTGTCTAAACATTGCAGTATCTACTGGTTGGCTTACATCAACTGGAACAGGTGAATGGGTTGAAGCTGGTGTAACAAAAGGTAATGTAGAAGATGTTGGATGTGTAACTCAACTCAAGACATATTATGCGTACTATGTTGATGACGGTAATCCTATCTCTGATGATAACGGAAATACTGCAACAGCTAACTAGTCTGTAATCATACAAGATACAACTATGCCTATTATTACAGCCCCATCTGATTATACTGTAGCATTGCCACAAAACCAGACATCAATTTCACTAAACTCTACTGATTATGGTACAGCTACTGCAACTGATATCTTTGCTGTAACCATTACAGATAATGCACCACTGTCGTTCTCCCTTGGTAACTTTACTATTACCTGGACTGCAACTGACACGTCAGGAAACGCTGCAACTGCTAACCAAACTGTAACAGTTACACCTTAGGATTATATACATTTCTTAAATTGATTCTGATTGTAATGTTTTAATCTAATTCTCAGATCAAGTGTTCAATGACTTTTAAAAATACGGAAACATTGTTGTTTAGATTTTTGATGTAATATATTTTCATTTAATAGTTAGATTCAAACTGATATCTACAATTTGAGTTAATATCTCCTTTGAATTAAACTCTGAGCTTGTAAAACTTGGACGTCTCATACATAACGACTCTTACAAAAGAAGTAAAAAAGAGATACGCATAGGTAGTATATCTATTGATTATATCACCAAAGAAAAAAAGCACTCACGGAGATAAAAAACAAGACTGCACCAATACACAAAAAAATGCACCGCGACTAGATATGATTGACGCACAATACTGCATTACTGTAGCTGATCTTAGATATTCATTTGATTATGGTGTGGAATATTGATGAGTTGATTCCAATTATTCAAAACTATCTCACAAGTCACACATATCTCTAAAATTAAACAAATAAAAAATTTAAGGTATGGATTTGTGACAGTAATTGCCTTTTACTTGATATAGACTTGTGCATTATTTTATCATTTTTCTGCTTTGCAACAAATACTTTAAAATATAACTGATTTTTAGAAATACCTATTGGTTTCTGCTAGTACAAAGATTGGAATAATTGCAGCAGCAGCAATAATTTCCATATTAA
>JAEFCZ010000030.1 GCA_016125975.1 Candidatus Nitrosopumilus sp.
ACATACTAACATCTAAATCTATTGTGATTTATAATTAACACTAGTCAGATTTTAAAAAAATAAAAAAAGTGTATAATTTTACAGGATTGTATAAACAAACTCTGCATCTACTGTGTATTGGGTATAACCGCCATCATTTGAAAATGTGTGGTTTCCTTCTCTTTTAGTTGCACCTGAAAAGGTATGAGTATTACCTTCATGGGTAATTTCTCCATGGTCAAATACATGACTTACCAAACACCAGTGATGGTATGTTAGCCCTGCATCCCAGTTAGCAGTAGTTATTTCAGTACTAGTGTTTACACCAACTCTAATATCAGCAGAATTGCTATCACATCCAGAATAACTATCACCAAGTGCAACATAGCCTAACCAGTCTTGCTGTCATGCAAGTTTGTATGTGATGCCGTCTTTTACAGTAACTTTGAATTTTTCAGAGTTTACTGTAGTGCCATCTATTGTAGTAATTGTCTTGATTTTATATTTGTCAGCACTGGTTTGTTTTACAGTTACAGTGTTTTCAACTGTTTTGCCATATCTACTACCTTGAGTGTTTTAGTTGTACCTGCATCTTTTAGAATCTCTGCAAGATAGTCAGTTACAATGGGTCATATACTGCATCTGTTTGCTTTGCATATGCAGTTCCTACGCCTGAAAAAGGCAGAATCATTGCTGCAATGAGTGAAGCAAACAGTACAGTTTTTGTACTTTTTATCAAAGTCATTGAATTTTTGATCCTGGAGTTAGATTTAAAGTATTACGCTAATCTATGTTATCTTCTAAAACAGATTACTGATATGACAAATCCACACTAGTACGTGTAATATTTCCAAATTCTAATTCTTTTGATTCCCAGTTAAGGACAATATCAGTGATGTGGTCACTAAATATTGTGATTGTATGTCCATCAATGATGAATGTTTTTTTGTTTTCTGCATTAGCATCTATAATAAAAAAACTCAGCACTATAAAACTTGTAATTATTATGATTTCCATTATCTCAATTCAAAGACATTTGTTGAATAATCTACTATTTGGGGGTAATTACAAGGAATTAATTCTTTAGATGTTGCAGTCCCATGAATAAGATCAATGAAGAGCTCTCCATCTACTTGTCTTGTGCCATTAAATTGGAAAAATGTAAGATGACTGGTGTTATCAGGATCTTGCCAACAATGTGTAACAAAACTATCTCCGATATTAAACTCTCTTTCAAAGTCCTCAAAATCCTTTATTGGCCAAGGAGGTAAGAAGGGACCATAATTCCTAAACTTGAGTTTTATAGTTTGGTTATCTATCAATGTGAGGTCAAATATGGTATCTATTCGTGTGTGATTAATTCCTTTGATTGGAAAGCTATCTACATGTGTATATTCAGAAACAATTTCACTGTTTTTTATCGGTACTGTATATCGATAATAATCAGTTAATGGATTGTAAAAAATTAGAATCATAATTGTTGCTACTGCAGTAATTCCAACTATCAACAAAATTGAATTTTTCATAGTTGATAATGTGTTAAAAAAAGAAAAAAAGGTTATGGGAAATCCCATGACAAACCTGAGAAGTTACTTGTAACTTTATCATGTTTTACATAATAGGATTGAGAACCAGTTTTAGTAACCATGATTCCTAATAGTTCTGAACCATCATCTCCGTGAATTGATTTTTTTGTCAATTTGTCATTCCAGATTTTATCATTCATTGTAAAAAACAAGTTAGGACCGTTCAGATAAGTTCTAACTGATACGCCTTTTACGTGGGAGTTTAGATAAAACACATAATCACGCAATACTGCAGTAATTTTCTTTGTAGAAAAGGATAGTAATTTATCAAAATTCTCTACATTTGAGACATCATTGTTATCTTTTAGAAATTTCATGAATCTTGACATTCCATATGCATAGGCACTAATGACTGATTTTCTATCTCCCATCCCATTATAATACGCCCTATACGATCTGCTTTTCTTTGAGTGTTCTTCAGCAATTTTACACCATTTTTGTATTGAGGGCACGACTAGTTATCAAAACAGTTATTAAAATAGTTTGAAAAACCGAAAGTTATTACATAATACCCGTTAAAATTCATTGAGTCATTCGTTTCTTATTTGTGATAGAAAATAGGACTGAGAAAAAATTTGGTAAAACAATAATACTCTAAAGATAAAATATGAATCATGGTGCAAAAGAAAAAAGATTTGAAGAAACGCCAAAATCTTCAGTGTCATTGGCATTGCCCATGCGAAGACTGTCAGACTGATAATGCATCATACTAAAATGAGAAAGTCTCACTTGGAGCCAAACACTTTGTCTAAATATAACTTGATTTCAAATAATTTGTGTCTGAAATCATAATTGAAAAATTACTTGAGCAACGAGATTTTTATCTTAATACTCTCAAACAATTAGAGTTTCAATTAGTGATGGAACCTACAGAAAATGAAATTAAAGAAATTAGAAAATTACAAACAATTACAATTGATCAATTAAAAAATGTTGAACAAGAAATTGCTTATCTTACACCTGAGAAATCATAATAATTTACAATGAGTTTATCAAACCCTTATTTTTACAAAATTTATGTTTGATGAAATTATCAAGAACCTTGTCTTAGTAAAGCAAGATTTTGCTAAAAATTATTCAGGAAATTCCCATATTCAAGAGATAATTCCTACCTCAAAATCAGACAAATTTCCTATAGAAGAAGAACATTTAGAATTACTTCATGGATTTACAAAAAAAAATCTAATCTATTTTAATTCTTATGAAAAAAAAATTTTGGATGTAGATTGCACAGTCTATGAAGGAGACATTAATGATTATTGGTTAAACAGCATCAAACATGGAACAAGTTGTCAGCCGTTTTATCCCACATGGGTGATTTCAGCATATTTGATGACTCTGATTGCAAAAAAATTGGGTTATGAAGAGTTGATAGATATTGGTTCAGGGGATGGACGTATTGCATTTTGTGGAAAATTTTTAGGTCTGACATCTCATAGTATTGAAATTGATGATGGTCTTGTGGAATTACAGAAATTAATTTGTAATGAAACTCTGCAAAACTTTGATCCAATTTGTGACGATGCATTAGAATTTGATTATTCAAAATTTCAACTAAGACATCCAGTATTTTTCATCGGAGGGTTACCTCAAATGGGAGGTGATATGCTGGCAACAAGCATTATTGATAAAATAAATTCTATAAAGGAACTCAAAAATTCTACTGGAATAGTTTTTGCTGGAACTCATTCTAAACGTCAATTGTCAGGAAATCTTTCAGATGGAGGTTGGAGTTCATTAATTCAACAACATAATCTTGAAGTAATTCAAACAGTTTCGCTTCCAACTATTTGGACGTTTGATCAGCCTACTGAAACACCGTACATCTATACAAAATTCAACTAATTTGGAAGAAATAATTTCCTTCGTTTATTCCACATTTTGAAATTTTAACTATTTGATCAATTTGGGGTTCTTTAGATATTTTTGCTATAATTTTAAATGAATTTTCAATTTCTACAACACAAAAGTATTCTTCATTTTGCTTAGAGAATTCGATGATTTTACCTTGAAAATCCCCTTTTTTTAGAGATACTTTACCCATACAATGACTGCAAAATTCAATTGGAGGCCATACAATTTTCTTACAAACAGTACATTCAGGAATACAAAAACTTCCTTTTGAAAGCTCTAACTCAAAATTCATTTTTCTAACACCAAAATTGTAGATGACGTTGCAGCAGCTGACATGTTATGAACTAGTCCTACTTTTGCATTTTCAACTTGTCTATTTTTTGCATTAGATTGTAATTGTTGTGTTATTTCTATTGTTTGTGCAATACCTGTTGCTCCAAGAGGATGACCTGAACCTATTAGACCTCCACGAGGATTAACTTTGTAATTTTCTGTTTCATAAAGTTCTTTGATTAAACTTACACCTTCACCTGTTTTAGATAGTCCGATTGCTTCTAATGCCATTGGTTCACACACAGAAAATGCATCATGTATTTCTGTTACATCTATATCTTGGATTGTTTTATTTGCCATTTCTAGTGCCGATTGAGTAGCTATTTTTGTAGAATCCATGGAGTTAAAGGAATCATTTTTTGTAAAGCCTGCTGAAGTTGTTTTTTGCCCAATACCTGATATCCATATTGGTTGATCAGTTATATTTTTCATCATACTTTCTGATGCCAAAATAATTGATGCGCTACCTGTACAAGATCGTGAACAATCAAGTAATCTAAGATCATCTGTGATTTTCTTTGAATCAATTACATCTTGTATTGAATACATTTTTTTTGAAAGTGCATTGGGGTTGTTTTGAGCTTGTTTGTGATTTTTTACTGAAACAAAAGCTAATTGTTCATTTGTTACTGAGAATTTTCGTTTATAGGAACTAGTAAAAATTGATGCCCAAAATATTGGATGTTTATACTCCCCTCGAGAATTATCCCATTCTAAGATTTGACCAGGACTATCATATCGTTCAGCCCCACTAATCAGAACCATATCTGCAAGGCCTGATGCAATGTAAGAATATGCTGAAACAATAGAATTTGTGCCTGAATTGCAGAGATTTTCTATAGAATGAGCTATTTTTGGTTGAATTCCTACCATTTCCGAAAGAATCGGGGAGAGGTATTTTGAGTTGTTATTTGTAGATACTAGTACTGTATCAATATCATTTTTTTGAATACGTGGGTTGTTTTTAAGAAGGATTCTTGAGGATTCAAAAAGTAGAGATTCTATTTTCTTATCATCTTTAGTAAATGGTGTAATCCCATATGCCGCAATTCCTACTTTTGTCATTTTTATCCATCCAAGAATGTTTCTTTTAGTAATCTAAAAGATTCCATTGTATCCCCTACAGGGTTGAATTGTAATATTGGTAAATCGATTCCAGTTTCTCTAAATGTTTCAAGTTGTTTTTTGCATTCTTCAGGAGTACCTGATATGGTAAGTTCAGTTAGCATTGAATCGGAAACTAATTCATGGTTTGATGAAAAGCCTGATTTTTTGAATTCGTCAAAGATATCAATAGTTTCTTTTTCAAATCCATTTTTTGCCAAAAATTCACGATATATTTTTCCAACTGATATGTAAAATGCTAGTGTTTTCTTTGCTCGTTTAATTGCTTCTTGAGAATTCTTTGAAACACAGGTAATTATTTGACATGTAACATCTATTTTTCTTTTTGATTGCATTTTTGCAATAGTTTCTTTCATTTCATTTTTTGGTCTAAGATAAAAAATTACTCCATCGCCAATCTCCCATGTCAAATTTACCATCTTTTCATTAATTGCAGCAATGTAAATTGGGATTGTTTCTCTTTGAGGTTTGATCAATAATGTAAAATTTTTCAAATTAAAAATATTTCCTGAATAATTAATTGTTTTTCCAGTTGATACCAGTTTAATTATTTCTACATATTCTTTCATTCGCTCTAATGGTTTTTCAAATTTGTATCCATGTAAAGTCTCTACAATTGGAACACTGCTAGTTCCAAGACCTAGAACTAATCTCCCATTTGATATCGTATCAACAGTAGCTGCCCCCATGGCAATTACAGCAGGACTTCTCGAATAGATGTTGATAATTGATGAGCCGATTTTTTGGTCTGATGTTTTGCCAGACACTGCACTTAGCATGGAAAAATTTTCCACCCCCCAGGTTTCAGGCACCCAAATTGTGTCTGTTTTAGTTTTTGATATGATTTCAGCACAATTTAGTACCTCATTTACTGAAAGCATTGAGCCTAAACTGCATGCAATACGCATGAAATTCATACGTAGATTGGATATTCTAGTGTATCTGTTTTAGCATTGGGTAAATTTTCCTTGAGGCGCCGTATTATCAGAAAATCTGTAAACTATGAACTGTTGAGCGAACAAGTATTTGCACAAGAACCATCCCAAGACTCCAGTTTCTGGAATGATGCTACAAAATATGCTTCTGCTAGCAAGGATGAGTCATTTGTAGAAGAAGTAGCATACATGATGGTTACATTGCACAGAACTGGTGCATAAACCAAAATTCTATTTTATTATTTTCTCTACTTCTAATGCACATTCTTCCATATCTTTGAAAGAATCCACTGAATACCATTTTGTATTTTTAAATTTGATAGTATTTAGAATTCCTTTTTTTGCATATTTTGGAAAAACAGTTTTTTCAATATCTCCTTTGTCTGGAAGTTCTTTTAGAACTTCTTTTGATAAATGATAAATTCCTGCATTCATCCACGTATCTGCAATTTCTTTTTTCTCTCTAAAATTCAAAATTTTATCGTTATCGGTTTCTAAAATACCATATTTTGTTCTTAATTCAATAGCAGCGATTGAGTTTTCTTTTTTTTGTAGTTTTTTCAAATCAATGTTTGTAATTGTATCTCCGTTTAACACAAAAAAGGTTTTTTCTTTGATCAACTTTCCTGCTTTTTTAATTGCACCACCAGTACCCAAAGGGGTTTTCTCTATAGAAAATTTTATTTTAATTCCAATATCTTTCATGTTCAAATGATTTTCAATCATTTCTGTTTTGTATCCAGTACATATGATAACTTCATCAACACCAAATTTTTTTAGATATCTTATCTGCCATTCGATAATCGGTATATTCTTTATTGGCACAAGAGGTTTTGGAACATAATCAGTTACAGGTTTAAGACGTTTACCTCTGCCCCCTGCCAGAATTATCGCTTTCAATAAAATTATCTAATTTTTAGAGTATATCAAAATTTTCTATTTTGTTTTTTGGATTTTTTTACCCACATCATCTTTTTTTGATTCAGAATTATCTACTACTTGCTCCATCTTTTCAGCAAATTCTTTGTAAATTTTCTCTAGTTCCTTTAAAGACAGTTCAATCCCAAGTAATTTCATAGTTTTATTCCAAGATTCGATGTATTTCTCATCATCAAGACCTTTTCCCAAAGTTTCAGCAATTGAATGAACCCCCTCGGTTTTACCTAGAGCATAGATAGCTATCTCACGTTCAGTTAGCATTGCTCTCACTTTCTGTCATGTAGTAGTGTAATTCAGTATAACATTCCACACAATAATCTTCATAATCGGTATGATCACAGTCATAGACTTTTTTTACATCATTGCTACATTTTGCACAAATAGGCATATGACGTCATCTAAGATTTTGCTATTTTAATTCCACCTAAAGCCAATTGTATGAATGCTGGAACTAGCATTGTTGCCATTGAGGCTATAGGATCCCTATCAGAAGTTTCAGCTGCTGGTGCAGGATTAACCATTACTACAACACCGCCCATAATGATCAAAATACCTGTAATGATTATCATGACCCCCAAACCTTTCGAAGGTTCTTTTCTAGAAATGAAGAATGCAATAATTGGTAAAATTAATGCAGGACCGCCAAGACCCATACCTCTTTGCATATGATCAAGTGGCAAAAATCCATGATCACTATCTGAGGACATTGCAACTGCCACATCTGCAGCATAAATTACAAGTAATGCTATTGCAATTCCAGTAATTATTAATGCTGCACTTAATGCCATGATAAATTTTCACTATCCACAATTAATAAACTTAGTTAGCGGATTGAACTACTGCCCTAGGTTTTATTGATTCTAATTTTTCAAGCAAATCTTCAATGGATTCATCATTAGTTGCAATGAGATTAAAATGACCTAATTTTCGCATAGGTTTTGAAATTTTTTTCCCATACATTTTAAGAAACAAATTCCCATCAGGAATTTCAAGTGGTCTGTATTCTCCTTCAAAAGATTTCGTTCCAAGAATATTATACATAATTGTAGGTCGTAAAAGTTTGGTACTGCCTAAATCTAATCCTAAAATGGCACGCAAATGTTGTTCAAACTGAGATGTTTCACTGGATTGTAAAGTATGGTGTCCTGAATTATGCACTCTAGGTGCAATTTCATTAATTACAATTTGATCATCTTGTGTTACAAACATCTCAATCCCAAATACTCCTGCTCCTTTAAGTACATCCATAGTCAAACTTGCGATTTTTTCAGCTTTTTGAGTTACATCTTCTGAAACTCTTGCAGGGGCAATTGTTTCGCGTAAAATATTTTCTTCATGAATATTTTCAACAAGTGGAAATGTTTTGATTTGACCTTTGGTATTTCTAGCTGCAATTACTGATACTTCCATTTTGAATGGAACAAATTTTTCTAACATTAGTTTTTGACCTTTGAAATAATCATATGCTGTTTGAACCATATCTTCTGAATCGACCTTGAAATTACCGTGTCCATCATAAGCATCTCGTCTTGCTTTTAGCAATACAGGATATCCAAATTTTTTCAAACCCTCTTTAATATCGTCAATATTTGAAATTTCCATAAATTCTGGAACAGGAATATTGTGTTCTTTTAGAAATGTTTTTTGTAAGAATTTATCTTGAATTGTATGCAATGTTTCAGGAGATGGATTAATCTCTGCGTTTTTCTCAACAGATTTTAGTACTTCACTATCTCCCGACTCAATTTCATATGTAATAATATCTGATTTTTTAGATAATTCCACTATGGCATTTTTATCTTTGAAATCTGCGATAATTTGTTCGGCTCCAACTTGTGCTGCAGGACAATTTTCAGCAGGATCTAAGACAATTATTTTTGAAACATCTTCAGGCATTTTTTTTGCAGCTTCTGCAATCATCATTCCGAGTTGTCCCCCACCTATGATTCCGAGAATCTTTGCCATCATCACATACAATATTTATCGAATAAAAATAGCTACTGCTATTTGGAATTTTTTGGCCATTAAAGTAACAGTTATCGTTAATTACTCTCTAGTTTTTTCTAATATTGTGACATATTCAAAAAAACCATTGGTTGGAATAATCATGGGATCTAGTTCAGATAGTAGAATCATGAAGGGAGCTGCCGAAATTTTTGATGAATTTAAAATCAAACATGAAGATCAGATTATTTCTGCACATAGAACCCCCTCTAGATTAGCAGAATATGCTCAACATGCTGAAAAGATGGGGTTTAAAGTAATTATTGCAGGAGCTGGCGGAGCTGCACATTTACCTGGAATGATCGCATCTCATACAATTATTCCAGTAATCGGAGTTCCAATACTAGTATACAATGACAAACATCCTAAAAAAACAGATGCTGCAAAACTTTCTGCATTTGGAGGATTAGATTCATTATTGTCCATCACTGAAATGCCATCTGGATCTCCAGTAGTATCTGTTGGAGTAAACAAAGCTGGAAACGCTGGGATATATGCAATGAAAATTCTTGCAAATGAATTTCCTAAATTAAAAAAAGAATTAAAACAACATAAATCTGATCAACATAAATCCGTTCTAAAAGAATCAGAACAAATGAAAAAACAAGGTTTATCAAAATTCACAAAAAAGAAATTCAAATAATTAAGTCAATAATGTGAATTGAACATTCTTCTTTCGCAATGCATCAATTAATGCATCTGCTTGTTCTTGTCCTTGAGTTTCAAGATTCATAGTAACTGAAGCTGAACCTGCATTAACGTTTGAGCTTAATCTATCATGAACAACTTCGACAATATTTGCATTGGCAAGAGTAATCTCATCAACTATGTCCTTGAATGCGCCTGGCCTATCTGGTAATAACACAGATAATTTCAGTAATCTGCCCATGGCAGCAAGTCCTTTGTCCACAATTTGACCTAAAAGATACATGTCTACGTTACCACCTGCTAGCACTGCTACTACTTTTTTACCTGGTGCCGGTTTTTTTGAAATCAAATATGCTAAACTTACAGCACCAGCTGGTTCTACTACAAACTTCATTCTTTCCATAAGTAGAAACATTGCTTTTGTAATTTCCGTATCATCTACTAGAACAACTTCGTCAATTAACTCATTAATAACATTAAATGTCAATTGTCCTGGAACTTTTACAGAGATACCATCTGCGATTGTTCTGTCACCACCACTTGCAGTTAGTGAACCTTGTTTAACTGATTCATACATTGATGGGAATGATTCTGATTGTACCCCTATAACTTTGATATTTGGATTCTTTTCTTTAATTGCAATTAATGTACCAGCTGCTAGTCCACCCCCGCCTATTGGAAGGTAGATTTCTTCTACATCTGGTAAATCATCTAATATTTCTAATCCAATAACTCCCTGTGCTGCGATAATTTGAGGATCATCAAATGCATGAATCATAGTAGCTCCTGTTTCTTTAGATATTTCCTTTGCTTTAGCTGATGATTCATCATAGTTTACTCCTTCTAGGATAACAGTTGCTCCATATCCTTTTGTTGCAGCAACTTTTGCAGGAGAAGCATTTTTTGGCATAACAATAGTACATGAAATTTCTTCAAGAGCAGATGCTAGTGCAACTCCTTGTGCATGGTTTCCTGCAGATGCGGCCACCACTCCATGTTTTTTCTCATCTTCAGATAATAATTTTATTTTATAATATGCTCCACGAATTTTAAATGAACCAGTTTTTTGTCTAAACTCTGCTTTAAGATAAACTTCTGATTTGGTTAGCTCACTAAAAGTAGGTGAATGAATTAAAGGAGTTTTCTTTATTTCATCTCCTCGCATTGAATCTGCTTTTTTTATTTCCTCAAATGTTGGGTTCATTGGAAATGTTGCTAAGAAAACGATGTATTTGACTTCTTCTATACAAAAATTATTTTTTTAGTCAAATTTTATGCGTAAATTTCTAGGAATGGCTAAATAGTTAAGAAATCTCGTTGAAAGTATATCAGGGAATCAGAACCCCCCTTTGAGAAAATTTTCTCATTTTCTGGTTCCTTGGTCTTAATTTATGAATTAATAATATTTGCAAATTCATCTAAGCGTTTAACAATATTTTCTTTTGTAGTATCTGACATTTTTCTTGGATCAAATAAACCTTCTTTGATGTTGTCTTTTACAAATTCTAAATCAAATGTACACAAACATCCCTCTTCACCTGTAACAAGTTTTGAATCATCAATCAATGTTGGTGTTGTTTGATATGTTTCAACTAAAAGTGAATCTAATTCATTGAATAATTGCGTCTTTTTTTCAGATAGTTTTTGAAAATCTACACCAGACTGTTTTTCAATTTCTGCAAAAACTTTTTCTCGAAATTCATCATTTTCATAAAAAACTTCAAATAATTTTTGATGATCAAAATCTTTGTAGCCCATTTCCTTTAATTTATCTAAAACAAGCTGATCACTGTTGTCTGAAAATTCCTGTTCTCTGTTTTTTGTTACATCAATAATTTCAGCCAGTTCTTTTTGACAATCAATTACTCTTTGAACTGGTTTATAATATAATAAAACATGAAATTGTATTGAAGCATGTCCTGAAATCATATAATTTCCTTCCATAATTTCAAATTTCATGAAAATTCTTCTAATGTCTTCATTGTTTGAGATGGTTACATCTTGAGTAGACCAACCTTTTAGATTTTTACTGATATTTTGAAAATAATCCATTATTAATTTTGGATCAAATGTTTTTTGTTCTGAAACCGTAGCATCTCCTAACATTACTTTGACATCGATCATTTTTGTCATATCTGTAATTTTTGATAGAAATAACTTTTGAATAGTTTCATTTTTTGTATTCAAAAGTTGAATGAATTCATTGGGGGATCTAGTACCTAAACGCACAAGATTTACCAAATTATTGTTCTCCTTAAACCTTCATCAATCTCTAAATACACAATTAGGTAATTCTAGGCATGGAAGATTCTGCATTCAGATGTAATGATTGTGATGGGGAGATTGTAGAGTATTTTCATGAAGGATATAAGGGGAAAAGAGGAAAATGTCTTCATTGTGGGCATGAATTTCCTTTAGAATAGGTAGATGACCATGTCAGAAAATAATCCTGAAAATAATACTGAAGAATCAAAGCCTGAAAAAGTAGTTGATATGTTACTTGGTTCTTCATCTGAAAAAACATTAGATTCAGAATCGATGATTTTAGAGACTCAAAAACGAGTTTGGGGTGCATTAAAAAAAGGATATCAGTATTCAGGCGTTGCTAATGAATCAGACATATTTCTAAGAAAAAATGTATTTTCAAAATTAGATCTAGTTGTAATTTATGTTGATTTGGTAGGCTCTACTACGATGACATTAGAAATGCCTGAAGAAAAAATTGCAATCATAATTAGTTCATTTGCTCAAGAAATGGCAGATGTGATTAGACAGTATGAAGGATATATCTTAAAATTTGTTGGTGATGCAGTTATTGGATATTTTGATGCACAAAGTAATGGATTACTTGCATCAGATAATGCAGTAAACTGTGCAAAATCCATGATTTCAGTTATACAAAAAGGAATTAACCCAATTCTTAATCAATATGATTACCCTGATTTGATGGTCAAAATTGGAGTTGATTTTGGGAAAAATATTGTGGTGAGATATGGTGCAGATGAACAACAATCACAAGTAGATGTGATGGGTCCTGCCATGAATATTGCAGCTAAAATTCAAGCAATGGCAAAACCTAACCAAATTTTGATTGGGAGTGATGTATACCAGAGACTACATCCAAATCTCCAAAGAGATTTTGTTGAAGTTGTATGGAGAAAAGATGAATGGAAATATCGTTCTAGAGTAACTGGAGAAATTTACAAAGTTTATGAGTTTAAAGGATAAATTAGAATTTTTTTATTACACAGTAAATTTGTCAGGACATTCTACATGCTCATAGTGATGTTCTGTAAATTTTTCTTGAACCACATAGATTACTATCTTATATAGATCTTTTTCTTCAATGTCTTTTTTGCATCTGAGACATGTCTTTTTTGATTCGGCCATGCGTACCAGCGATCTAAACTGGGAATCTATAAGGATCTGCGATCAGCTCAAATTGAGCAAAAATGACTGATATTTCACTAAACTGTATATCAAACGCGTAAAGCAAGGCAGAAATATAGCAAATTAAAACTAATTTCATGGAAAATATGGTGAATAAACACTTAGAGGACCTATATGGATTGAATCCAAATACCCCTCACATGGCACTACAATTTCCTAGATTGCCACCCGGATTGACACATCCAATGTTTAAACTTCATCAAAATCCTGTAAAAGAACAATTTTCACGTGATGTAGAAACAATAAATCAAAAGTTACAAGGATTTCAACACATGTATCAACAATATGCATCAGGGTTATTGACTGGAAATGCAATAATTCCGCCAGGTCACCCGTTATACACTAAACAAAATTCTGTACAAACACTTCAAACTGAAAATGATAAACTGTTAAAAGAAAACACAGAGTTGAAGAAAAAATTAAAAAAAGAATCTAAAAAACAAAATTAGAAATCAAATGATAATTTTTCAGACAAGTAAGAATCCTTATTAATTCCAAATTCAATTTTTAGTATGGCCAAAACTCCTGCAGAGAAATGGAAAGACACCATAGTAAAATATCGAAAACAATGCCAAAAAATTCTAAGTGTATCAAAGAGTGTACGATATGCAGGTGTGATCAATGTGTATGGTAGAACCTTAGCAGGAATTGTTCAACCAAATCTTAAACCATTATTAAAATCAGAACAAGTAAAGAACGAGTTTTTCATAATTTCAACACTCATGTCTTTGAGAAAAAGTACTGCTAGTACGGTTGGAAAATTAGAACATGTGATATTACAACATCAAAAAGTAACAATTGTTCTTTTACAAAAAAATGATATTACATATTATGTCTCTATTAATAGAAAAGAAAAAGGCCTAGAGAAAATTATTTCTTCGATAAAGAAGATAGTCTAAGCAGGTGTAAATCCGTGGTATCCGCCAGTTTGTTCAGCTTTGTCTGAGAAACTTGGTTCAAACAAAGAAATCAAATAATCATCAGGGTCAGAAATTACAGCATTTTTTCCTGCATCTTTTTCGACAATGTCGCGATGAATTTTAACTCCTTTTCCTCTTAGTTCCTCAATTGCAGATTTTACATCTCCAACTAGAAAACCGATTGTGATTCCACTCTCAAGAGCATTTCCGTGCTGTTCAGTTAATGAAGCAGGATGAAGACTCAATAAAGCTCCAGAAGTACCCAAATCTACCCAAGTTCTTCTTTGATTTTTTATTGGAAGTCCAATAATTTCATTATAGAATTGGATTGATTTGTCAAGGTCCTTTACGGCCAAAATCACATTTCCGACTTTTTTAATATTCACAGATAACCTACCTCGAAGTTCTTTAAATTAATTGTCATTGAACTTCAACCATGGTTTCAGTTCGTTCCACACCATTGATTTTTTGAATTTGGTTGGCAACTTCTTTGATTTGGACCAATTCTTCCACATCAATTATTGCCACTGCATCAAATTGGCCACTGGTAGGAAATGAGTCTGACACGGAAGTCACTTTACGTAATCTTGCAGCGATTAATTTTTTCGGAGATCTTACTAAAATAATGGCCCTTACCATCCCAGATTTACCTCCACTTCAATCAGGGTTTCAGTAGTTACAATATCTTTTATTTTTTTAAAATCAATTACCATATTGTTGATATCCTCAATCCCTCCTTGTAAAAGAACACTAATGTCTGCTCTACCAGTAACTACCATGATTTGTTTCACAACCTTGCGTTTCTTTTTTAAAATTTGAACAACAGCATCCACCTTACCAGGTTTTACAGTAATTAGGCATAATGCTCGCATACAAGTACTACGCTATTGAATCGAATAAAGATTCCTAGTCAAATACTTCCTGAGACCGTGCTTCTTCTAGATATGCACGTCTTTCTTCATTGACTTTTTCTTGATCAATCTCAATATCATCATCTACTATGACTATACCCATATCTCCAACAGGCTCATCTTTTTTGTTCTTTGATTTGGTTGCTTTAGCCTTAGTTTTGGGGGTTTTCCCCATTGTTGTTGTCTTTGATTTGGTTGCTTTAGCCTTGGTATCTTTTGATTTTGTGATTTTTTTTGCAGATTTTTTTTCAGCCATGAATGTCGAAAATCTAGAGGTCGCCTTATTTTTAAAGATTTTGTAGAATTGATTTTTTGTAAAATTTACTTGAGATCAACCGATCAACTAAATTTTTTCTTGTAAAAATAGATCAAAGTAGCCATCTGAGTCAAGAATTTACTCTGAGGTTAATTTATCAAAAAATACTTTTTGTGATAATCTATTGGGAGGTGAAACAAGATAGCAACATTAGCAGATTATGCAACCATAGGCGATTCAGTCAGCTTGGCAAAAATTGGCGACAAAGCATTTACAATTACATTCATCGAAGATTCCGACTATACTCAAGGAGATTTAGTCACCAAAGGAGTAAAGATTACAACTAAAGAAACTTTTGAGATTGAAGGGAATTTTGTAAATAAATTTCATACAACTAGAGTGGCAATTGTGAAAAAATTCAGTAATGAAAAATTACGTTCTGATGTGAATAATGGAAATTCATTAGGACCAGTAAAATGCGTCTCTGAAAAATCAGCCTCTGGAAAAAGCTTCTATAATTTAGTAGATGCATGATGAGTTTTTTGAGAAAATATGCTCAAAAACACCTATTATTTTTTAAAATAATAGTGCCGCGGGCGGGATTTGAACGCGCGACAGCCCGGTCTTCAGCCGAGTGCTCTCCCAGGCTGAGCTACCACGGCACTTGAAAAAAATAATTTCAATGAGGAATTAAAGTGTGTCTTTTTAGATTTTCCAGATAATGTCTTCATTGCCATTTCTTTTATTGATTAAACGACTCGTCACAAAAAATAGATCAGATAATCGATTAAGGTAAATTATACAATTTGAATTAATTTCATCTTTTTCAGCTAGTTGTACAGTCAATGTTTCGGCTCTACGTATTATGGTACGTGTAAAATGTAATTGTGATGCTGAAATTGAACCGCCAGGCAAAATAAAATTCGTCAAGGGAGGTAATTCTGATTCAAATTTATCTATACTATGTTCTAATTCTTGAATCATCTCTAATGTGACTCTGTTTTTTACATCATTTAGACTTGGATTGGATAAATCAGATCCGACAATAAACAAGTCATTTTGAATTTTTCTAAGAGTATTGAAAATATCTTCATCTAATTGATTTGTCAAGACAATTCCTAATGCAGCATTTGCTTCATCTACAGCACCAT
Source organism: Candidatus Nitrosopumilus sp. (assembly GCA_016125975.1). Taxonomy (GTDB): domain Archaea; phylum Thermoproteota; class Nitrososphaeria; order Nitrososphaerales; family Nitrosopumilaceae; genus Nitrosopumilus. The sequence goes on from JAEFCZ010000030.1 coordinate 16,092, forward strand.
ATGCAAAAATTCTGGGATGTGATTTTGAGATACGCAAGTTTCCCTGAAGACCTGTATTACCATCATCACCAGTTTTGGTGTATATTTTCATAAGATTATAGAGTCTGTTTCAACTATTATGTTGTTCGAAAATCTGAAAACTCTTTAGGAGAATATGTTGATTAGTTTCATGGTAGAAAGTTTTTTCAAAATTGCTGCAAATCTAAAAAACATATCTCGCCAAGGATGGGTTGACAAACTTTCTATTGAAAAACCAGAGTCTGTTGCAGATCATACTTTTTCAATGGCAATAATTGGAATGATAATTTCCGATTTAGAAAATTTGAATTCAGAGAAAATTCTAAAAATGATTCTAATTCATGATTTAGCAGAATCAAAAATTGGAGATATAGTTCCAGAGAAAATGGATGTAAAAGAAAAACAAAAACTAGAAAATTTGGCATTTTATGAAATTATTAAAATTCTTCCAGAATCAATGATTACAAAATATACCAAAATTTGGAAAGAGTATCAAGAAAACAATTCTCCTGAAAGTCAAATAGTGCATCAGATTGACAAATTTGAGATGGCACTCCAAGCAAAAATTTATCAGTCTCAAGGTCACTCTGAAGAAAAATTAGAACCATTTTTGGAATCTGCAAAAACAAGCATTACACATCCAAGATTAAAAGAATTATTTACAAAGATAATTACAGAAAATTAATGTCTGAAATAGAAAAAGATGAATTAATCGATGCACAAAAACAAGTTATAGGAATCTTGTTTGAAGTCATTAAAAGATTGCAAGCAAATAGTGATTTAGATGAAGAGTATTTTGAAATAGTTACAAAAGAAGAAGAAAATGAAGTTAGATTAAATGAAATTCTAAATGAACGGAAAGAAAATGCAAAGATTGTAGGTAGATTATTAGAACAATTAGGGACTTAATGCCCACAACTACAATCATCATCAGAGATTATTCTTAGATGAGCAGTTTGTTGATATTTGTCCTGAATATAGTTTGAAAGATTTGCAATTCTTACACGAGGTTCTTTAGTTTTCCAACTACCTTCATTTTCAAACCAAAACTCTATTTCATCAACATCATATCTTTCCCCATTTTCAACTAATTCTTTAAAAATTGATTTTATTTCATCTACTTCTGATTCAGATAATTTTGATTTATCTTCAACCATGGTAGTAATTTCATTTAATTTTATTATGATGGGATTTGTAAGAGGCATGAAATTTTTAGAATAATATTCTATAACTATCTTTTGCGGCAATATTGTTTTTATAACAATTAGATAATTTGTCAAACATGCAATATTTTCAAGCATTAAAACTTGGTCAAAAAAGAGTAGCAGAGGCCAGAGAGTACCTCAATAAATTAACAGATGACAAAGCCATGCCAGCTTTGGCGTTAACAGATACAAAATCCAATGTATGGAAGCCGGTTGGTGAGGAAAATCTATATGCATTTGTAGATGAATCTGCAGGTTTTGTTCTAACTGATAACAGTGGATACATTCTTGCTTTAGTAGATAATAGTGGAGCCTCAAAAACAATTGTTCAAGGAGTAACTAAAGAACAAAAAGAGAAACTAGAAAAAATATTTGAATCAGATAATGTTCCAAAGTTTGAGGGAAAGGTAATTCTTCCAGTATAATCTAGCCTCAAACAAAACGTAAAGCTTTAGTTATGATTATGTGGAGAATAATAAAATGAGTAAATTTTCTCAAGAGATCGAAGTTAGCGGTCATTTAATCGACTCTTTGATTTTGACTAAGATCTTTGATAAAATCATGGATTTGCAAGGAGAATTTCAAGTACAAGAAATCAATATTGGTAAAAGAAAAAAAGATCAATCATATGCCCGGTTATTAGTTAACGGGAAAAATCAAAAACATCTAGATGAAATTTTACAAACAATTTACAGAGAGGGTGCAGTATCCAAAATTCAAAAAGAAATCAAACTAAAAAAATCCCCAAAAAACAATGTAATGCCAGATAATTTTTACAGTACAACAAATAACCACACCCAAATCTTCCATAAAGGGAAATGGATTCAAGTAGAAAATATGATGATGGATAAGTGTATTGTTGTAAAAGGGAATAGAGCATTTTGTGTTCCTGTAAGAGATGTTAAAAAAGGTGATCAAATTATTGTTGGTGAAGGAGGAGTTAAAATCAATCCTCCAGAAAGACCAAGGGAAGGTTCCAATGTCTTTGAATTTATGGGAAGTTCAAGTTCTAGTGAAAGACCAACTCAACACATTGCAAAGAAAGTTGCAGATGACATTTACAATACCAAAAAGAAGGGGGGGAAAATTGTAATTGTTGGAGGTCCGGCAATTGTTCACACAGGAGCATCAGATGCAGTATCAGAATTAATCAAATCAGGATACATTGATGGGGTTTTAGCTGGAAATGCTTTAGCCGTTCACGATATAGAATATGCCACCATAGGTACTTCTCTAGGAATGAATGTTCATGATGCAACTTTGGCATATCATGGTCATAGAAATCACATGGATGCCATCAATTCCGTATTCAAAGCAGGTTCTATTGCAAATATGGTAAAAACAAAAAAACTTACCAAAGGAATAATGTATGAGTGTGTAAAGAACAATGTTCCATTTGTATTGGCAGGATCAATTAGAGATGATGGTCCATTACCAGATGTAATTACTGATGTTGCACAAGCTCAAAGAGAATACAAAAAAGTTCTAAAAGATGCTAACATGGTAATCATGATTTCTACAATGCTTCATTCCATTGCAACAGGCAACATGCTTCCTGCAAATGTCAAAGTAATTGTTGTAGATATCAATCAACCAACAGTTACAAAACTTATGGATAGAGGTACTTGGCAAGCATTAGGAATTGTTTCAGACGTAGGTGCATTTTTGCCCATGGTTGCACAACAAATTAGAAAAAAGAAATAATCAAGGCATCAATCTTGATGCATGACCTTTATTCCATCATCACTTAACTCAATAGGATGAATCTGTTCACTATGTGCAATTCCTCGAAGTTTTGTTACTTGGATTGATCTTTCCATAGTATCATGATGTCTAGAATGACGTAATTGGATTACACCTGATGATACAAACCATTCAGGAGGAATATTATCGTCATTTACTGATTCAGATAAAAGAATTGATGTTACTCCATAACTTTCAAGTGCTTGAACCAATCCTTGAAGTCCTTGTCTTTTATTGAATTCATCAGAATACTGCATCTCTAAAATTGTGATAGAATCAATAACAACACGTTTTGCCTCAATTCTTTTGATACTGCTAAGAATTAATTTTGTTAAATGTTCAAATGGAATTTGTTCTCCCCTGTACAAAGAATCATCTTTTCCAATAGAAGATTCAGTTAGTTGGAAAGGTCTTGCGTCAATCATCAAAATTTTATCTTTTGAAACCAAATCATCAAAGTCCCAACCATGAGCCTTGGAGTCATTTTTTATCTCGTCAATATTTTGTGCGAGGCTGATATACACCCCAGGTTCATCAAAGTCTTTTGCACCTCCATGTAAGAATTGTAATCCAAACGTAGTCTTACCTGAACCTGGAGGACCCGAGACAACAACTGAGCGTCCTTGTTTTAATCCTCCAGACATAATAAAATCTAATCCAGAAATTCCAGTTTTTACTTTAGTATACGTTGTGCTCATATACAAAAATAAAGTTAATTTTTGTATATAAAGAGGAAGACTAGTTGGATTCTAACAAATATGAACTTAATAAAATTATAAATGAATATTTTTAGATGAGGTCCACATTGATTCAAACAATAATTTCATAGAATAAACCAATGCAGGAGAATCAGTCCACATTGCAAACGGTTCATTAGAATTATTTGCATTTTTTGTAAAGAACAACAACT
>JAEFCZ010000037.1 GCA_016125975.1 Candidatus Nitrosopumilus sp.
TGCAAAACTTACACCATTTGTAAAAAGATTCAATGCTACTGAAACTAAAATTGGAAAACTTCCTTCTAAAGGAAGGTTAATTGTTCAAAAAGATAAAAAAATGATAATGTCAGATTCTGCAGCATCTTTCCAACATTCAAGTTCGGATTCAGATTTTTCACTTTGTACAAATTCAACTGAGATGGTAGATAATATTTTTACACTGTGTAAATTTTTGTGGGAAACATCTAATCCACTAAAAACAATAGATGTGAAGAATTTTGTTAGAAACTAAACTAGAGATTCATCATTTACTTCTATAGGTTTTCGCCCCATAAATCCAGAGTCTTTTTCATGCCAAAATTTTATTTCAGTTTCCCCATATTTCCAACATAACCATACTTCGTCATCAAATCTTTTGGAAGGAAAGTCAAGCAATCCTTGCTCAACGCTTTTAACCACAACACCTGTATTTTCAAGGATTTCAACTGCCTCATAGAATTTAGTAATTGCAGAGTTTAGTTGTTGTTTTAGAGTGATATATTCTTCAAAGGAATTAGTTGTAGATATGCTCACTTGTAATTGCCGCTCGAGTTTTTTTACTTCGTTTTGTTTTGCCAATGCACATTCAAATTTTTTAATCACATCAGGAAGCGCATCATTTGCTTCATTTGTAGTAAAAAACGTGAACATGCACAATCTCAATATTTCTGGATTAAAAATCTTAGGTGCAAATTTATTAGTAAAACTCTTTTGAGAAAATAGCATGAGTGAGGACCAATTAGAAGCATTAATAGTTCAAACAATTAATGGCGCAGTTGCAACAATTCCTGCATATCTTGAAGAAATTAAGGAAAACAAAGAAGTTCTAAAAGTGGAGGACCCAAAAGAATTCGTTTATGGAATTGTCATGGGCATGGCATTAGGAATGAGTGGTGCAATACTAAGTGCACAAAAAGAGATGCCAACACCAGAAGATCAAATCAAAGTTAGAGACATTGTCTACAAACACATACCTGAGATAAGAGAACGAATTTTCAGTTGATTGAGTTTAGTGAAAGAGAAGTAAAATTTCTCAATTCATTAGAAGAGGCAAGAATAGCAACATCTCATGATGATATTCCACATGTTAAGCCAGTTTCTTTTGTATTAGATGAAAATACAATCATCATTGCAACAGATTATGAAACAAGAACATATCTGAATCTAAAAACAAATCAAAATGCAAGTGTTGTAATTGATATTTACAAATCAGGAGAACATAAAGCAGTATTAATTCAAGGCACAACGAAAATTATAGAAAAAGGAGAAGAGTTTAAAAAATTATACAATATATTTTTTGAGAAATTTGAATGGGTTAGACGAGATCCTTGGAAAGAAAATAAAGCGCCATTCCTAAAAATTATTCCAAAAAACAAGACTAGTTGGGGTTTAGATATTAGATAGTAAATATTTCTTCAAAAGATTGATTATTTTTTCTTACGACTTTTTAGTTTTTTAGCTCTAGGTTTTGTTCTAAGTAAACGACCACAGCAAGGACCCCACAATCCTTCCCAATTAATGAATAACTCATATTCAGGACACCTTTTTTGGCCCAACTCATATCGTCCACCATCAAGACTAGTACTTGTTGCCTTGTATTTTTTACAAGAGCCATTGCAATGCACGATTTCTATTAATTATGAGTTCTAAAAAATATTTCAATGATTTTCAGAATACATAGACAAATACCAATAAAACCAATAGAGAGTGTTGTATGTCCAAATTTGAACAGATTCTAGCTTAAATAGTAATTTTGTGACTAGATAGTAGTAAAAAATAGTTCAAGACCCCTAGACCCAACTAGTTCTTGAAATATTTTTTCTTATTAATTTTCAACACAGGTATCGATTAGAAATTAATTTAGAATCTTATTAATCAAATGAAGTATTTGAAAAACTTGTGTATTCTAAGTAGCAGAATTCATACTTGAGGGAGTACTTTGTTTAGTCTTTTTACTGGTAGATTTCTTTGGAGGATCATCTGTAGCAGTTTATGAGGCAAAGAAGATTTTACCTCCACTCTGAGAATCTCCCACATAAACAGTGCTAGTTGATTCTATTACTGCAACATTACCAGCTGAAGGATTGCCACTATCATCAGCAGTGGCAGTTTCAGTTATGGTGTTGTTTGTACCATCAATTACAATAACGTTAATTTTCCAACCAGCAGTATTATCATCAGTAGAAACAAAGATTTGATTTGTTGTTTCATTAACACCTATACCCGCAGGGTAAACATCATCTGCAGAAACATCAATAGTTGTAGTGAAAGTATTTGTGTTCCCATTAAACACATGTACTTCATCATTATTAGAGTCAAATACGTAAACGTTACCTGTGGTTTCATTTACCACAATTACGTGAGGTCCAGCTTCGCCTGGAATATCTATTGTAGTTACTATAGCATTAGTTGCAGCATTAATTACAACTAAATCATCATCCTCGACTCCAAGTTCTTGACTAACATAAACGCGGTCAAGTGATTCATTAACAGCAACACCAACAGCTGCATTAACACTTATTGTAGATACAGAGTTATTGTCTGCAGTGTCTATCACGTAGACAGTGTTTGAGTTCCAATCTGGAATGAAGACTTTATTATTTGATTCATCAACATCAGATACATTACCTCCTGCACCAGGAAGTTCAACTAGGGTTATAGAATTATTATCATCAAGATCAATTATTGCAAGATCTTCAAGTTGGCCCCCTCCAAACGTCATCGGCAGTGTAGCAAAAAGAAGATTATTGGTTGTATCTATAGCCAAACCGAAAGGACGTTCAGGTAGAGCAATCTGTCCAATCTCAGTATTTGTAGTAGTATCAATAATTGATATGCTTTCTTCTGTGCCTTGTGGATCAGATACATAAAGACGGTTAGCACTTTCATCTACTGCAAAATGATTGGGTGCACCATCACCTTCACCAATAGTTATTGAGCCTTTCGAAACAAATGCTGCATCAGCATTAGGTAAAGTAACAAAAGCAGAAAATAAGAGAGTAAAGACCACACTTGATGCAAAAATTACAGTGCGGCTTGGTTTAAAATTCATAGAACTTCTCCTATGTGATATCTACAACTAGTAGTGTAGATGCTGAGTTGCCATCATCATCTGTTGCAGTCAACACAATACTTGTTCTTCCTGCATCCCAGTCATTGGTTGGCTGTACAGTGATTCTGTATGAGCCACTACCGGAATCAGTTACTGCGATGGTTTCTCCACCAGAAGTAGTTTCTGCTGTAAAGTCTGCAGTCATGTCTGTTTCATCAAGACCAACTATACCATCACCATCTTGACTAACAAGTAGAAAGTCAAAGGTTATGGCATCATTATTAGTTGATGCAGCAGTGTCCACATCTGCATAGATGTCTTTAATCTCAAGTGAGGGTTGAATTGTGTAGTGAACTGTACTTGCTTGATCTACTGGAGCAAATGCAAAGACTCCAGCAACAAATACGGTTAATGCAAGCATTGATGGTATTGCTAGCTTGTTTATTGATTTTATGGAAATATTCCAGTATATAAAGAATAGTGAAAATATAGTACATTCAAAGATCGAAAAAATAGATTACCAATTTCACAAAACGACTAGAAAATCATAAGAAAAGTACCAAACAAATAAGATGTAGAATAATTAAAAAATTGCGATGAGTGTTAAGATCAAATGTTCCCACATTCTTGTTTCAAAACAAAGTGAAGCACTTGAAATTATGGAGAAGATAAAAAGTGGAGAAAAATTTGGGAAATTAGCAAAAGAACTATCCATTGATTCAGGCAGTGCCAAAAGAGACGGAAACCTAGGTTACTTTACAAAAGGAATGATGGTAAAACCATTTGAAGATACAGCTTTCAAACTTCAAATCGGAGAAGTATCTGAACCGATAAAATCAGAATTTGGATATCACATCATCAAAAGGTTGGGATAGTTATTTTTTTGATTTTGAATTTAATGCTTTTTCAAAGTCGTCAGTAATTTTTTGACTTATTTTCTTAAAATCAGCACGAATTTCTTTGTGTAAGAGTTTTTCTTTTTGTATTAATTCTTCCATTTCTTTGGACTTGTTAGATTTCAATACAACAAGCTCTCAAACAATAGTTTAGAGTAACAGTATCAATTTTGACATCTAAAAACCAAAATAAAATAAACATGAATTCATACCTAAAGATAAGAATGACAGTAATGACACAAAAAGAAATTAATGAAATTTTAGAGTATTTAGAAAAATCAGTCAACAATCTAGCAAAAGATGCATTTGAAAATTTGGAGTTAGAAGGAGGATTTGAAGGAGTGATGAATTTTCTAGATAATCAATTTGACATTAGATTAGAAAATCTGCTGGTAGCAAAAGGCAGCAGTACACATCATTTAGAATCAGGAATTAAAAATAAAATCATTCAAAGAAAACAAAATATTTTTCAAGAAATTACAAAACAATTTCAAAATTAGATAAATGCATCTAGTCCAGTTTTTTTAGAAGCAATTTCTTGATTTTTCTCTAACACCTTGGTCATTTTATCTCCCATAGATTTTGATGCAGTCATTTTTCGTTTTCCAATCCAATAATATGTTTCATCAATAGTATTTTTTGCAATCAATACAACTAATTTTCCAGTATCTTTTCTACCAGTTCTACCTCTTCTTTGAATGAATCTAACAGAGCTTGGAACATTATCATAAAAAATAACTTGATTTACTTCAGCAATATCCAACCCCTCTTCTCCAACACGAGTTGCAATTAAAACATCAAATATTCCATCTCGAAATTTCTGTACAGTTTCAATTTGCTTTTTTTGTTTTAATCCTGTTTCTCCTGCTTTTCCAATTAAAATTCCTGCAGAGACTCCTAATTCGGTTAGTTTGTTGTAGATCAAATCAACTGAATCACGATAACTAGTAAAGATTAATGCTTTACCAGGTACTGATTCAAGGATATCTTTGAGTTTTGGAATTTTTGAATGTTCGATTCCACGGGATTGAGCTTCTTTTGCAAGATGTACTGCACGAGTAAAATTGGGATCAACTTCAAAGAGTTCTTTTACTCCTACACCTTTTTTTGCCTGAGCACGCTCACAAAATTTCAAGAAAGGTGTAATCCCATGTGCCTCAAGTATGTTTAATGCATAGTGAATTCGAATTGCAGTGAATAATGGTTTTGCAGAACGTCTGTTTTGGTTCAATACAAACTGCCTAATTCTTAATAATGCAGAAAGAGATTGTTGTTCAGCAAGTTTGATTCCATTATTTCGTAGTGTGTCGTATCTTTGATCAAGTGCCAATTTTAATAATTTTTGAATAGATTTTAGTTCGGGTGGGAGTTCAACAGTTATCCATTCAGTGTTTGTTTCTTGGGTGTATAGTTTGACATCAGGACTATTTTCTGTTCTTTCAGCAACACTTGCAATTTTTAGTTTGGTGAGAATTTCAGTTGCCTTGTCTTTTTCACTTGGCAAAGTAGCAGTCATTCCAACAATTCTTGCATCAGAATTTACAAAACGTTCTGCAATTCCAGAGTATGCATAATCTCCAACCGTTCTATGAACTTCATCAAAAATTACAAGGTTAAATTGGCTAGATGAAACAATGCCTCTATCCAAATCATTTTTTGCAATTTCAGGAGTTGCACATATTACACTATTATTCCATAACTTGGTTCTTTTTTGAATGGTGTCTTCTCCAGTAATTAATGAGATGTCATCTAAAAGCAAATTTTCTTTTAGAAATTCATAATGTTGGTTAACAAGAACTCGTGTTGGTGCTAAAAACAATGCACCACCAGTACTTTTGGAAAGATATTCTGCAATAACTTGTAATGCAATTGCTGTTTTTCCAAGACCAGTCGGTAAAACAACAATACAATTTTCAGTTATAGCTTGATTTGCAAGATTTACTTGATAGTCTCGTTTTTCAATAGAGTCTTTTTTGACATATTTTTTTTCAATAAATTCAGTCAATGTATAAAGAAAATTTGTAATTTATTGATTTTATGCTTTCGTGTAGTTAACCATTGACAAATACATCCTTACAATTTCAGATTAAGAGGAATTTATGCCTGAGACAGGCACTTTTGCATCATATTTAATGAAAACAAGTCTATTTTTATCCGATTATTATTTGTCAAAAGTATGAGTGAAAAAGATGACAATGAAGAATATTTCCAATCACTACTAGAGTCTTTGAATCAAGATCCTAATTGGAGAGTAGTTGAAGAATATTTAGAGAAATATGAATCAATCAAAAAAGATCTCACACAAGAACAACAGACAATAATATCTGAAATGGGAAAAGCAATGTTGGCATTAGCAGACTCGCAACCAAAAATAATAATTGACAAATTCTTAGAATTAGCCCAAAATCTCAATAAAAAATAAAAAAAGAAAGAAAACTAGTCTAGTTTTTTCTTTGCTTTGTTAATCATAACAGTCTCCTCACGAAGATGTTTTTTCAATAAGCGCTCATGTGCTTTTTTATGAACACTGTAAGCTTTGTTCAAAGATTTTTTGGTCTTTGCTCTTTTTACAGCATTATTGAATTTTTTATGAATAGCACTTACTTCGGTTGTATAACTTGCCATCAAAACATTAGCCCCAAAGATGCTAAAGAAGTTTGTGTATATGATTTCTAAACAAAGTTGATCGCAAAAATATCTGACAATAACGTGACCCATATATTGAACAGACAGACAGAATTGGTGTTGAATACTTTCGAGAGGCCAAATTGGGATGAATACTTTATGCTACAAGCTGAACTTGCAAAATTGCGTTCAAATTGCGTAACAAGACAAGTGGGAGCAGTAATTGTCAGAAATCACAGACAATTAGCAACAGGATATAATGGAACACCTCCCGGAATTAAAAATTGTTTTGATGGAGGATGTAAGAGATGTCAATTAAGAATGGAAGGAAAGATAGAGTCAGGTGCGTCACTGGACAGATGTCTTTGCAATCATGCAGAAGCTAATGCAATAATGCATTGTGCAATTTTAGGCATAGAGGCAGGCGTAGAAGGAGCAATACTATACACAACATTTGTTCCATGTTTAGAATGCACCAAGATGGCAATCACAATTGGAATTAGAAAATTTGTATGTCTTGACTCTTATCCAGAAACAGACTTTGACTTGTTAAAAGAAGCAGGTGTCGAGGTGGTCCAATTAGACAAAGCAAAAATTGCAAAGTGGGCTCAAAAACTAGTTAACAAATACAATTCTGGATGATAAAATGCAAGTCAATATGGAAGAATCAAAAAGAATTGAATCAATGCCACCAGCACTACTAGTATCAGCAACATATGATAATAACTCAAAATCAGCAGTTCTAAAATTCTACGAACCAGAGTCTCAAAAATTGTTTTTGTGGAAAGATGAGATTGGCCATAAACCATATTGCTACTCAAGACTTGCTCCAGAGGAATTAGACTTTCTTCAAGAAAGAGACGATGTTTTAGAAATTAAAACAGTTCAGAGATATGATTTGATGAAAGACAAAGAAATAGACATGTCAAAGATCACTGTAGCAGATCCGCTAGCAATTGGAGGAACATCAGGAGACAAAAGCATAAGAAATGTAATTGAAACATGGGAATCAGATATCAAGTATTATGAGAATTATCTGTATGATAGAAAGCTAATAGTTGGAAAATATTACGAAGTAATTGGTGGGAAGATAAAGCCACATGATTTAGAAATTTCTGACGAGGTGAAGATTGCACTAAAGAGTTTGTTATGGGATAAGGTCGATAGTGAAAGCATGGTAGATGCTGAAGGATTCAAAAAATTTGTTTCTGAATGGGCAGATTTACTTAACCAACCAATTCCAAAGATCAAAAGACTAAGTGTAGATATAGAAGTTGAAGCCGAAATTGGCAGAATACCAGATCCAAAGATTGCAGAAAAAAAAGTTACAGCAATAGGTATGAAAGGAACAGATGGATTTGACCAGATTTTTGTGCTCAAAACAGAAGGAACAGAACAAGGTACAAATGAATTAGATCAAAACATCAAAGTAACATTTTATGATTTAGATAAAGAAAAAGAGATGATTTATGATGCATTCAAGATAATCAAAGAATTTCCATTTGTTGTAACATACAACGGAGATGAATTTGATTTGCCATATCTATACAACAGAGCAGAGAGACTAGGGATTAAAAATTCAGAGAATCCATTTTATATGATGAGGGATTCTGCAACACTCAAAGAAGGGGTTCATCTTGATTTGTATAGAACATTTTCAAACAGATCATTTCAAATCTATGCCTTTAGTCAAAAATATACAAATTTCTCATTAAACGAAGTTTCAAAAGCGTTACTAGGAAAAGAAAAGATAGACTATGGATTAGAGTTTGATCAATTATCACTCTACCAGACTGCAAATTATTGTTACAATGATGCCCTGCTGACGTACGAGCTTACCAGTTTTAACAGTGAATTGTTGATGCAGTTACTAGTCATTATTTCAAGAATTGCAAGAATGCCAATTGACGATATTGCAAGAATGGGAGTATCTCAATGGATTCGTAGTCTTTTGTATTACGAACATAGAAAAAGAAATTGCCTAATTCCAAAAAGGCAGGAACTTGAAAGAAGATCAGAAGGAGTGATGTCAGATGCAGTAATCAAAGATAAAAAATACAGAGGAGGGCTAGTGGTCGAACCAAAAGAAGGAATTCATTTTGATGTAGTTGTGATGGATTTTGCAAGTCTATATCCAAGCATAATCAAAGTCAGAAACCTTTCGTATGAAACAGTAAGATGCCCACATGAAGAATGCAAAAAAAATTCAATCCCAGGAACAAATCACTGGACATGCTCAAAGAGAAATGGCTTGACATCAATGATTATTGGCTCATTAAGAGATCTGAGGGTAAATTACTACAAGAGTTTATCAAAAAAAGAGACACTAACTGAAGAACAAAGGCAGCAATACACAGTAGTAAGTCAAGCACTTAAGGTAATTCTAAATGCAAGTTATGGGGTAATGGGAGCTGAAATATTTCCATTATATTTTCTGCCTGCAGCTGAAGCCACTACTGCAATTGGAAGACATACAATTTTAGAGACAATCAAAAAATGTGAATCTGCAGGTATTGAAGTACTTTATGGAGATACAGATTCGTTATTTATAAAAAAGCCAACTAAAGAACAAATTCAAACAGTAATTGAACAAGCAAAAAAAGATCACGGTGTTGATTTAGAGATTGATAAAACATACAGATATTGTGTGCTAAGTAACAGAAAGAAAAACTATCTGGGAGTTACTAAAGAAGGTAAAGTAGACGTTAAAGGACTGACAGGAAAAAAATCTCACACCCCTCCATTTATTAAAAAATTATTTTATGAATTACTTGACGTGTTATCTGAAGTTCAAACAGCGGAGGGTTTTGAAAAAGCAAAAAAACAGATCTCTGAAAAGATTGCAACATGTGGAAAAAAAGTTGAGTCAAAAGAAATTCCTCTTGAAGATTTAACATTTAATGTAATGCTTAGTAAGGCTCCATCTGAATACACCAAGACAATCCCACAGCATATCCGTGCAGCAAAACAATTAGAGTCCATAAGAGAAATAAAAAAAGGAGATAGGATATCATACATCAAAATTCTAAACAAACCCGGAGTTAAGCCTGTAGAAATGGCAAAAAAAGAAGAGATTGATTCTAAAAAATACATGGAATTTATGGAATCAACACTTGAGCAAATTACATCATCAATGGACTTGGATTTTGACACAATTTTGGGAAAACCAAAGCAAACAGGATTAGACGAGTTTTTCTGGAATTAGTGAAAATAGAATGGAAGTTGACAGTACATTACTTACCATTCTAGGAGTGGCTGCAGGGATTCTTATTCTAACAGGATGGGTAGAACAAATCTACAAGGGGTATAAAACAAAAAGTCTCAAAGATGTTTCAAAATTTTTGATGATATTCATATCAGCTGGTGCAATTTTATGGCTGATTTATGGGATAATAGTAGAAGACGTGTTTATCATCGGAACAAATGTAGCTGCAATTGCCTTGATGATGATAGTATTAGGAATGAAGAAAATATACGATAGAAAATTAAGAGGTTAAATTAAAGCTATGATAATGCTTTTACGAGCTAAACCCCATTTGATCGGCTTTTACATCAATCTTTGATTCCTTAGTTTTACTCTATTCCTATTAGGTAATTAGATGATATTTTATGATGTTTTTGAGCTTATCTTCAACTGATAATTCCTCCTCGATACAGATTGGCAGAAAATCAAGATAATCTTTATCTTTGATGTCCAGATTTATCTTTCTCAATTCAATACTTGAATCCTAATAGAACAATCATCTCTTGAAATTTCTTTTTTCGTTTCCGATGTTTGTCCTTACTGTATTTGCCCAGTCATAGAGGTTGGATGTCAGTACTGGAAAGGAGCGGTATTCATTATTCTGGGACAGTTTCCTGCTTAGCTTTGTCTGCCACATTTCCTTGATTCTAACTCGTCTTGGATTAGAGCAATGCCATCAGACTATATATCAAACTCGTCATGTATTGCCTTGAGTTCAACCTGGTATGCCTTTAGCTGCACACGTGGATCCTTGCTGTTCCTTGCAATCTCTTTTACCTCAAGTTGGATTTGGTGTATGCGGTCTCTTTTGGATAAAGTCTTTTTCAAAAACACATGTAGATTATCCCCTTGAGTCTATTCTTTAACTGGTTGTCAAACCAACGCAGGTCATTTTTTAGTGTCATAGTTTATTCCAAGTTCTTCAGAAATTAGTTTTGGCTGGTCAATTCCCACTGTCTCATGTTCATCAAGATAATTTGAGATTCTGCTTCTGCGCAGTATGACTTTATTCTTGCCCATGCCTTGTGGTTACAAGTCAGGATTAAGGTATTGTTGCTCATCCTTACACCAATACTATTCCTTGGCGTAATAATCGTGGATGTCTTTTTACTCTGGAATTGTCACTTCTGATTCTGCTAGAGGTGCCCACTGCAAGATCGAATCTGAGCAATTATTTGCATCATATTGCCACCGTAATTCTTCAGAATTTTTATTTTTTATCATATCATCATAGATTCCGGCACATAATTCTAATTTTTCAGTAGGAGTGAAATTCAAAAAGAAAATAACACTGATTGCGATACCTATTACAGTAATTGTTGCAATTGCAATATAAACTAGAATATTCATATTTTAAAATAAAAAAGAAAGGGTGATTTATCCTAATGGACCTACACCGGTTGTTGAATCATTGACGTTTTCCCAAGGTGTGAAATAGGAACCTGCAGAATCCCCTGCAGCATGAATTCCCATAAACTCATCAGAATCCCAATTAGTCCATGCACCACCACTGTCACCACCAGCAGTAACATGAGCTACTGTAAGAACTGCATCATAAGTAATTCCCGTATCAGGGTTATACCATGATGAATTTGGATCATCTACTGTTGTCCAACCTAAAGAGCTTGTTGCACCATGAACTAGAACATATGTTCCACTTGTTGGCCTGTTGTTATAACTTGTTATATATTCCCATGAGTTATAACCATCCCAAACAGCTTCTTCATTTGTTTCAGAACTGCTTTGATCTACCCAAGCACAGTCACAATCTGCATTGTCTGCAATAATAAATACATCTCCAACTTTGTTCCATCCAGGCCAATCTTCTGTTGGTTGGAAAACGTCATCAGCTGAACCTGAACCATCATCTACACAATGAGCAGCAGTAAGGAATCCATCAACACCATTTCGCTCAATTGGTAATGCCATTGAGCAATAACGTGGTTTTTTGCTTCAATTTTGATTCCGCCTACTAATGGATCACAATTACTTCCTACACCATTACAACTTTCAGCCACAGCAACATTAAATCTTATTTTGACAGGTATGTCGGAGAATCTTTCTTCAAATAAAGCAACATAATATGCTCTATCTTTACCTTCTTCAAAACGTGATTCATCTAAATTGATGATTAATACTTTTTCTAATCCACTCACAGAAGTAGAACTAACTGGCAAATCTTTGTAGTTTCTTTTTTACCATGATTTATCAAATATTATAGTATGTGCTATTATTTTCATGGTATTTATTATTTGTTTCAATTTGGATTGAATATATTTTACAGTTGAAATTTAAATTAGAAAATGTTCATTTGAACAAACATCAAAATTGTGTGTTCATTTGAACAAACATTTACAAAAATTATAGTTCATTCGGTTTGATGTTACTGTAGAAAGCAACTCGGAGATTAGAATATTCATTCATTATTTCTGCCTGTTGTTTTTGTAATGTGATTTTATTGTTTTTATCAATGGTTATAAGATCCCCACGTAAATTTACTATTGCTTGCTCTTTTTCTTTTATTATTGACTTCGCAATTTTGCGATTCTTATACGGCCGGGACATGAAGCGCGAGCGGGTTTCTTTAATGCTGTAATTTCAGATTCTAGTTGTTTAATTTTATCTAATTTTGCTTGTTTTATTTAAGCATCCCTTGATACCCTATCGCGGATTTGTTTCTTTACTATCTCAATAGTTTGCTTACTGGATCCTTTTCTAAACCCCTGACCGCTTCGGGTTTTATTGATGCCGTCTATTTCTGCCGGGGTTAATCCCCGCTTGCTATAAATTGGTTTTCTAAGGCGTTAATCTGTGCTACGGGATCATTAAGCGAGGCGTCCTTTAGTTGTTGGTCGGCCTGTTGCTTGCTTCTATCATTTGAAGATATGAACCGCCCACCCTGTTTAACGGTGTCACGCTTGATTCGATTAGCGGAATAACCTTATTTTGTGCTCGCTTTCGTGCTTTTAGTAAACGCCCCAAGTTAGACCCCCTGGTCTAGTTTGTGTTGATTCTTTTCGACTAGGTGACAATCACACCCGCACTTGTCATTTTTGTTACGGCATAGCTGATGTTTTTTTCTATAATATAATGTTGAACTTTTTTTCATTTGGACAAATAAACTCATTGTTATAATTTTGATGTTAACGAAGATAAAACTTCATTCGAGTTCAGATTATTTTTTTAGATTTTTTAGTAGTTCGTCAACCTGTTCTTTTGTATAATATTCTGTTTCCTGTTTTCTTCTTTCATGGGCGTATTTCTTTTGCCAATTCTCATTTTCTTCCTTTATTTTGATTAGTTCCTCTTTTTCTTGTTCTACTTTCTTCTTTTCTTCTAAGACTCGTTCCTTATCATCGATTACTAGATTTGATACGCCCTTTTGATATTCTTCAAATAGATTTTCTATTGTTGGTTGAAAATAAGCATTATCCAACTTCATATCATGGCCCATAAGGCGTTCAATTAAGGGGTTGTTTGCATTGTTGTTTAATTTTAGAATTGGGTTGAATCTTCGTCTAAAGGCATGACACAACATATTTGCTTCATCGTTTAGATTGATTCCAGAATTTGTTTTTGCTCTATGAACTAAATTTGAAACTGTCTTTTCAGAGACAACTTTAGGTTTTGAAATAGCTAATGTGTACTTTGTTCTAAATACAGGGTGATCAGGATCTAAACTTTCTCCATCCTTCTTTCTTTTTTCAAAGTATCTTGTTAGTGCTTCTTTAGCTTCTTTATTGATGAAAGTAATGTATTCTTCATCAGTATCAGCATAAACCGTAACTGCTAGACAATCATTTGGCATTTCTTTTAGATGTCCTATCTTTAATTCTGTCAAAGCCTCTCGTCTAACACCTGAAGAACTTAGAAACAAAAGAATTGCCTTACTTCTAAGTTCTTTTGTAACACCTAACATGAGTTTGATTTCATCAGTTGTAAAAGGTCTTGATTTCTTTGGTTTCTGCTTTTTACCTAGTAATCTTCTAATTTTTTTCCAATTAACCCCCTCAATATCATTAGCATCACAGAATGACTGTAATGCAAAGAGAATCAAACGGATATAGATTACACTTTTACCCTCATTCTTGAATAATAAACATAGTCCTCAATTTTCTCCTTTAGATCATTGATGTCAAAGAATAAGATAGAATCAATGGATTTTAGATGATAATGCTCTGCAAATTTGGTTAAATGATACAGGTATTGCTCTCTAGTTTTAGAGCTTTGAACATATTGTTCAAAGATAAGGATTGATCGAGACTTGTTTCCTGTACCTGATTTTTTCACGCATATTATGGTAAAAAGGGTGTTTAAACGTCAAGTTGATTCATTTAATTAAAGATTAAATACAATACAAGAAGGCTCAAAGAAGATGTTTGTAATCAATTGTAAAAATTATGAAGAAATTTCAGGGGACAAAATTATAAAATTTGTAAAAACTGCTGAAAAAATTTCAAAAAAATTTAAAATAAAAATTGCAATCTGTCCACCTCAACATCTAATTGGAGTGGTAGCTACCAGTTCAATTCCAATTTTTGCACAACATGTAGATAATTCCAAAGTGGGAAGCACAACAGGTTTTGTAATTCCAGAACTGTTAAAAAAATCAAAAGTGAATGGATCGTTAATCAATCACAGTGAACACAGAATTACATCAAAGGAAATTCAAAAATTAGTATTGAAATTAAAAGATCTCAAGATGACATCAATTGTTTGTGTTAAAGATGTGGCAGAGGCAAAAAAATATGCCAAACTAAATCCAGATTATATTGCAATAGAGCCACCAGAACTCATAGGATCAGGCAAAGCTGTATCAACTGAAAGACCAGAATTGATAACAGAAGCAACAATTGCTGTAAAAAGTGCACAAAACAATACAAAACTTCTTTGTGGAGCAGGAATTGTTTCTGGAAAAGATGTTTTAAAGGCAGTGGAATTAGGTTCCAAAGGAATCCTAGTTGCAAGTGGTATAATCAAAGCAAAAAATTGGGATAAAATAATTTCTGAATTTGCCAAGGCATTAGTTTAAAAAGCCAAAAAATTTACGCATTTTTGCATGGCAAAAACAAAACCAGTTTATGCATTTGAGGAGGCAGATAGCGAAAACAGGATGCTTCTAGGCGGGAAAGGCGCAGGATTAAGCGAAATGACTCGACTAAAGCTTCCGGTACCACCAGGATTTACAATTACGACTGAGGTTTGTAACAAATACTATGATAATAACAGAAAACTTCCAAAAGATGTAATGCCATTAGTTATGAAAAATATTGAAAAAATTGAAAAGAAGACAGGAAAACAATGGAACTCAACTAAAAACCCATTACTAGTATCAGTTCGCTCAGGGGCAGCCATATCAATGCCAGGAATGATGGACACAATTTTGAATTTAGGGTTAAATGAAAAAACCGTAGGAGGCCTAGCAAAGCAAACAAAGAATCCACGTTTTGCATGGGATTCCTATAGGAGGTTTATTCAATTATTTGGTAAAGTAGTATTTGGAGTAAATGATGAAAAATTTGATCATGTGCTTGAATCTGCAAAAACTAAACAAAAAGTAAAAGATGATAGTCAGTTAAGTGTTGAATCACTAAAGAAAATTGTATCAGAGTATAAAAGAATCTGCGAGTCACACACAAAAAGAAAATTTCCAGATTCACCTAATGAGCAGTTAGGATTAGCAATTGAGGCCGTATTCAAAAGTTGGATGGGTGAGAGAGCAATTGTTTATCGTGAAAAAAACAACATAACAAAAGACATTGCAAATGGAACTGCAGTCAATGTTGTTACCATGGTATTTGGAAACATGGGAGATGACAGTGCAACTGGAGTAGTATTTACAAGAAATGGACATAATGGTAAAAAAGAGATTGAGGGAGAATATCTTATCAACGCACAGGGAGAAGATGTGGTTGCAGGAGTTAGAACTGGAAAAAATGTTTCTCTATTAAAAAAAGAAATGCCAAAATCTTACAAGGAATTAAGTAACGCATGCTCAAAATTAGAAAAACATTTCAGAGAACCACAAGATATTGAATTTACCATAGAGCAAGGAAAATTTTACCTGTTGCAAACAAGAACTGCAAAGATGAGTGCAATTGCATTAATTAAAACATCAGTAGACATGGTAAAAGAAAAACTAATTGATAAAAACAAAGCACTGACAAGAATTCCTGCACAACAGCTAGAGGCATTACTTCATAGAACTATGGATGAATCAAAAGTTAAAAATCACAAGCAATTAGCTAAAGGAATTGCAGCGTCTCCAGGAGCTGCAAGTGGAATTGCAGTATTTGATGTAAAAAAGGCAATAGAGTTAGGAGAGGCAGGAAAAAAAATTATCTTAATTAGAAAAGAAACAAAACCCGAAGATGTGCCGGCATTCTTTTCATCAGAAGGAGTTTTGACTAGTTTAGGTGGAAAATCATCTCATGCTGCAATCGTATCAAGAGGAATGGGCAAACCATGCATTGTAGGATGCTCAGAATTAAAAATCAATTATGACAACAACACATGTGCTGCAAACGGCATCACAGTAAAAGAAGGTGAAACTATTACTATTGACGGTAGTGCAGGTACAGTCCTAATTGGAGAAGTTCCAACTGTAGAGCCAAAAGTAACAAAGGACTTTGAGCAGATTTTAAGTTGGGCACAAAAAACAAAATCATTAGGCATTCGTGCCAATGCAGATACTCCAGAAGCTGCAAAACTTGCAAGACAATTTGGTGCTCAAGGTATTGGTCTTTGTAGAACGGAGAGGATGTTTAATGCAAGTGACAGGATTGGCCTATTTGTCGATATGATCATGGCTGAAAATATTGAAGAACGAGGAAAAGTTCTCAAAAAATTAGGGCAATTACAAAAAAGCGACTTTATTCAAATTCTAAAGGCAATGGAAGGATACGAAGTAACAATCAGATTACTAGATCCACCATTACATGAATTCTTGCCAAATCCTGAAGAACTAGCTGAAAAAATCCACAAGTTAGAGAAGAAAAAGGCAACAAAAGAACTCAAGGAGGCCAAAATTATTTTAAAGCGAGCAAGGGAGTTGGCAGAAGTCAATCCAATGATGGGACACAGGGGAGTAAGAGTTGGAATTACGTATCCTGAAATTTATGAGATGCAGATTCGTGCAGTGTTTGAGGCATTAGTGGAATTGACAAAGAAAAAAGTAAAAGCACATCCACAAATTATGATTCCACAAATTAGCAGTATTGCAGAATTAAACCACATAAAGAAGATTTATGATAAAATAAAAAAAGAAGTTGAGACAAAAAACAAAATGAAATTAACAATTAACTTTGGTACAATGATTGAGGTAGTAAGAGCTGCATTAACAGCCAATGAACTTGCAACAACTGCAGAATTCTTTAGTTTTGGTACTAATGACTTGACACAAGGAACGTTTAGTTTCAGTAGAGAAGATGTAGAAGGAAAGTTCCTTCCAGAATACATGGAAAAAGAACTGTTAGAAAGAAGTCCATTTCAATCAATTGATGTTAACGGTGTAGGTAGTTTAATCAAAATTGGAATTGCCAATGGTCGAAGAATAAGAAAGAATATGGAAGTTGGGATTTGTGGAGAACACGGAGGAGACCCAAGTTCTATCAAATTCTGCCATAAAGCAGGATTAAGCTATGTTAGTGCATCACCTCATAGAATTCCTATTGCAATTGTTGCAGCAGCACAAGCATCAATTGAGTATTCAAAGAAAAAATAATCCAGTATAATTTAATAGAGATTAAGCCTTACTAAATCCCAAATGCTACCAAATATCGAATCAATAAAGCAGATGAGGCAAAAATTAGGCATCACCCAAAAAAAGCTTGCAGGAATGACTGGGGTGAGTACATCCATGATTAATCAAATAGAATCAAGGCGAAGTCAGCCAAGTTATGAAACTGCAAAAAAAATTTTTGAGAATTTATCTAACCTAGAAGGAAGATCATCATCTCACAAAGCAGGAGATTTTTGCAGCCAAGATATTGTAAAGATGAAGCCATCAAATACACTTCATGATGCAATAAAGAAGATGCATCAATTATCAATCAGTCAAATTCCAGTATTTGATGAAAAAGAGATAGTAGGAGTAGTCTCAGAGGATGGAATTGTAAAGCATCTGGCAGATATTGGAGAAGCTGAATTAAAGAATGCAAAACTTGCAGATACTATGGATCCTGTTCCACCAATTGTAGATTTTGAGACACCTGCAAATGTACTAGTTCCATTAATCAGATACTCTAAGTGTATACTAGTTACAAAAAAATCAAAGATTGTAGGAATCATTACAGCCTCAGATACACTAAAGATGATGGAATAGTTATCCTTTTGATTTTTTAACTATGGATTTTTTAGGAAATGAAATAGTAAATGTGGTAGGATTTTGAGACACAGAAATAGAACCCCCATGTTGTTCTAACACAGACTTACAGAATGACAATCCTAAACCCGTACCAGAAGGTTTTGTTGTAAATAATGAATCAAATATTTTTGCCATGTTTTCTGAAGGAATTCCAGGACCATTGTCACTAATTTGAATTTGATTATCATGATTTGATTTGTTAGAAGATATTGTTATTTTTCCGTCTTGTTCTACTGCTTCAAGAGCGTTGTTAATGATATTCATTAAAACAATCTGAATTTTGTCAGGATCACACTGAATGATATCATCAGAGCATTCTACAGATATGTGTACAGATGAAGGAACACAGGAGAAGTGTATGCAAAGACCCATCTTTCAGTGTCAGGGGAGACATAGGGGTATTGAACATGAACCTCATTTTTTTGTTTCATAAAGGAGGGTTCAAAGAATGAGGCTGTTGCTTCTTCAGGTGAAAGATTTTCATCTACTTCGATTTGACTCAATACCAATCTTGCGTGCTCTTGTCCGGTTGCATCAATGATACAAGTTTCATCAACATCAAATTTATTTTGAAAATGATATGTCCATTGTTCTAATTCTTGTTTAATTTCTCGTTGTTTCTCAGTGAATTGCAAGACACCATTTTCATCATATACATTTCCAGCCTTTGTCTCAGGTAATTCAAAATACTCTACGAATTTTGGATTTTTCAAAGTAAAGACAAGATCTTCAGAGGCTCTTTGATGCAGAGTTTCTATTTCATGCATAATTTCAGCATTGTGAGTATTCATTTTTGCAATTTCAGCATCAATAATGCTTGATTCAGTATAATAGATTGCAAAATATGAAGAAATTCCCACACTAAAAACAATAACAATTGAAAAGAAGAATATCAGTTGAGTACGAATTTTCATACAATCATATCTTAGGGTAGTAGAATTTATGGTTATGTCAAACTACTTGGGATGAGCACAGAGTTCAGCCAAAACACCGTGAAGTGATTTTGGATGAATGAAAGTAACTTTTGTGCCTGCAGAACCAGATCTTATTTGTCCTAGAAATTGAATACCACAGCCTTCCATTCTTTCTACCTCACCTTCAATATTGTCAGTTTCTAATGCCATATGGTGCAATCCTTGACCTTTTTTCTCCAAGAATTTTTTGATGGGGCTGTCATCATTTGTTGGTTGCATTAATTCTACACGGCCATTTTCTAAATGGATAATTGCAACTTTGACACCTTCAGATTCTACTGTTTCAAATTCTACAGAGTCAACCCCCAATGCTTGTTGGTAAACTTTGGCGGATTCTTCAACATCATTTACTGCAATTGCAATATGATCAATCTTCATCTAAAAGACCTCCTTTGGACGATACTCACCAAAGACTTCACGGAAAGCATTACTAATTTCACCAGTGGTAGCATAAGCTTTTGCAGCAGTAATTATGTAAGGCATAAGATTCTCATCAGTATCAGCTGCACTTTGCATTGCAGATAATGCTTTTTCCCATTTCTTTTTGTCTCTTGATGAACGTAATTGTTTTAGTGCTTTTTTCTGTTGAATCTCAACTTTACCACCAATTCGAAGTAATTCTGGTTGTTCTTCTTCTTCAGCATATTTGTTAACACCAACTAGAATTCTTTCACCATCATCAGTTTCCTTCTTTAGACGATAAGCATTTGCTCTAATTTCAGATTGGAAGAATCCTTTCTCAATTGCTTTTACAGAGCCACCCATTTTCTGAATCTTCTTGAGATATTTCCAAACACCATCTTCGATTTGATCAGATAGTTCTTCAAGATAGTAAGAGCCACCAAGGGGGTCTGCAGTCTTTGTAATTCCACTCTCATGGGCAACAATTTGCTGAGTTCTCAAGGCTATTTTTGCAGATTCCTGTGTTGGAAGGGCCAATGCTTCATCTCTAGAGTTTGTATGAAGAGATTGAGTACCACCAGCTACTGCAGCCATTGTTTGAATTGCTACACGGATAATGTTGTTATCAGATTGTTGCGCAGTTAATGATTCACCACTTGTCTGAGTATGGAATTTAAGTTGCAATGATTTTGGGTTTTTTGCATTAAACATTTCTTTGAGAATTTGTGCATAAACTTTTCTTGCAACTCTAAACTTTGCAACTTCTTCAAAGAATTCTATTGTACAACAAAAGAAGAATGACAAACGTGGTGCAAAGTCATCAATTTTCAATCCTTTATCCAAACATGTTTGAATGTAAGCAATTGCATTTGCCAAAGTAAATGCAACTTCTTGTGTTGCAGTACATCCTGCTTCTCTCATATGGTAACCAGAAATTGATACAGGGTACCACGAAGGGACTTTTTCTGCACAATATCCAATCATGTCACCAATTAATCTCATAGATGGTTGCGGTGGATAGATGTAGGTATTTCTTGCAATGTATTCTTTGAGAATATCATTTTGAGTTGTTCCACGTAGTTCATGGCTTTTGAATCCTTGAGATTCTCCAACTGCAATATAGTATGCAAGTAATGTTGATGCTGTAGAATTAATTGTCATTGAAGAGCTGACCTTTCCAAGAGGAATTCCATCAAATGCAGTCATCATGTCTTTGATTGATGTAATTGAGACACCTACTTTTCCAACTTCTCCTTCTGCTTGAAGAGAATCTGAATCATAACCAATTTGTGTCGGAAGATCAAAAGCCATTGAAAGTCCAGTTTGTCCTTTTTCAAGCATAAACTTGAATCGCTCATTAGTGAGTTTAGCATCACCGAATCCAGAATACTGTCGCATAGTCCAGAATCTATCACGGAACATTCCAGGATGAATACCTCGGGTAAATGGATATTTACCAGCATCTTCAGTCGGTCTTTTCTTTGATGATTTTTGATAGATTCGTTTTACCGGGAAACTAGAGTCAGTAAAGACTTTTTTTTCAGGTTTTTTTGTTTTTGATTTTTTTGCTACCATTATTCATCACTTTAACATTGATTTTGTAATTTTATCTCCTGCATCAAATGGGTCAATGTCTTTAGTTTGTAATTTTTTCAAGTATTTTGAAAATGTTTTATCAGAATCCAATATGTCATCAATCTTTTCACGTATGTTATTTAAAACAATATCTTTTAGTTCTGCCTCCAATCGTTCTTGATCCTTTTGTTTCTTTGATTTCTTTTTTAATACCATCATTTTTTTGAGAGTTTTTGCAAATTCAGTAATTCCAGTGTTCTTTTTTACAGATGTTTTGAGAATGGTAGGATTTCTCTCAGAACCCCCAATAAAGTCCCGTACTGCATCAAAGAGTTGATTTGTTCCACTAAGGTCGCTCTTGTTTACAAGATAGATATCTCCAATTTCAGTCAGACCAGCTTTGATTGTTTGTATGCTATCTCCAGTATTTGGATTAAAGACTACAACAGTAATGTCTGCGATATTTGATATTTCAACTTCAGTTTGTCCAGCTCCAACACTTTCAATAATAATTGGATTAAATCCAGCATATTCTAAAACACGAATACTATTTCGAAGAGAACGAGATACAGCTCCTGTTGCACCACGAGATGCAATGCTTCGAATATAAGTTCCTGAATCAGTGGATTCAGTCATTCTAACTCTATCACCCAAAATTGCACCACCAGTAACATGACTAGTTGGGTCTACTGCTAAAACAGCAGGTTTTGTGCCTAGTTTCTTCATTGCCACTGCGGTCTTGTTAATCAAAGAACTTTTTCCAGCACCAGATGGTCCAGTAATTCCAATAATTATGGATGTTCCAGTATTTTTGAAAATTTTCTTTAAGAGTTTTTTTGATTCTTTTTGATCATTTTCTACAACGGTGATGGCTTTAGCAATTGCGCCACGTTTTCCTTTCTTCAAGTCAACAAGTAAATCCAATACAAAATAATCTTCAGAGGTGCAATAAAATCTTGTATCTGATCTAAGGTCTTGAATATATCACAGGAGGAACAGGTTCCCTTAGAAGATGGATTTCAGTTTTTAGTTGAATGTGTCCTAGTTCGGAATGATCTATTTCTAACACAACAGGATGAATTTCCCAACCATATTTTGGTTCATTTGGAAATGGAACAATTTCAATGAATTCAGATTCAGAGAATGTTTTTTGAAATGTCTCTTCCATTCCAAGAATCTCCATTACAACAGAATCAGTTTTTCCCGACTTGTCCAAAAAGGCAATTTCTACATGACCCGTATCATAATACACAGCATTTACTTGGAATGTTTGACGTAGTTCATCCTTATCATCAGTTCCACCCCCAGTCAATAATACTAGTGCAAGAATAGTAAACACTCCAAGAAATATTGGGGGGAGAATTTTTCTTGCCATATTATTTGAATTCTTTTCTCATTTGACGTAAGAATTTTGAATGAATTCTGATTTTTTCAATTGTTTGGGCCTGTGTTCTTTCGGTTCCAGGAGTAGGATTCTTTTTGAAAAATGATTTGATGTCTTGTTCCATAGAATCATCTGCAAATAACACAATACTTGCAACAATTCTGTTAAACAATGGGTTACCATAACCAACTTTTTTGCTTAGTTTGCCCCAATTTTTCTTTAACCAAGGCCATAAAATCTTCTTCCCATATGGATTGGATGCAATTTTCATTATAGGTAATTGCATATTTTGAGAGCGTACTTCAGAAGTTTGAGAAAATTGTAATGTTTTTAACAATAGTTTTTCATCACGGAAGTTACATAGTGCCGTTAGGAATCGAAGTTTCTCTTCGGTAGTTTTTGCTTTTTTGTATAACGTAATTAATTGTGCATGAGTTTTTGCATTTCCAGTCCATGCTGCCAAAGAAAATACTGGTTCTCTAATGTCAGGATGGAGTTTAGAAGGGTTTTTCAAAAATTCTTTGAATTTTAATTGTGCATGTTCTAATACATTATCATCTCCAAGTTTTCCCAGAACAAAGATTGCAAAGCCTCTTTGAAATGCATCAGTATGTTCATCTGTTTTTTGAGGTTCCCATCCAAGATTTGATAAAATTTTCCTAAAGTAGTTTATTGCATACCCTCTTATTTCTTCAGAAAAGTCTTCAAAAAATGTCATAAATGCTAAAAAGTTAAGATTGTTAGCAACATTTGTCTGAGGCAGGTAAGAATCTTCTTCAAAGTATGCATCTGAAAAATCCAAATAGTTTTGAACATCTTCTTTTCCTGCAACACATAACGCAAACAAATCATTTTGAATTGCCCACCTATCCACATGAGGAATTTGTTTTTTGTCAACTAGCATCTTAAGATCAAGCAAAATACCATCATCATATTTTACTCGATAAAATCCAGTTCGTCCAATGTTTGCGACAAATCCAGGACCTTTAGGAGTCTTAACTGAGAGTGATTTTTTAGTTAAAAGTTTTGTCTGAGTTTCTTTTCCCAAACCATAAGTAATTGGAATGTGCCACAATCCTCTTTGAGATTTTTTTGTGGGTTCCATCAAAAAGCGGTCTTGTTTAATGATAAGATTAGTGTTTTTTTGAGAAATATCAATTTGAGGGAATCCAGGCTGTTTTAGCCACGTATTTACCATTTTACTTACAGGCATTCCAGAGGCCTTTCCAATTGCATCCCACAAATCTTGGCCAGCAGCATTTCCATACTTGAATGAAGATAGATATTTTTTCAGACCGGCTCTAAAGTTAGTTTCTCCAACATAATTTTCTAGCATTCTCAAAACACATCCACCTTTATCATAAGATATTGCATCAAAGATTTCCCTAATTTCAGCAGGAGAATTTACTTTAACATCAATTGGATGGGTTGTCTTTAATGCGTCTAGTCCCATTGCATTATTCATGGCATCTTCAATGAATTGATCCCACAGATTCCATTCAGGATAAAATTTGTCAACAAACTTTGTTGCCATAAAAGTTGCAAAACTTTCGTTTAACCACAAATCATTCCACCACTTCATTGTAACAAGATTACCAAACCATTGATGTGCAATTTCATGAGAAATTACTTCGGCAATGAATTGTTTTGTTTTAGTTGAAGATGTTTTAGGATCATAAAGCAAAATTGTTTCTCTAAAGGTTATTGCACCCCAATTCTCCATGGCACCTGCCGCAAAGTCAGGAATTGCAATTAGATCAAGTTTTGGTAAGGGGTATTTTATTCCAAAATATTTTTCATAAGACGTTAACAGCTTCTTTCCTAATTCTAGCGAATATTTTCCTTTTGACTTGTTTCCTTTAGTTGTTACAACTCTAATTTGCACTCTACCAGATTTTCCAGTAAGGTATTCAAATTCACCAACACCAAGATAAATCAAGTAAGTTGAGACAACAGGTGTTTTTCTAAATTTGTATAATGTTTTTGTTTTAATTTTTTTCTTTGATGAAATTGGCATGTTTGATATGGCAGTAAATTTGTTATCAGCAAGAATTGAAATCTCAAATGTTGCCTTTGCTTCAGGCTCATCCCAACATGGAAATGCACGTCTAGCATCAGCTGCCTCAAATTGTGTGGTTGCAAGATACTTTGTTTTTCCACCTTGTTTGTATTGGCTGCGATAAAATCCCAATAGTCTGTCATTGAGAATTCCTTGAAATTCAAGATGAATAGTTGCCTTACCTTTGATCTTTTCTCCCAATCGAATTGATAATCTCTCTTTTTTCTCATCGGTTTTTGAAGTAGATTTTATGATTTTAGAGTCAGATTTCACAGTACATGATTTTATTTTGATTTCCGCACAATCCATAGAAATTAGATTTGTTGCCTTTTTGCAAGAAACAGTAATGGTTTCAGTTCCCAAGAATGTGAATTTTTTAAGATCTGGTTCAAATGTTAATTCATAATTTATGGGATTAACGTCCACAATTCAGGTCATTTTGATACTCTTTAAGTAGATTTTCTATTAAAATACAAAATCAGAAAATCAAATAAAGCATTTAAAATATACAAAATAACGAATAACATCATGAAGCAAAAAACACAAACAAGAAACATCAAGATTTTGGTAGCAAAATTAGGTCTTGATGGACATGATAGAGGAGCACTTGTTTTGTGTCGTGCATTTAGAGATGCAGGAATGGAGGTAATCTATTCAGGGCTTTTTGCAACACCAGAGCGAGTTGCACAAATTGCAGAAGACGAAGACGTTGATGCAATTGCAATGAGTTTGCTTAATGGTGCTCATGGAACATTATTCCCAAGAGTAGTCAAAGCCCTCAAAAAGAAAAAGATCAACGATGTTCTAGTGGTTGGCGGAGGAGTAATTCCAGAAATTGACCACAAAGATTTGATCAAAGGAGGAGTAGACCATGTATTTGGACCAGGAACACCATTACCTACAATTATTGATCATATCAATACTGGTGTAGGTAAATTAAGAAAAATATAAGAAAAAAGAATTATTCTGTGGAATCAGGCCACATCATTTTACGCATTTCTTTACCAACTTTTTCAATTTGGTGTTCGTCATATTGTTTCATGTATTTGTCAAATGCATCTTTGCCGTTTTTCTGATATTCAGAAATCCACTCGTTGTTGAATGTACCATCTTGAATCATGGTTAGAACTTTTTTCATGTTCTCTTTGTTTGCAGTATCCATTACCATTGGTCCACGTGTCAAACCACCATATCTTGCAGTTTCACTTACACGTCTCCACATTCCATTGATACCATATCTTTGAATCATATCTACAATGAGTTTGAGCTCATGTAAGACTTCAAAGTATGCAATTTCTGGTTGATATCCTGCTTCAACTAGAGTTTCAAATGCATTTGTCACCATAGAAGCTGCACCACCACAAAGGTCTGCTTGCTCACCAAACCAATCAGTTTCCACTTCTTCTTTAAAAGCAGTTTTGATTAATCCAGCTCTTGCACTTCCGATTGCTTTTGCAATTCCCAATGTTCTATCCCAAGCTTTTCCTGTAAAGTCTTGCTCAACTGCAACAATAGCTGGAGTTCCAAAATTATCAAGATATGTCTCTCTTACTTTGGAGCCAGGTCCTTTTGGTGCAATCATGATTAAATCAACATTGTTTGGAGCTTCAATCCATTTCCAATAGATTGCAGCTGCATGAGAAAATGACAATGCTTTTCCTTCAGAAAGATTTGGTCCGATTTCATCTTTGTAAACTTGACCTTGAATCATATCTGGAATCAATATGTGAATAATGTCTGCTTGTTTTGTTGCATCTGCTACAGACATTACTTTGTGACCATCAGCTTCGGCTTTTTTCCAGCTGTTACCGCCTTCCTTAAGACCAATTATTACATTAAGACCAGAGTCTTTCATGTTGTTTGCTTGTGCATCACCTTGGATTCCATAACCAATCACAGCAATGGTTTGATCTTTTATTGGATCAAGATTGATATCGGTATCTTTCCATGTTTGTGCCATGGTTTTGGCAGATTCTATTGCAAATATTAACTATGAAACCTAGATTTCGATGATTTTTTCACATGAACGGCATTTTACAGTTACCTTATCTCCAGGCAATCTGATGAATCTCTTGGAGCCACATTCAGGGCAAATTGGACAAGCGCGTACAGGTTCCATTAGTGTTCTGTAGGATTGGTATCAGATTTAGAAATTACGGATAGTCGATTTTTTGCATCAATCTTTGTTAGGAATTCATAAACTGCATTTGGAACAGAATCTTTCCAGTGTTCATCAGAAATAATCATGGAGCGGATTCTAGTTGCATTGTATTGATTTCTATCTAGAAATTCAGGTTTTACAACCGTTATTCCAAAGTCAGCTAAAAGCATAGAGACATAATCATTTCCACTATACACTTTATCAAATTGAGGTAATGCTGATTGCAAATATGAACCCCATGTTGCAATGTTGAATTGATTTTCAATAGATATGACAAAACATTTTTTCAAATCCAAATTTGCTTCTTTTAGAGAATTGTGAATCATCTCAATTCTTTCACCAGCAGTAAAAGGATCTTTTTCTAAATAATTGAACTGAGCACTAGTTATAGCAATAATTACTTCATCACATTGGTCCAGAATTTGTTTAACTAATTCTAAATGACCCAAATGAAAAGGCTGAAACCTTCCCAACATCAATCCTCGCATAATGAATTAACAGTTTTGATTTTATTAAATTAGACTATTTGATTTGGCCGCTACCCAGTATTCTGATTGTAGGAGATTCAGGTTTCAAAATTATTGCAATTTGCCCAGATTTGCATACAACTGGTTTTTCAAATGTGAGTTTAAGTGGAGATATCGAAGTAAATTTTGCTGCCTTGATTTGTAGTCCTATGTTAACCAAACAGCCTTGGTTTTCTGCAATCTCACTTTTGTAAAAAGGACTTTTCTGAAAATCAATTTCAATTTCGGTTTTAATATCTACAACGCCTTCTTTAGAGATAATATCTCCGCGTCCAACTTCATCAGGCTTTGCACCTTTTACTGCCAAACCTACTCTTGCAGGACATAGGGATTCCTCAACAGGATCATCATGCATTTGAATTGATTTTATGAGTATATCAATTCCAGCAGGATAGAGTTTTAGATTATCATATTGTTTTACTTTGCCATTTGTGACTTTACCCAAAATTACAGTTCCAACACCCTTTACATCAAAACAATGGTCTATGACCATTTCAGAAACACCATCAGTGGAAATAGGTTCAAGTTTATCCATCTCTTCTTTAATTTTATCCTGATCAACTTTGACATATTTTTCAACAACAGTGCCTTTGATCATTGCATCTAGTTTCGATTCATCAACTTCAAACG
The DNA here is from genome assembly GCA_016125975.1 of Candidatus Nitrosopumilus sp. Taxonomy (GTDB): domain Archaea; phylum Thermoproteota; class Nitrososphaeria; order Nitrososphaerales; family Nitrosopumilaceae; genus Nitrosopumilus. The sequence continues at coordinate 27,916 of JAEFCZ010000037.1, forward strand.
TGTGAGATAAGATTCCTTTATCTTTTTTTAAGGAATCAAGTGCAATGATTTGCTCCCCTGTGAATTTATCTAATTTATCAACATGAAATATTACGTATTCTGCAAGATTAATTGCCTGAAACAAAGGTTGTATTTTATCAGGGAATCCACTTGGTGCAACCCATGTTTTGATTATGTCAGATTCTTTTCTATCATAAAGGGTTAGATCAGTTTCGGTTCCTTTTTTTCCAAATTCAGATGCAATGTCTTGTTTGCCCAAAACTACAAAATTAATTGATTTTACCACAATGAAATTTTAGAATTAGGCACTAAAAACTATACGAAATGTTCCTATGGAAATGTATTCAGAACAACAGCATAACTTGCAAATCTATGGTTTTTTGGTTTGACTAGTTTCTGGTGATATTTTTTGATAGGTTTTCCAATTGCTCCATTAAGACCCAAAGGTCCCAAAACATACTTTTTGTCATCAGCCCAACTTAGAACATCATCAGAAGGCGCATAGTGATTTAGGATTTTTTTATTGACAACAGTTTGAAGGGGTTTGGCAAATTTTTTTGAAGATGGAACATCTTCAGTTATTGATGCTCCAAAGAAATAAACCCCCTCTAGAATTCCAGAATTTTTTTTCTTTTTTGCAAGATATTCTATTGTACTAAGAATTACTTGAGAACCTAAAGAATGCCCCATTAAGCGTATCTTTGTTTTTGGGCTAGATTCTTTAAAATCTTCAATGAATTTCCCTAGATTTCGCCCATTCTTTTTTGCAATACTTTGTCCCACAGCCAAAGCATGTTTTGCATGTTTGATTAAATGGGCACCAGTAGTGTTAGAGTCATAGCTAAATCCAATTACTGGGTGAGAGTATCCTAATTTGCGTAATCTGTTACGTGCCAAAACTGCTTTTGCAATAGCACCAACATTATCATTTCTCAAGCCATGAATCATAATGGTTAATTCTTTAGAGTCAATTAATTTTTGAAAATCTTTTTTTGGATAAAGATAATAGTTATTTTTCTTTAGAGTTTTACCAGTTTTCAGATCATAGTATCCTCGAGTTGAAATTCTGGGAATAGGTTTCATTTTATTCTGAAGGTCCCAATTGTTTTTTGTATTTTTCAATGTCTGCAGGTTCAACTCTGGCAAATAATGGAGATGCATCACCAAGGGTATGACCTGAAGATACTCCTAAAACAGACATGTCATTCCAGTTTTGTTCATTAATTTTACCATCTAGTGCAAGTTGAGTCCAAATGTTCTGGGCAGATTTTGGAATAAATGAAAATGATGCGATTGCCAAGCTTCTAACTGCATTAACTGCAAGATAGACACAACTTACAGTGCCTGGTCCTTTCTTCCAAGGTTCTTTGTGCTGAAAATATTGGTTAAAGTAAGAGGAAAACTCCATAATTTTCTTTAATGCCCTATCAAGATGGTTTTGTTCCATTAGAGCGCCAACTTCAGATGCAAGAGATTTGATTTTTTGTTCTGCTTCAGAATCTTTTTCATCAAAATCTTCAGGGTCAGGGATTTTTCCATCAAATGCTTTTTTTGTAAAGCCTAATGCACGATTAACAAAGTTTCCAAGGTTACCAATTAGTTCTGAATTAATTCTAGTTGTAAAATCATCCCAATCAAAGTTCAAGTCATCTTGAGAGTATGGGTTGATGGACACAAGATAGAATCTTAGATAATCTGCAGGATAGTATTCTAAGAACTCTTTGAGGCCGATATACCAATTTCTGCTCTTTGAGATTTTTTTTGCTTGAAGTGTTAGATGCCCTCTTGTTGGGATGTAATCAGGTAGTTTGTATTCACTTTCAATACCTAATCTCATTGCAGGCAAGAACAGGTAATGATGATACACAATGTCCTTTCCAATGAAATGATAAATGTCAGCAGAGTTCCAAAATTCTTTTCCATCAATGCCTTTGTCGTTTAAGAATTTTAGAGCAGTTGAGATGTATGCTAAATGGTTATCAAACCAGCCATAGAATACCTTATCTTTTGCACCATCAAGTGGGACAGGAACACCCCAAGTAATGTCTCTAGTAATATCCCAATCAATTAAACCAGATTTTATCCAGTTTTGCACATATTTTTTTACATCTTTTTGCAGATGTTCATTTTCATCTAGCCATTTTGAGAGAGGTTCCCCAAAATTTTTGAGTTTAAAGAAATAATGAGTTGTTTTTTCTTTTGTTGGAGGTTGACCGCATAAGGAACATTTTGGATCAGTAATTTCTTCAGGAACTCTACCGCAACTCTCACAAAGATCAGAATATTGGTCTTCAGCTTTACAGTATGGACAAATACCTTTGACATATCTGTCAGGTAGAAATTTTTTGTCATTGTTACAATAGAACTGAATTATCTCTTGTTCGTATATGTGACCTGCGTCATTGAGTTTTTTGAAAACATCTTGAACAAATTCAATATTTTCTGAAGAACTAGTCTTGTAAAAGTAATCAAAATCAATGTCAAATGAGCTAAAATCATCATAATCACGCTTATTCCAATGAGCAACATATTCTGCAGGAGTCTTTCCTTCTTTTTCAGATTGAATCAAAATAGGAGTTCCAAAATCATCAGAAGCACATACGTAATAGGCCTCAACTCCATTTTGTTTTAGAAATCGAGTTGTTACATCTGCAGGTAGATAAGTAGATGCAACATGACCTAAGTGGATCTCACCATTTGCATAAGGTAATGCACTAGTAATGATAGCTTTTTTGTTCATCAGATATTGTCAAAAGCAGTATTAGGGTTAAGAAGTTTTACCAGCTGTTTGCATATTTTACTTGGGCAGGAGTAAGTTTGTCAATTTTTACATCCATTGCCTTTAGTGCATCAACTGCTACTTGAGTATCAATCTCTTGAGGAACATTGATAATTTTGTTTTCCATCTTTTTGTGATTTTTGAGAATATACATTACAGATAGAATTTGGTTTGAAAATGATTGTGCCATTACTTCTGGAGGATGTCCTTCTGCTGCAACCAAGTTTGCAAGACGTCCCTGTCCAATTAGATATACCTTCTTTCCGTTTTTGAGCACACATTCATCAAGGGCAGGTCTTACTTCTTTAACAGATTTTGATTTCTTTAGTAAAAATTCACTGTCAATTTCAACATCAAAGTGACCAACATTTCCCATGATTGCGCCATCTTTCATCTTTAGAATGTGTTCTTTTCTAATTACACTAGTCATTCCAGTACATGTGATAAAGATGTCACCCAACTTTGCAGCTTGTGACATTGGCATTACTTCAAAGCCATCCATATGAGCTTCAAGAGCTTTTACAGGATCAATTTCAGTTACAATTACTTTGGAACCCATTCCATGACATCGTGATGCAACACCACGTCCAACCCAACCATAACCTACAACTACAACACGTTTTGATGCCATAAGCAAGTTCATGGCACGAAGATATCCATCAATTGTACTTTGACCAGTTCCATATCGATTATCAAACATGTGTTTTGTGTATGCTTCATTTACCAAGATTACAGGGTATCGTAATTTTCCTTGATTTTCAACTGCTCTGATTCTAGTTACACCAGCAGTAGTTTCTTCAGTTGCTCCAAGAATATTCATGTTCTTAAATCGTTTATCAAAATGAGCCTTGATGTTCATGTCTGCTCCATCATCAGTAAGAATTGTTGGTTTATGTTTTAGAACTTGATCAATACACCAATCATATTCTTTTACAGATTGACCATGCCATGAATATACATGAATTCCTTGAGATGCCAAAAATGCTGCAATGTTATCTTGGGTTGTTAGTGGGTTTCCACCACAGCATGCTACATTTGCACCAAGTTCTTTTGCACCCATTAGTAATACAGAAGTCTCTTTAGTAACATGAAGACAAAAGCCAAGGGTGATTCCTTTGAGAGGTTTTGATTTTTTTAGTCGATTAATTGTATTATCTAAAATTTGCATATGTGATCTTGCCCATTCATAAGATAGTTTTCCTTCTTTGATCAGTTTTGAGCTAGACTTTACTTTGCTCACAAAGAACCCCTCGTTCTCAGATATAAAATCCTATCATGCGAATGTAAATAAATGACAAAATTAACAAAAAACCATGGCTTGGAAGAAAATTGCAGAGAAAGGAGACATTGATGCAGGAAAAGGTAAAGCCTTTGAAGTTGATGGAAAAAAAATTGCAGTTTTTAATCAAGACGGATTTCATGCAATAGATGATCTATGTGTACATCAAGATGGTTCAATTGCACCAGGCAAACTTGATGGAGACATAGTAGAATGTCCACTACATTTTTGGCATTATAACATCAAAACAGGAGAGTTGACGGATTATCTCAAAGAGGTGAAATTGGAAACATATCCTGCTGAAGCAAGAGATGACGGCATTTACGTAGATGTTTAGAAATTTTTAGGCACAATTTTTATTCTCAGTTTTTACAAATCATTTATTGAATCAAGAAATTATTGATGAGATAAAAAATCAAGATTATTCTTCCATTACCAATACAATTGGAAATTTTCTAAAAGAACAAATGGAAAAAAATCATTCTGAAGGTCTCATATTAGGATTAAGTGGAGGGATAGATTCTGCAGTTTTAGCATATATTTGCAAAAGGGAATTTCCAGACAAAACAATAACAATTGTTATGCCAGATACTGCAATCACACCAAAAACAGAAACAGAAGATGCACTAAAGATGGTATCACTAACAGGAATTCAATACAAGCTAATTGACATCAATCCAATAGTCAACGAGTACTCTATGTACTTGGAACCAAATGAAAGAGCAAAGGGGAATCTTCGGGCCAGAGTTAGAACAAACATTTTGTATTATTATGCCAATGCCAAAAATTACCTAGTGTTAGGATCAAGTGACAAAAGTGAATATCTGATTGGGTATTTTACAAAATTTGGAGACGGTGCATCAGACATCACACCAATTGTATCATTGTATAAACTTCAAGTAAGAGAGATTGCAAAATACTTGGGCGTTCCAGAAAATGTGATTTTAAAAAAGAGTAGTCCTCATTTGTGGAAAGACCATGAAGCAGAAAATGAACTTGGAATATCCTATGAAGAAGTAGATTCTATTCTCTATTGTCTATTTGAAAAAAAACTCTCAGTCGAAGAAACACAAAAACTAACAGAGATTGAGATATCCACAATAGAGAAAATTCAAGAATTAAACAAAAACAGTGAACATAAAAGATTGCCAGCACAAAAGCCAAATAGAGAATAGAGATGAAACTACAAGATACACTATCAAATGCTGAGCAAGAATTAGACGTATCAAAAAAAGTGAAAATTTACCTATGTGGAGTTACAGTATATGATGAATCCCATATTGGGCATGCAAGGACAATTATAGTCTTTGATGTACTTAGAAAATATCTAGAAGACAAAGGGATAGAGATAGAATTTATTCAGAATTTTACTGATGTTGATGATAAAATAATCAACAGAGCCCAGACAGAAAGCACCACTGCTGAAGCAATTAGTACAAAATACATTGAAAATTACTTTAAAGATTTTGATGGACTAAATGTCAAACACGCAACAAACTATCCAAAAGCAACAGAACATATCGATGACATCATCAAGTTTATTGAGAAACTAATTGAAAAAGAAATTGCATACGTATCAAAAAACGGAGTGTATTTTGCAGTATCAAAATTTCCAGAATATGGAAAATTGTCAAAAAAGAAGATTGATGAATTAGAATCAGGGGCAAGAATTGAAGTTGATGAAGCAAAAATTAATCCTCTAGACTTTGCAGTATGGAAGTTCTCCGATGTCGAACCTGTTTGGGATAGTCCATGGGGGAAAGGAAGACCTGGTTGGCACATTGAATGTTCAGCAATGAGTACAAAGTATCTAGGAGAAAATTTTGATATTCATGGTGGAGGAAGAGACCTGATATTTCCACATCATGAAAATGAGATTGCTCAATCTGAGTCATTTACAGGCAATCAATTTGCAAAGATCTGGATGCATGTAGGAATGGTTACCATTGATGGTGAAAAGATGTCAAAATCTATCGGGAACATAAAATCAATTAAGCATGTTTTAGAAAATTGGGGACCAAACATCATCAGATTATTCTGTTTGTCAGGACATTATTCAAAACCAATTGACTATTCTGAAGAATTACTAAAAGAGAATCTAACTAAATGGAGACAAGCTGAAACTTGCTACTATGAGTTAATTCATGCAAATAATGAAAATAGTGAAAATATAGGCTCCACCATACAAAAACTAGCCTCAGAATTTGATAAAGCACTTGAAGGGGACTTTAACACTCATCTTGCATTATCTGCATTTTTCCAACTAGTTAAAGAGGCAAACAGATTAGCTGCCGAAGAAAAGTTAGGAAAAGAAGATGCTGAAACTATCAAATCTGAATTTCAAAGAATGTTGAAAGTTTTGGGACTAGATATTCCCGAGATGACTCAAGACATGAAACAAGAAATTGATACCATGATTGAAAACAGAGAGAAACTCAGACAAGAAAAACAATTCCAAGAAGCAGATCAAATTCGTGACAAACTCAATGAGATGAATATTGAATTAATTGATCACAAAGGAAAAACAATCTGGATGAAAAAAGAAAACATCAAATCTGAAAAATAAAAAGGAAAAGAATTAAGGATTAACCATTGTTAATTTTGCCTCAATTCTATCATAGTATCCATTTTGGTCCATGGCAGGAACATAAAATGTTGCAGAAACTACATCTCCAACACCTGCATCACAATCTGCTACAACAACAGAATGACCTAAAACAGATTCACCAACACAGCCATAATCAGTAACAGCAATGACTGACACATCTTCAGTAACTAGTGTTGGAACTATATTCCAAGGAGTTAATGTGAAAACTAGTATTACTGAAGTTGCAGCAGCCAAAATCAACATGAATTTTAGCCGTGGTGTTTTTGTTTGTGTGGTTTGTTGCATTTCTCCTCAATAGAAGTTACATTTTACAAAATATAACCAAAAGAAAATTTTTTAGCTAGTGCTAATTTGGCACTAGTTAAATTAGTTTCCACTAGTTAAATACAATTTTAAAAAAATGCTATAGATGAAAAAAAGTATTTTTTTTATTTTTCTTTTGATAATTGTTTCAGTAGATTTAGCATTTGGCCACAAATTAATCAGCCATGATGATTCACATAGAGATTTAGAATCAGCATTAGAGATACCAGATCATAAAATTTCATGGGCAATTTACGAAAATTTAGGCACAAATGAGGCAAAATTTTACACATTTGAGGCTAAAAAAGGAGATTCATTTTATGCAAGCATTGTAATTCCAAAAATTCAAGAATTAGAAAACTATGAACCAACACTTCTACTAGTTGGAGAAAATAATTTCATCATAGAAAAAACAATCTATGAAAAGGGATTCCCAGGGAATGAATTCTATGAACCATTTGGTCAGGTCACATATTGGGAACGACAAGAATTGAGAACAGAAATACCTAATGATGGAATTTATTTCATAGTAGTGATAGATGAAAAAAATCAAAGTGGAAAATACAGTTTAGCAGTTGGAACGATTGAAGATTTTTCTGGAGAAAACATGTTGACGTTGTTGCCCAAAGCATGGTTTGATACAAAATTATTTGTAAATGATTACATTTCAATAACAATTATTTTTGTAATTCTTATTGCATTGTTTAGTATTCCAGCATTTGTTATTTTCAAAAAAAGAAATAAAAAATTAAAAAGCTTGAGCTAATTTTAAAAAATTTACGCATAAAAAAATTAGTTCAGTTTAATTAGTTTCATCTAATTTTCACGAGGTTTAATAGAATTAAAAAATAAATCTATCTATGAATGCATGGAATAAATTTTGGAAATGGTATGAAAACAAAATACTCGGAAGCATAATTGTAATTGCATTTATTCAATTTATTCAAGTTCCCCACATGGTATGGAATGCGGATATCATGTTAGAGGCAGGTCTTGTTTCAAGAGTTCATCCAGTAATTGATTGGTTCTTGTACGGAGTAGACTTGATCGAAATAGTTTCAATTGTAAATGTTGGAATGATAATGTTTAGTCTACTTAAGAAAAGACAATCAAAAAAACTTGCTGCAAAAGCAGCATAATCCTAATCTTTTGCTTCCCAAATAACACGTTGGGGGAATGGAATTTCTATTCCAGCCTTGTCTAAAGCATGTTTTACGGTAGTAAGTAAGATGGGTTGAGCTTGACTCCAATCATCTTTAGGATGCCATACCAAAACTTGGATATTTACGCTTGAATCACCCAATTCTTCTACTCTGAATTCAGGTTCAGGAACTAGTAAAACAAAGGGCATGGTAAGTTCGATCTCTTTTTTGATAGCAGAAATTGCATTTTCGATATCATCCTTGTAGGATATACCAACCATAACATCAGCTCGTCTGACAGTTGAAACAGTCAGAGAACGAATATTGGATGTGAAAAATTTTTCATTTGGAATTCGGATAACAGTTCCATCAAATTTCCTTACACGACTAGAAAAAGTTCCAATATCTAACAAAGTTCCTGAAATAGACATGTCAGGAATTTGGATTGTATCACCTTGTTTTGCAGGTTTTTCTAACATCAAGAAAACACCAGAAATTAAATTAGAAACTACTGATTGTGTTGCAAATCCAATAACTATTGCAAATATTCCCCCAGCAACAATTAATCCAGATAAATCAATTCCTTGACTTGATGTAAAGGCAAGAAGTGAGATTATTATAATTCCAAAATAGATTAATTTGCTGAGATTTTGTGCAGTGTCTTTTGGTAGTGTTGGCGCATAATATTTGTAAAACAACACCTTTACAACTTTTGCAATGATAATACCAACTGCCATAATTATTCCGCCAATTAATAATGAGAGAACAGTTAGGTTACCAACAATCTCCATTTCAGAAAGATTTTGTAAAAATTCTATTGGCATTATTCTAATCTCATCTCCATACTTGTACTAACAGTTGTGTCTTCCCATGTAGGAGATTTTGTCCAATCAGTTGAAACAGGAGTTGTTTTTACATCAGCGATACTAACAACAGCTCGTTTTTTCATAGTAACTGTAATGCCATCAATTATTGCTTTAGAATTTTCATAGTATAATGAATTATCAGTTATAGGAAAAATTACTTTACTAACGGTTTGACCAGAATCCAAGGTATTTTCAATTACAATCTTTATGACACCTTCAATATAAGGAATAGAGTCACTATAATCAGAAGCCAATGAAACATTGGCATATTTACAAAGAGTTCCAGTATCAGGAGGCCCATAAAAGCCAAATCTAGAATTTAACGGGTTACATGTAATCCAATCAAGTGAATCATGATGAGAATTGTGGACTAGAAAAATTCCAATTTCTATAGGACAATGAACAAAAACGCTAGCAGCAGAATTCTCACTTAGATAGATTTCCTTATCAAATTTTAAAAAAACATAACCAGTTCTTCTAGCCGGATGGTTAAGAGGTCTTATTGGTGCCACTTCTATTTTGATGTCATTTGATTTTGCAGGAATCATCTTTTCAACAACATTTCCTTCAGAGTCTTTTCTAAAATAAGAAAATGCTTTTTCCCCAATTCGCTCAATTTTGATCTCAGTGTTTGGAAATGAGATCTCAAGAGAATCATTTACATCATACAGACCATAGTTTGAGAATGAATTTTCAGTATCGCTCATTAGTTCATTTTTTTACTTGGAATCTAGAATTTATGCTCTCTTATTTGAAGAGATCAAGAAACCTGTTTCAAAATTTTAGAAAAAATAAGAAAATGTGGATATTACTCTATGTTTAGAGGAATACTTGCGCTACCAAAGTCTTCACTGATTCTAAAGACATAGTCTTTTGAAGAATCATATTCAAACTCGGTTCCACCATATCCAATATTTGGGCCAAAGAGAATGTTGAATTCTCTTGCATCACCTGGATTTAGCACAATTTGTCCACTGGTAAAGTCCATGCCAGAGTACTTGAAGGCCTTAGAGCCATCCCATACATCATATGCACATATTTGCGGACTAGTACAGTTTAGAGCAACAATTTCAGAACTGGTGTTCTCAGCAAGCATTCTAACAGACAATAAAGGTTGTCCAGTAGCAGTAATCTCAAATTCATTTCCTTCAGAACCAACTCCAGTCCAATAATATGTGATTGGACCTAAGTCAAATTTTTGAGCATATAATTTGTATTCATGTATTTGGATTGCTTGTTTGAGAGGTTTTTCACAATCAAGTCTTTTGTAGGCTTTGGTGATCTCAGAACATTGTTCTAATTCAGATTCTAATGCTGCTAATTTTGAATCAGTGTTTTTTGGTTCATCGGACATCATTGGTTGTTCTGAAGGTACAGAAACAGAAAGTAATCCAAATTGAATCAAATGTTGGATACCGTTAATAAATTCACCATCAGAGATTGTTCCATCTGCCCACCAACCTGCATTGTTCTTAACCCAAGCTGGTACGTTATCGGCAGTTTCAGAGGATACAGTAGTAGTAGGAACTGTAATAATTCCATCAGAAATTAAAAATGAAATTCCTGCAAGGAATTCAGATTCAGATATGACTCCATCTGCCCACCAACCTGCATTGTTCTTAACCCAGCCTGGAACCTCTGCATATGCAGAAGATGCGGTTGTTGCAACCAGTAAAATTGCGGCCATTGCAGTTATTGCGGTTTTCATTAATGCATTTTTGTGTTCATTCTATATAAGCCAGTGCTAAAGAATTGTTCTAGTGGTAAATTCTACGACAAATTGGAATAAAATCTAGTGGTAATTTGATTTCTAATCATTCTTCTTTATATTCAAACTAAATCGATCTTAAAGAGTGAGTGAAAAACAAAAGATTCTAGACACATCAAGATTATCAGAACAAGATATCAAAAATTATGTTCTAGAAAGATTTGAAGATGTAAAACAAGGAAAAATAAAAAATCTTGTTTCATTTCAAGCCATGAACAAATACATGATTATGGCACACAACCAAGATGAGTTAAAAATTTTAGGAAATATTGTTGCTAGTTACAAAAAAATTTCATTATTAGACATAATGTCGGAATATGAAAAACATCTGAAAATGGCATTAGAAAAACCACCTACTATCAAATCACATTCTAACGTAATAATGCATATTTTTGGATATTTTTCAAAAAATTTTAGTCAACTAGAAAAAGAAGAGTTTTTCAAATTACTAAATGAATTCAAAGAAGAAGAAATAACAATTGGGAAAATTTTGTCTGAGATAAATCCAATCATTTATCGATTCAACAACACATATCTTGCAAGTCAAACATATTTTCTGTTATATTCAGATCCTCAACCAGGGAATTTGTTTCACACGTTGTCTCAAAAATAAATCAGAAAAAGTCTGACAGAGTTTTTTGTCGCATTAATTTTGAAATATTTCCATGTGCAAGCCACTCGGATTTACTAATGCTTAGTTTTTCTGATGCCAAATTCAAGGCATGATCAAAATTATTTGCAATTACTGGTGTTTGTTTCATTGCTTCTCTAATTCCTTCACGGACCTGCCATACTCCTACAGGTATTGCATATTCAGGTCGGATTTCTCTTAAAATTACTACTCCAGATTGAATCTTTTTTGCACTGAGATACTCTAACACGCCTAATTTGGCAGCAAAATATGCACCAGCTATGGCAGGAGGATGGTCAATACCCCTGGCATCCTCAAAATCAGAGCCAAACCCCAGAATGCCATTAGAATACCACGCCTCAACCATTTCGTATATCCATCTATGAGGGAATAAAACCACAGAGAAATGATTCCCCAGATGAGAATATGAGAAGACCTTACAGGAGTCTATTAGCCCATAATCTAATACTTCATCAGAAAGAGATTTTGAGATAATGTCATCAGTTGCAGTTATGCTCCATTTTGTGGGAACAAGTTTTCTTTTTTGTCCAAGCATTCCAATGCTAAAGCATTTTTGAATTTTTGAAACATCAATTCCAGAATTGTATAAGCTCAGGACGGCATCCTGAGCCTTCAAATCTTTGTCATAGTATGTTTTTTCAATAGAGTTTACAGAAGAGGTTCCGGAGAATTTGGCAGATTTTATTTCTCCAACAGGGCCAAACGGAGCACTTTCTCCATCAAGGGAAATGTTTGAAGATACAGATTTTTGAAAGATTAAATCAGAATCAGTTGGTTTTGAAGACATTGTTACTTCTTGGAGATTTTCAATATATCTCCCATCAGTTTTATTGATAGATAGTTTTTGTGTACCACGAACTAAATTCAATCTAAAGTTTACAATTTCTTCTAACGATTTTCCCTTCCATTTTTCAGGACTGTCAAGTAAACTTGTATCTCCATGAATTGGAGGAACCATGGGACCAACAAAGATCTTAGGATAATTGTATGACCCAACAAATACAGATGGAGGACTAGTGCCACTTATTGAATCAGATGAAAACAAATTTCCATATTTTGATAATGTCTCATGCCATTTTGTTAAAATTGAACGGCGAATATCCTGAGAATCAGAAGACATGAAATTCATGCTTGATTTGCACCTAATAACTTGACTAATTATTGAAATTGACGGGAGGTAAACACTTGTTATTACCAAAGATACTGAGTGATCATGGTAGTAAATAGAATAGTCTCATTCTTACCTAGTGCAACAGAATTACTATATGAATTCGGGGTTCAAAACAAGGTATATGGAGTCACACATGAATGCAAATACCCTAGTGAGGCAATTTCTAAACCACATGTAATTAGTTCAGTAATAGACTCTGAGAAACTATCAAGTAATGAAATCAACACGCAAACATGTCAACTACTCAATGAAGGTAAAGACATTTTCATTTTAAATGAAAAAAATCTAAAAGATGCCAATCCAGATCTTATAATTTCTCAAGAAACATGTGAGGTATGTGCGGCATATACTAATCAAGTAAACAAGGCACTCCAGATTCTTGAGAGAAAACCAATAATTCATTCAATGGATCCACATAACATATCAGAAATCATAGATTCAGTTATCAAATTAGGAGAAATTTTAGAAGAGGAAAGCAAAGCAAAAGAGATTTCAGATTCATTAGAAAAAAGAATTCAAAAAATAAAAAACAAAGTTCATGCCAACATACCAAAAATTCTAGCAATTGAATGGATAGAGCCATTTTTTACGGCTGGTCATTGGGTTCCAGAAATGATAGAAATTGCAGGAGGGAAAAACACGATAAACAAAACAGGAGAGCATTCAAGACGTATGGGTTTTGAAGAAATATCAAATTCTGATGCAGACATTATAATTCTCATGCCGTGTGGATTTGACACAAAACGTACAATTTCAGAATACAGGGACATTCTAGAAAGAGATGAGAAGTGGAACAGGCTCAAGGCAATACAAAATCAAGCTGTTTTTGCAGTGGATGCCAATTCTTTTTTCAGCAAACCCAGCATCAGAGCAGTTGAAGGTATAGAGATACTTGCAAAAATTATTCATCCAGAAGCATTTGATGATGTTAATGTTTCAACAAATTCTTTTGCAAAAGTTTACCAATAAATTTCATCATATGGGTTTACCTTTGTACTGATAATCAATTACTTTGTGGAACAAGTTGTGAGATGCAATAACGGTTAATGCAACTATGAAGATTCCAACAAAATTCCTTATTGTCATCAATTCATTTGGAATAGTTGCTATGAATGAACTTTCAAAGATGACATAGTAGTTATCAAACAACCAAAATGCCAAAGTAATCCAGGACAATACACCGGCTATCAAATAACCTAAACGCGTTTTGTTGTGAATTAGTATTATTGCAAATCCAATAGCAACATACCAAAAGGCAGAACCAATTAACCATAAAGGCTCATAGACATCAGTTCATCATCTAACCAATAGTAACTTGAACCAATAACAGCTAATGCAAATAGAGAAACCTGAATTAATTTTTGATTAATTTTGAACCCTGTTTTTTCCTCTCTTTGTTCCATTTGAGGCGGATTGGATTTCATTTCTTTTGTTGCAATATCAATTGCATCACGAACGGATTTTAGATGCATGGGAATGATTTTTGTTATAGAATCATCGGTCACAACAGTGTCATGAACCAAGCTACCAATCAAAGGTCTTGCAAGAGATGCCTTTACAGGAGTAATAAGATCAACCCAATACGAAGATATTCTAGTAGTTAGAAATGGGATTTGAATGACAAACAGATTTTTGTTAAGATATGCAGAATATACACGCATTAATTCTTCATAAGTCATTTTATCAGGACCTCCAATCTCAAATATCTTACCCATGGTTTCAGGTTTCGATAGAGATTCAACAAGATAACTAACCACATCATCTACTGCAATTGGTTGAGCCAATGACTTTACCCATGAAGGACAGACCATGACACTCAATCTTTCAACAAGATAACGAAGCATAGCATAAGAACCACCTTTTGCACCAATAATTATAGAAGTTCTAAATTCAGTTACAGGAATATTTCCAGATGCAAGAATTTCTCCCACTTCTTTTCTACTACGCATATGAGGTGAAAGACCAAGACGATCATTAACTAAACCACCAAGATAGATAATTCGTTTTACACCAGACTCTGTTGCAGCTTTGAGAAAATTTTGAGCTTGAATTTTTTCTCTTGCGGCAAATTCTTGCCAATCTCCTTTGTCACCTTCCATAGAGTGGAGTAAATAAAATGCAGTGTCAATACCAGACATTGCATTTTTTAATTCATCAAAGTTGAAAACATCTGCTTTAACATATTTTACTTTGTCATTATCAGGGAATTGTTTTCTACTTAGACCTTTTACAGTATAACCCGAAGAAACAAGAGATAAAATTAATCTTGAACCAATAAACCCAGTTGCACCAGTAACCAAAATTGAAAATGGTTTATAATCAGAAATATTAGATGAGGAAATTATTTGCTTCATTTTTTATCGCTCCTATTTTGAAATATTTTAAGCATGAAGGGGTTTTTATTTGAAATTATATAAACTAGTGATAATTAATTTTACTAGTGGAAAAATAGTAATTTTTGGGAGTGATTTAGGAATAAATATTTGTAAAATGGATAATAAAACTGAAATTTAGCACTAGAAAAATGAATTAGCATTAGTTATATAATATGCCACTAAACAAAATCATGGTCTACATACGAGCAAAGAAGGTAAAATCAGATCAATATCTATACCTAGTCAAAAGTGTATGGGACTCAAAAAAGAGTACATCAAAACAAGAGATTGTCAAATATCTAGGAAAAGCATCTGAAGTAGTCAAAGATGATATTCCAATTGACTATAGAAATGACCACAAGATATTATCAGTTTTAGCATCTTACAATCCAAAAGATATCAAGAAAAGAGAAGATGCAACAAAAAAATCAAAACAGCAATTGTACAAGAAACTAACTGAGGGAAGTATTCAAGATTGTGTAAAAATTTATGAAGAATATATCAAAATTTTTAATGCCTCTGATTTCTTTGATAAAATTCTAAAACCAACAATGTATAGAATTGGAGATGAGTGGGCCACAGGTAAAATCAGTATAGCCACAGAACATGTTGCAAGCAATGTTGCTCAAACACTTGTAAAAATAATAATGGACCAAGTATCAGCAGGAGGAAATAAAAAGAAAATTCTCATATGTGTTCCATTAGGAGAAGAACATCATTTGGGATGCGACGTATTAGAGACATATCTATCAATCAAAGGATTCAAAATTTTCAATATGGGGACATCAATACCAACAGAATCAATTCTAAGTTTCATTGACAACAATAGACCAGATGTAGTACTGGTGTCAATTACATTAGAAGATAACCTAGCAGCAGGACAAAGATTGGTTAAAAAAATAAGTGATCATGTAAACATTCCTGTACTAGTTGGAGGATATGCACTTCAAGCAAAGAAAATCCCCAAATTTGCAGGTCAGATAATTTCAGATTGTGGTCTTGAAGAAGTTCCTAAAATTTTAAGAAAGATTTGATTTTATTTTAAAACCCCATAGTGGTAAATTAAATAAATTCTTATAAAAATTAGTTATGAATTAGCACTAGAATTCAATTTTTTTGTTATTAAAATAAAACAAAAACAATAGAAAAGCATGGAATATGAAGTAGAATTAACATATGCAGTAATTGTAGACACAAAAAAAGAATTGCTAAAAATGATATCTAAAAAAATGAATTCGAACAAACGTTTGCTCAAATTGTAACAACTTCATAAAATTATTGTGATAAAATAAAAAAATTGGCACTAGAAAAAATATTTTCTTTCTCTTAAATAATTTCAAAGCAAAATTAATTTATGAAACAAGAATTAATTAAAATAAATGTAAATGAATTAAAAATCAAAAATAAAGACGTAAAAATTTGTATTAACTGCGGAAATTCAAAAGTTGATTCACATGAGTATGGCATTTCATGTGAGGATTGCGGTATTCTTTTGTGGAGAGAATAAAATGATTACAGAACTTGTCCATCAAAAGAGTTGTAAAAAAAATAAGATTGTAACTGATCTCAATACAGGGGAAATTGCATGCAGAAATTGTGGCGCAGTGTTATCTGAAAGAGTAGTAGATAATGTTCCTGAAAGTCTAGGAATGTCAGGAGAAGAATACCAGGCCAACAGCAGAGTTGGAAGAAAGATTTCATTAAAAATGATAGATATGGGATTATCAACCATTATCGAGTCTAAGGACAAGGATGCAACTGGAAAGTGGCTATCCAATGAGAATAAGAGAATGTTTTATCGCCTCAGAATGTGGGATAGAAATAGTCGTTCTGCAAACACTGTCAAATCATTTCAAAAGGCATTCACTATGCTTGATGGAATCAGTGCAAAACTTGGGCTTCCAGAACCAGTTATAGAGCAAACAGCATATCTATTTCGAAAAATTGTTGCAAAAAAGATTCTCACAGGCAGATCAACTGCAGGAATTCTTTGTGCTGCAATTTACATCACATGTAGAATGACAAACACACCTAGAACCCTACAAGATGTAGCAAAAGCAGGAAATGTAAACAAGAAAAATATTCAACGAACATACAGATTTCTTGCAAGAGAATTAGACATTACGCCAGAAATTTATCATCCCACAGAATTTGTGACACGAATTGCAAAGGCAGTAGAGATTTCTGAGAAAACAGAAAGACTGGCATTTAGAATTTTAGATCTTTCTGCAAGAAACAGGGTATTAGAAAGTAAAAATCCAATGGCAATGGCAGCTGCTGCAACATATCTTGCATCAGTAAAAAATGACGAAAAGATTTCTCAGTTAAAAATCTCCAGAGTGTCTGACATTAGTGCTGTCACAATCAGAGATAGAACAAAGGAAATGTTGAAAAATATAGGAGGTGAAATTGATGGGAAGAACGTGTAGAGGAATTTGTGAAATGCATGAAGCATTACCAGCACCAAATAAAATCAGATATGAGATTGGACAAAAAAGATGTACATTTTGTGGAATATTCATGTCGACATGTGATGCAAGGTGTATGTGTTGCAAAGCAGTGCTTAGAACAAAACCAAGAAGTAAGAAAAAGTAGTTATTTTTTTGCAGCACTAACTAGAGATACAACATCTCTATCTCGTAGTTGGTAATCCACAGGCAATCTGAGATTATATCTCAAATCCTTACCATAAAGAAGTCCCTTTGTCAAGTCAGTGTGAATCTCTTTTGCAAGATCATTAATGGTAGCACCATCTTTAAGCAAAATCAAGTCAGGTAGAATCCTTCCTTTCTTATCAGCAAGTTTTGTTTCATCAGCAACAGGATATATAGAATTCATTTTGAGCAGTTTGAATACTGCAACATTAATGGCAAATTGAACGCCAGTGCGCATGTATTCACCCATTATTCCTTTTTTGATAAAATCCAAAGCGTTAATTTGTTTTTCATTTAGTTCATCAGATTTGAGTATGTTAAATTGTTCTGAACCTGGAGAGTATTTTATCAGTCCTTTTTGCTCTGCACGTCTCAGACTAAACTCACTATCACCACTAGCAGGAATTACAATAGAATCATTGTAGTGTTCTCGTAATCTAGCAAAATTCTTGTCTGCCCCACCTACATCAATTTTGTTTGCAACAATTAGTGTAGGTTTTGAAATCTTTCTCAAATGAGTTGCAAATTTTTTGCTGTCAACCATATCAAAGTCATCAAAGTTTTTCTCTTCAAGACCAGTTGCAACAAGAGATTCTTTTACATGAAATTTGTTTACACCGATTCCACGATAAAGATCAGTTACAGCATCAATAAATTCAGAACCAGAGTTGATTAGTTTGGATACTTTTTCACGGTTTCCTTCAAGAATTTTATGATACCACATGATTAATTCTTCTTCAATGTCAGCAAAATCAGATATAGGATCACCAGTTCCAACTTCAGTAATTTTTCCTGTAGAATCTATACCTCCGGATGCATCAACTACATGAAGTAATGCATCAGATTGTGCTGCAATAGAAAGAAATTGATTTCCCAATCCCTTTCCTTTCCAGGCATCTTTGATCAATCCTGGAAGATCAATGAGTTGAATTGGAATGTATCTCCAACCATCAACACATTTGGAATTATTTGGGTTATCCTGAATTTTAAATTCAGGATGCACACAAAGAGTGATTGCATTTGCAATTCCCGATATGGGAGATTTTGTAGTAAAGGGGTAAGATGAAATTTCTTCAGAAGACAAAGTTGCAGAGTTAAAGAAAGTAGTTTTACCAGTATTGGTTTTACCAATTAGTCCAAGTTTGATTGGCATAAGATAATTTTCATCTGAGAATATTTATCTCTGTCTAGGAATCAACAGTGGTTTTGTTTTTGATTTTTTCAAGGGACTCAGTAAGTTCTTTGATTGCCCATTCTATATCAGCCAAATCTTCATCAGATAGAGAATCTTTCCATTTTTCTAAAACACTAGTTGCAATCTCTGAGCAATTATACAACAAATTCCAGTATGGATGGTGTTCAGCAGTAGTGTAGGATAGTTCAATTACATCATTTAGACCGTTTTGTGCCCTTGCCAAAGAAGTAATTTTTTCACCAAATATTTTTACAATATCATTTTCAAGATCTTTTTCAATTTTTAGAGGAATGTTTTTTGTTTCATATTTCTTTGCTAGTTCAAGCAAATCATGATAGAAACTCTCAAAATTTTCCATACTAACACAGTCTCTGATGTTCTGCCAACATACATCTGTTAAAGACAACAATGATTCCTGCATCTCTAGCTAATTCTTCAGCTTCAGTATTGTGAATTCCTTCTTGAAGCCATATGACTTTGGGCTTTTTCTTAATTGCTTCTTGAACAAATGGTAAAACTTCATCAGAGGGTCTAAAGACATCTACAATGTCAACATCTTCATCAATATCAGATACAGAATCATAGCATTTTTTTCCTAAAATTTCATCAGCAGAGGGGTTTACAGGAGTTATGTCAAATCCATTTTCAGACAGATATCTAGGTACATAATGAGCAGCCTTTGAAGGGTTTTTTGACATACCAATAACAACTACTTTTTTCATAGACAAAATGTCTTGAATCTGTTTGTCAGTATGATCGTCTTGCTCCACAACAAATCTACAATTATCATGAATATAATTTTTGAAAAATTATACAAAGAATTTTTTAGTAGGAAACAAAAACAATCCATATGGAAGAAGAGGCAAAAGATGTCATTGTTTTAGGAGCAATCAGACGAGGAGAGAGAAAATTTGATAAAATTCAAAAATCAACTCAAATCAAACCTGAAGAGCTTAATGAAATTTTAGAAAAGTTAGAAGAAAGAGGATTTATAACAGTAGAAGAAAAGAAAGGATGGTTAGGTAAAAAAATCGAGTTAAAGGTCACAGAAAAAGGTTCAAACGAATTAGACCAAAGATTACATGAAATTAAAGAAAAATGGGGTCAAATGCAAGCATTGTATCAAAGTGGGGATAAGAAAAAGCTTCAAGGATTCATGGATGACAATAGATCATTTTTCCCAATGATGATGTTTTTTGGAGTAATGGATATCATGATGTTTAGTATGATGTTTAGTATGATTGGGGCCAGTATGGGAGATTACGTTCCAGCTGAAAGTATGCCAGAGGGTGCTGATGGAGCCATGGATGATGGCGGTATGGACGGCGGAGGCATGGATGATGGCGGTTTTGACATCGACATTGGTTTCTAGTGTAAATTTTATACTTGAAGCAAAAACAAACTACAATTGATTTATAATTCGTTTGACAGTCCAGGACTAGTCAAAGTTCTTACATTTTTGCAAACTCACAATACAGAATATCTTTCTGGACAAGATTTGAGTGATGTATTAAGAATTAGTAGAGTTGCAGTATGGAAACATATCAAAAAAATTCAGGAATTAGGATACACGGTAGAATCAAAACAAAAACTAGGATACAAATTAACAAAAAACTCTGATGCATTACTTCCTTGGGAAATCACTTTAGGCTTGAAAACAAAAACAATCGGGCAGCAGGCATTTTACTTTGATTCAACAGATTCTACACAAAATCAGGCATTAAAGATGGCAATAGAGCCAGAAAATAATGGTGCAATAATAGTAGCAGAAAAACAAACTGGAGGCAGAGGAAGATCTGGAAGAAAATGGGTTTCTCCAAAAGGAGGAATATGGTTTTCCATTATTTTACATCCAAGATTTGACATATCAATAACAACATTGTTTCCAATTGCATCAGCATTAGCACTATCAATTGCACTAGAGAAGACATTCAAAATTTCTCCGGAGCTAAAATGGCCAAACGACATTACAATCAAAGGCAAAAAACTAGCAGGGATGTTAGTTGACGTATCATTAGAATCAAACAAAATTGAAAATCTGGTGTTAGGGGTAGGAATTAACTTTGATGTAGATGTAAAACAAATTGAAAAAAATCTCAAAGGAACACCAAACTTTTACGGAGTTGCATCACTTAATGAGAGAAAAATAAAAATCAGACCAGTTGAATTGGTCCAATCATTTTTAGTAGAATTAGAAAAAATTTACAAATTGTTAGATACAAAACAAACGAAAAAAATCATTTCAGAATGGACAAAAAGATCATCAACAATTGGAAAAAATGTAAAACTAAATACAATTGACGGCGAAGTTAAAGGAAAAGCAATCAAAATTGATGAAGATGGAGCACTTGTTGTAACTAACAACAAGAATACAAGCAGAGTGATCGCAGGTGATATTATCCACCTAACAAAATAGTTATTTTTTTGAGGCCTTTGCTTTTCTTTTAGTTGTAGTTCGTTTTGGTTTTGAAAGTAATGATGATTGTTCCTTTACAATTTCTTTAAGATCATTTTGGATCTCAAATACAGTAGAAAGTAATTTCTCCAGGGCTTCAGAGTATTGTTCATATGTAGAAAGCAGTTCGTTTTGTTTAAGATTTGCTTTCTGAAGATATTCATTAGATCTTATGAGATTAGCAGTTTCAACTAATTCATGAATATCAGATACAGGTTCACCTAATTGTTCTAAATCTGCTTCTGCCTGTTGTATTTTCTTGCGTAAATCATAGATGGTGTTACCTAATCCAATTTTTTCCAACATCAAAACAGATACTCTGAATAAATTAAAGACTTTCTAAAACCAGAAAGAAGTCAAACTATCAACGTGCGTATGAATTAGTAGAAAATAGAAATAACCCGCAAATTTGTTATTAAATATGCTAAATAATTTTAAAAAAATTTCTTGTCTTTTAATAATTACAGTACTTGTCACACAAAGTATTACAGGAGTTTCGTTTGCTCAAATAAATCAAGAACCAGAAGTAATGTTCAACCAAGCAAGGGAATTATTTCATAATGGAGAGTACAAACAAGCAATAACGATTTATGACGAAATATTAGAAGTTGCGCCAAACAACATTCCCACATTAAAAATGAAAGGCATAGCCCAGAGCAATCTAGGTGATCATAAAAAATCATTAGAGCAATTTTTCACAGTTTTACAATATCAACCAAATGATGTTATATCATTAGCAGGGATGGGTGTAGGATTTGGATATTTAGGGGAATATCAAGAAGCAACAGTATATTTTGAAAAAGCCATCAAAGAGAGACCAAATAGCATAGTCATACAAAATTACATAGAATTTATCAACAAAGTAGTTACAAAAT
This sequence comes from Candidatus Nitrosopumilus sp., assembly GCA_016125975.1. Classification (GTDB taxonomy): domain Archaea; phylum Thermoproteota; class Nitrososphaeria; order Nitrososphaerales; family Nitrosopumilaceae; genus Nitrosopumilus. The sequence continues at coordinate 50,038 of JAEFCZ010000037.1, forward strand.
ACCCATACACACCTACAGAGAAACCTGAAGGATTAGAAAAACAATCAATATCATCTATTCCAGACTGGATAAAACCAATAGCTAAATGGTGGTCAACAAATGACATAGAGGATTCAGAGTTTGTTGCAGCATTGATGTTTATGATTAATAATAAAATTATCCAAATTCCTCCAGTTGAGACTCAGGGAATTTCTGAAGAAAAAATTCCAGAATGGATTAAGAGCAATGCAGGTTGGTGGGCAGATAATGCAATTGATGATGAAGCATTTGTGCTAGGAATACAATACATGATGGAAAGGGGATTAATTATAATCAAAGTTGAGGAAACAATACAAAAAACACAAGAAGAGTTAGATCATGAATTTTATTTATTTGAAAGATATCTTAGAGACATTTCAAATAATGTATCAAAAGAAAAAAGATACATTGAATTTCCAAATCCTAGTCAAGATGTAATTAAAAAATTTTTTAGAGATTATGTAAAATGGAACTTTGAAGAAGAGGCAAAAAGAGCATCTAATAATTTTCCAGACCCCACATATGAAATCATTGATGATACATATGTGATATATTACAAAGTTTACATTAATGAACAACCATCAGGGTTACCACTAGACCACATTAGCACACTAAGTAATTCGTTTGCATTTTGGGAAGAAAAAGAATTATCAACCAACAACCAAAAAGCAAAAATGAAATTTGAAATTACGAATTTGAAACATGAAGCAAATGTTTGGGTTACATGGATAGTTCGAAGTCTTGGAGAAGGAGTTTTAGGACATGCACATTTAGGCAAAGGAATTGTAGAAGTTTCATTAGGAGATTACCGTTGTGATGGGAATTTTCAATTGTATGACGTAGATAGTGTTGAAACGATCATGACACATGAGTTAGGCCATTCTATAGGTTTGGAACATGTAGATGACAGAACAAGTATTATGTATCCATCATTTACACCCTCATACGCATATTGTTTGTTGAGTTAATTTTAAAAAATCAAAATTAGCTTAACCTACACACAAATAACCGGTAGAAATTATGTAAAATGGATAATAAGGCAATAGTGAAAATTACAAACATTATGCTTAGAAATCAAATGGTTACGGGTTCAAAATGTCCAGCCTGTGGCGATAAAAAGATGATTACAGATGAAAATACAGGAGAATTATTTTGTGGAAAATGTGGATTTGTGGTATCAGACAAAATTGCAGACACAGGTGCTGAGTGGCGTTCTTTCTCAAATGATGAGGGGAACAAAGCAAGAACAGGTGCAGGAACATCACTTACAATGCATGACATGGGGTTATCAACAGTAATTGGTGCAGCCAACAAAGATTCCACAGGAAAACCACTATCGGCAAGTGTCAAAAGTTCAATTGAAAGACTACGAACATGGGACAGTAGAAGTCAAGCACATTCTTCAGCAGACAGAAACCTCAGACAAGCACTCAATGAAATGGATAAACTAAAAGACAAACTAGCATTAACTGATGCAGTTATTGAAAAAGCAGCTTACATTTACAGAAAAGCAATGGAGAAGAAACTTGTCAGAGGTCGTTCAATACAAGGATTAGTTGCAGCATGTCTCTATGCATCTTGTAGAAATACAGAAACTCCAAGAACACTAGATGATGTAGCAAAAGGAATCAACATCAGAAGAAAGGATGTTGCCAGGTGTTATAGATTAATTTTCAGAGAATTAGAACTAAAAATGCCAGTAGTTGATCCTGTAAAAGGAGTTTCAAGAATTGCCAGCATTGCAGAACTTAGTGAGAAAAGTAAACGTAAAGCAATTGCAATACTTAATGAGGCAAAGAGGATGGGAGTAGTTGCAGGAAAAGATCCAATGGGAATAGCTGCTGCAGCACTTTATCTAGCATGTATCAGTACAGGAGAAGTAAAATCTCAAAAAGACATATCCATAGCATCCGGAGTAACTGAAGTAACTATTAGAAACAGATGTGCAGGATTAAGAAAGATGATTAATGATTAGAAATCATTTCTGAGAACGTCCAAACTCTAATTTATCCCAAGGAAATACAACATATGCATTATTGTTTGTCTTCTTACCATACACTAATTGTTTAGGGTATTTTTGACCACATCTTGCAAATAATGTAACAAAAACTAGTTTTGATGGAACATCAACTTGCTTGATAATTTCATTAAATGTATCTCCAGTATCAGAAATATCATCAACAAACAAAGAATCAGAGGATATTTTCTTCTACCACAAAAATATACAAATCAGTATTTGCTCTAAGAGAAACATACCATTAAGTTAGGTATCTAAAAAATAGTTACCTTGATCAGATCATGTTCAAAGACATGCGTAAAAATGCGAATTTTTGAACACTATTTTCAACTGATTTGAAACTCGACAAAGTTAGTACAAATAATCATATTTTGGAAACTTGATGAAATAGTTCTTTTAGTCTTCACTCGAGTGAAATAGGCGTAAATAATCACCCTTTTCAACCTTTTTTTCTCCGAATTCAGAAAAACCACAAAATTAATGCTAAACACTATGTAAGAATTATCGAAATAAAATAATCATTTTTAGGTATCTAAAAGATAACTCACTGTTTTACAAGATAACAAGTATAGGGTAAATATGCGAATACGGCCAAAGAAATAATCACTTAAATCATAAAAAAATTGCATTGATGGAACATGACAAAAAGAAAGAAACCAGATTATGAATGCTCAAAATGTGGGGCTGGTGTAATGGAAGAAGAAGTATTTAGAACTAAAAAATATCCCTATCTGTGTATCAAATGTTTTCATGAAACGATACGTGATAAATGACATTTTGAACAAGTTTGTTTACAAATAACAAACATTGACTTTTGCTTTAACTCCTCAAATTTCAGATTGCCATCATCAAAACAGAAAACTAACCAAAATGAGACATGATAATACAATTGATACTATAAAATATGTAATTATGTTGTAATAATTATCTCAAAATACTAATATACTTTCATACTGTATGATATGTTGATGTCAAAACGAGTAACTGTGATGATTGATGATGAGAATGACCGCAAACTTAGACTCAAACAAGCAAAAGAGATACAAAAAACACAAAAATCTATAAGTTTTTCCAAGGTTCTAAATGATACATTACGAACTGGTTTTTCTCATAAATAGCGGTTGTATTGAAAATGTAAGATATTTGTAGTATCTTTTGCAAATATGTAAATGAATATGACAGCTAATATCGTATCGCTAACAACAACTAGTATTATACGATACAAAAAGGTAAACAAAAAACCTCAATGCTATAGATGTGAAATAAAACTAAAAAAACATGACAAAGTCGTATCACATCCACGTCCTAGCAGATTGCCACGCCATTATTGCTTAAATTGTGGAATGGTGGTAAACTTAGTATCAGAAAAAGAAGTTCAACATTCCACAACATATGATTTTCATGGGACTTGCATGACTTGTCCCTAATGATTTTCTAAACATTGAATTTTGGTTTAATCTTTTTTCCTGTATTTGATATTATTTTAATGTCTTTTGAATTCATAATTTCTGTGCTTTTGTTTTTCTATTAAAATTACTTTCTTATGATTTTTGCATCTCTGGATTTTGTCTCAATACTTGAATGTAATACATTTAAATCATCATTGGGTAATTTTAAAACAAATAAAAAATGACTACTGTTATAATAAAATATGAAAATAATGATTAAGTTATTGAAAATTGCACTGTAACACAACTGGGTGAAGATCATGTATTTTTAGAAACAGAAGATACAAACATTGCTAATGTTTTATCAAAAAATCAACAAGTAGGATCTCCTCCATTACTTCCAAAATTTGATATGAAATGGGATTGCCATCATTATATTATCCGCATCTCAGACACTAATGTAATACATGAACAAGGTCTTAATAATAGAGTGAAATTAAAAATAACCTTATTAGAAATGATAAAAAATGAATGATAAAGAAATTGATTTTGAAATTCTTTAGGTTATTACAAATCATAGAAAACAGTAATTTCTAAAATCTTATGATTTTTCAGAAAAGCTTTCCCCTAATTTTAAAACTAGACATAAACATGGATTTGATTTCAATTTGAAAAAATTATGAAAATAGTTATTTTTAGCAACATTATCGAATACTTTTATTTTAATTCCCATTCTGATAATCAATGAAAGAAAGCCCAATTATCCACATAAGATTAGATGAAAATGAAATAATTACTCATGTTAAAGTTGGAGAATATGAATATGAAAAAATGACAATTATAGAATTAATTTTAGATAATAAAGAAAAATTTTACATTTTAGATGAAAAGACTAGAGACATAAGAAACGTCTATGCAGTAAGAACAATTGAGGGAAAATTTGTTTTATCCACAGATAAATGTGGAATAACTGAAAATTTGAGATTTTTACCTAGAGTTGATGAAAATAAGAAAATACATGATGAATGTTTCTGATCAAGAATTTAATTAAAAAGACATTGAATTGGTGATGAACCAGATAAATACCGATAGGAAAACTGCAATTAATGCACTGGTAAACTGTAATGGTGTTCTGGCAAAAGCTAGGTTATTTGTAAGATTTAGTATTGCAGAGATTTGTTTGTAAGATAGAAAAAAAGGATTTTTTACTAGTGATAGAATTTTTAAAATCCATTAAGAATTGGATTGATTGTTAGAATGAAAAAATGCATATCTTGTTTCAGGTTGTTATTCGTCATTTAATCATTTGTACATTTTCATCATATTTCATATTTGAAAACTTATATTGATATTTTAGATAATATTCTACATGGTGTGGCTAGACGCAGAAATATCCAATACTGCCGATCTTATCTTTGCATAGTTTTTGTAACTTTATTTGATGGTCATTTGATGCCATGCCAATCAACATATTTTAGTGTAATTAGATTATGATATAGATATCAAAAGGATAGGGTTTGCGATGAAATGTTTTTCTAATCTACGTATCTTACCTTAACTATGGGTTTATCAAATCAACAAATGCAACAATTGGTCATTAACATTCAGAATGTTTTAGATAATCCTGTACTCACAATAGAATGGGAAAAAATAACTCAAGAATTTTCTAATCTATTAGATTATGATATTGAATATGGTGATGAAGAAATAGAATATGTTTTGAAAAAGTTAGAATTTGATAGCAGTTGTTATAGTGATGACATCTATGTAATTGCAAGTAGTTTACTATTACAAATATTCGGGTCTTCTTCATTCTAGATACATTGATATGAATTTTATGAATTCGAACACATACAATAATGGGTGGGTGACACTTGAAGTATCTACATTAAATCATTCAGAGAATGTACAATCTACTGCATTTAAACAAATTAATGATAAAAATGAGATTTTATCAAGCTTATCACATCTCTTTGCAGAACATGCAAATTCTAGATATCTGATTTCAAACATGGTTGAGAGTATGGGCGAACCAAAGAAGACAACTTTTGATATAATCCATATTGATGATGGCTCTACACTTGGTGCCCTGATTTTGTATGGAGATGACGAAATTTCTCAAATAACCTCATCTACTGTATTTACTGGTATGCAACAGATAAACGATGCAGATGACATACATAACATAATAAGACAATCTTTGATACCTTGTTGTCACTCACTGCCTACTCATAGTAAACTTTTGATGGATAATTTTGATGAGAATGATGCTTACGTAGAAGAAATAATTGACAATATCAAAATAGAGTTAGGCTATGCTAAAACTGATCCAATGTTTGATGTAGGTATTTTTACACAACAAATTATGTTTATTGATGATAATCTATCAACACAAATAACTGATCTAGATAAAACACAAGATAATTTTGTATATGATTCTGCAATATCCCCAGTAAATGATAAAATTGTTGGTTTGCCAGAACCAAAGCCATCTAAAGATTATAGTTTTGTATTATTGGGGATCCTTGTTTTAGGAATTATTACAGGATTGATTATTTGGAAAATAAAACAAAGAAAATCTACATGCTAGTCCTACATTATGTCGATTTTATTCATGTTGAGAACTAATCAATTGGAATCTTGTTGTTACTTTCAGTAGATAGAATTTTGGATATGATTAGAACGATGGTAAATGTTACAGGGGATCTTACTGCATCTTGTGCATTTGATGAAATAACATAAGATAAGAATTTGACAACGTAACAAATTAGTTTGGTATATTAAACAGAATTAATTTCTTAATCTCATGTTAGAAAAATTTCTAAAACAACTTCAAATTGTATTTTTTGGTCTCTCAATACTTGGAATAATTTTGATAGTTACAGGTATGACTATAAATGATGATATGTTCTGGTCTATTACTGATCCTATAACCATTGGTATCTTTGTTGGTACAACAGTTGTGTTTTATCTTGGTATAAGAAAAAGGCCTATAATCCTCTAACTCTTCTTTTTTTTATTTTGAATTTTACAAAAATCATAGTTGTAGCAATAATAATTAGTTCAGTTATGTCAATGTATTTAGGATCTATATTTTACCAACAATTAGAAAGAAATTGGGAATATGCCCAGATTTCAGATGAGATATGGTTAGAAATGGTAGAAAATAATGAGATAGTTGTAGCATTTTATGAGAAACATCCAAATGCAACAATAATTCAAACGCTAAAACTTGATACAATGGAGATTCGTTTTGAAGAAGGTAATGCAATTCTGTCTGCTGTAAAAACAGGTGATAATGATTTTGTGTTTTTGTACACTTGTTATAAAAATGACCAAGATTTCTGGTCTAGTGAGATAAGAAATGACATCTATTTTCGAGATTGTGATTGATTTTTTATTATGAATATTAAAAAACTCGGAAAATTATAGGTATAATTTTAATTGGTTCGGCAATACCTTTTAATCCATTTTTATTTTTTGACAAATTTTCTCTAGTTCTTCAATGTTTTCCATTTGTCTAATTATGCAAGCGAACTATT
>JAEFCZ010000075.1 GCA_016125975.1 Candidatus Nitrosopumilus sp.
CCAAGTTTTGCACATATTTTTGTAGAGTCTACCATGTCTACAATCCCTACCACCACAGATACCTCCTTTCCAGAGAAAGTTACAAGGTAGGAATCTGATTTTTGCTAGGATCCAAATAGTCTTCATATGTATTTTGAACTACCTGGGTTTGTGAATAATCAAAAAATCCTATATCATTCACAAGACCTTGGATTTCAGGAATCAAACTCATACCATCTATAGGCACAATCTTTGACATATACTCTCATTAGCTAATTTTGTAATTTTTTAGCTGATTCTATAATCTCAGGCGTGGAAATTTTACCCTTTTTTGATATTTTCTTAAATAATGTCCAAACCTAGCTGAATTGCAGGAGGATTATAATGGATGAAATAGATTATGCCAAGTCTGCAAGCACTTTTCTAGAATTTGCCAGCGAGCAAAGACTTGCGATCTTAAACCGCCTTAGAGAAAAAGATTACAAATTATCTGCTCTTGCAAAACTACTTGATGCGACTCCTCCTGAAGTATTCCGAAATTTAGAACGATTAGAAAAAGCATCTATTATTGAGAAAAAAAACAGCAGTTATGAGCTTGCAACTTTTGGCAAATCTTTGTTTACTGTATTACCATCCCTTGAGTTCATCTCAACTCATGAAGATTATTTTAAAGAACATGATTTTGGTGATGTGCCACACAAATTTGTTCAAAGAATTGGATCTTTGACTGACTTTGAACTAATTGAAGGATTTACCAATGTTACAGAAACATGGCGTAAAATGGTTTCAAATGCAAAAGAGTATGTTTATGGATTACTAGTTGAAGAACCAATTGGATTAATTGAACCAATAATTCAAAAAGCAAAAAAAGGAGTTGAGATTCAATCAATCTTTTCAGATTCTGCAATCTTGCCAAAGAATAGAGAAAAAATAATCTCAGAACTTGGTGTTGATAAACTTATCAAAAAAGAAGTGATTCAAAGAAAAATAAAAAATGATATCAAAGTTGCAGTTATTCTAAATGAAAAAGAAGGTGGAATAATGTTTTCAACTACAAAAGGAGAACCTGATATCAGTAAGATGTTTTATGGCGATTCAGAACTAATTCATGAATGGTGTGTTGATTATTTTAGATGCAGCTGGCATAATGCTCATCCATTTAGGGAAGAAAAACTAAAGACAAAACGTGGCAAATAGAAATCCACATTAAACCATTTTCACATAATCTATACAATGTCTTTTGATGAAATTTCTGCTATGTTTGATTCTGAGTATCAAAAACTAGAGAATTTTATTGATACTGCTACAAAATCTGACCTATCAATACATGATATTGTGGAGACATATTATCAAATCATGAATGTCTCTTCTATGAGTGCCATGTTAAAACAACAACTAGACTCTGAAAAACACAAGGAATTACTTGAAAAAATCTCTGCAACTGATGCCCTAATTTCTGAGAAATTCAACTCTATAGTACACCCTCAAATTATGGAAAAACTCGCAAAGTCAATTCAAGACACTACTGATAATTTACAGTCTGCAAATAATGAGCAAAAATCTCAGCAAGACATTGAAAACGAAGCTAAATTGTATGATGAACTGCGAGAGAAAATGAGCACCAAAGAATTTGTAGAGCAATATGATAAAGGACTAAAATGATTAAAGACACTGCAAAAAATCTTGTTTCACTAAAAAAAGAATTTGCAAAGACCTATGATGGGAAAAGCCAGATTCAAGAAATAATTCCTCTCACTTTATCTCAAAGCTTTCTGATTCCAAATGAACACCTCGACTCACTTCACTTGTTTGCAAAAAAGAATCCAATTTACTACAACTCTTTTGAGCAGGAAATTTCTGGAATACCTTGTATTGTTTATGAAGGTGACATCAACAAGTATTGGCTAAACAGCATTCAACACGGTTCTAGCCGAGCTCCTTTTTCCCCAACTTGGATTCTATCTGCATACATATCATCATCATTTGCAAAATCCCTTGGGTTCGAAGAAATTATTGATATTGGTTCAGGTGATGGTAGAATTGCATATTGTGCAAAAATTTTGGGTCTTGATTCGTACAGTATTGAAATTGATGACATGTTAGTTGGCTTGCAAAACTCTATCTCTGAATCAATTGGTGTAAACTTTAATCCTAACTGTTCTGATGCAATTGCTTTTGATTATACTTCACTTTCTTTAACAAGCCCTGCATTTTTTATCGGTGGCTTGGCTCAGATGGGTGGAGTGCAACTTGCAACTGGAATTCTTGATAATATTCAAACCAAGGAAAATTCTGGTATGGTGTTTGCTGGTACTGTTTCTCAAAAATATGCTTCAGATCCTCTGGGTGAATCTGGATGGGGCACTCTGATTGACAAATTTTCACTTGATGTAATTGATACTCTAATCTTGCCAACAGTATGGACTTTCAAAGAATCTGATGATACTCGCTATATCTTTACAAAATTTCAGAGATAGCAATCCAAATTAAGCGTGAATTTGCCACAGTTTTTGGACTCGTTGCATAGCTTGGATAGTGCGAACGCTTGCGGAGCGTTAGGTCGCCGGTTCGAATCCGGTCGGGTCCGTTTATCATGTATTTACGGAATTTGTTTTTTAGACGGTAAAAGCGATTGAGACGCTTACAATATCTCTATCATTATTTTTTTGATATGTGGCACATTGCTTTAGTTGATCATGCATAAAATTCACCAGCAATCAACTGATCTCTCAATTGTAGTGTATACAACTGAATGCACCAGAATTGTTTTAGTGCAGTGTGACGGCAATCATCCATAGTGGTGATGATTAGGAAATGAAGATAATGTTTTTTTTGATGATAATGATAATAATGATGATTGCTGGAATCTCTTTTCTGGGCTTTGTAGTATCATATGCTAATAATGCATATGGCATATCCTATGATGAAAACGTAATTGGAGATGTAACATGGGAAAATGCAAGCTTTATGATAAAAAATGGAACCGGGTTTGCAAAAATCATAGTTACTGATCCTGACATGAACAAGTTCCCTCATGCTTTTTGGACCCACTTTGCTCCTTTGTAATGATGAATCTCACTTTTTTTGAATAAGTCAGAAAAATAAAAAAGAATATAGCTACTTGTTAGACAGTTGCTTTGATTTTACAAACGCCCAAATCTTTTTGGTCATCTCACTGGGGGCAATTGGCTTTTTGCCAAAGATTTGTTCTGCTGTCTCTTTTCTTCCAGCAAAACTAATTGCGTATCCTCCAAAGGCCTTTTTCTTTGTTGGTTTAGCTTTACTTTTTGATTTTGCTTTAGAACGTGTTTTTGTAGCTTTTGATTTTGTAGTAGTTTTTTTACTGACACTACGGGCTTTCTTTTTTGTTGCAGCCATCAAAAAGCCTGTTGTGTGTTTGGTAATAAGATATCCAAGTCAACAAAAATCCGTATGGGATAAATTGTAATTAGTTAGCTGCCGAGCTAACTATGTCTTATGTCGTATTTTGAGTCATACCATACAATGAAAAAACTAGGAAGAGGCGGCGGCTTTATTCTTTAAGCACTGAGTTTCTCCAGATGACTAGGAGAAATATAAAGAAGAATCACTTGTAAAAATAACGAAGTAATTCTGATGGCTCAAGACTTTTTGTTCAGGGTGGATGACGCATACAACAAAGACCAGCTAAGGGGCATGGCCCGCATCGACGGCCAGTTCATGAGGGATTTGGGAATATCTGATGGGGACATAGTACAGATACGAGGAAAAAAAGAGGCATTAGCTACATGTCATCCGCTGCATGAGCAAGACAAAGGAAGAAATGCCATACGAATTGAGCGCGTTATCCAGCACAATGCAGGATTGAAAGTGGGGGACATGGTATCGATAAAAAAAGTCACTGCAGCTGCGGCCCGGGAAATAACGCTAGAGCCAATGCAAAACCCGTCCCCAGTAGACCCAAGATACATCACAGACTTGCTAAATGAAGTGCCGCTGATGAAAGGAGACGAATGTGTAGTTCCATATTTTAGCGGACACTTGTCTTTTCTGGTTGCAGAGACAATACCTGCAGGAAATGTAATTGTAAAAAATGAATATACCTCTTGCATATTTACAAAAGATCCACCATCATCATCCAATGACCCATCACTTGACATGCAGATTCGAAACGTCATACAGGATCTTTTGAAGATAAAGACCATGACAGATGATGAGCTAGAAGGTGTCATTGAAAAAATAAGAAAAATATACGATAAATCACACGCAGATGCTTTTCGTTATCCGAGAAAAAACCAGTAGTGAGACCGTATCCTGCAAATCAAGTGTCACGCTTCTTGCCCAAAAAATGATCAAGATACGAATCATCCTTGATGTGGTTTATGATGTCTGATGTAAACAGCAGATCCGGTGCCTTTGCATTGTCCGTCCAGCATCCGTATGTTATTTCTGGCAGCTCATTAAAAAAATAACGCATCTTTAGATATTCCCCAGTGTATCCCCCACTTGCATGAAGAGTAGTAAAAACTGGATCAGTCTCTACGGCAATTATCCTGTTTGTGTTTACATGCTTTGCAAGAAACTCCTTTACTTCTGGAATGTGTCTCATGTCCTCAAGAAGTGTGGAGTTGTCCGGATAGCGTATTCTTTCATACGATGAGATGGTTTCATACAAATCCTGATTTGTAAAAAATGACAATACTGTTGCGTATGCGCCAACTGGCACTATTACTGCAACTGCCAAGACAATTATGATCAGAGTTTTGGTTTTCATCTTGAAGACCTTTTCTTGTTGTTGTTCTTTGCATGAAGAACTCTTTTTCCTCCAAAGAATCCGACCGCCCCGACACCTGCAATCAGCGGAGACAGCACAAGAAACCCTCCGACACTGACATGGTAATGCGTTATAATCACATCAAATACGTGATCCTCAGAGTCACCAGGATACTTTTGCATGTCTGGATTCCTGTCTTCGCTTCTAAGTAACTGTTCGGCCCAGACACCGTTAATTGCAGGCGCCTCGCCATGCAGGAAATAGTAAAGATAGACGTTGTGGTTCTGGAAATTCCCAGACTGCGGCGTTCCATAAGAAATCCATTTCTGAAGTATCTTGTTGTCTGCGGCGTAATCCATCTCTGATTTTTTCATCTCCATCCATTGCTGTCCCTTCATCGAATGGTATTCGTCCCACACCTGCACAAGCTCTGACTTTGGATAAGGCGGCATGTCAAGGCATGGTTTGTTAGGCCAGTCCTTGTCCAAACTACAATCCGCAAAGGCCACGTTAATCGTCGTCAGCGGAATGCATAGAACCATAGAAATCACAAAACAATATCGCGTCATGTTTTATCTTTGAGCTTTGCAGATACTCATAAAGCATTCTATGGTTCGGTTATATACTTACCTGATGATGCAGTTGTCGTTTTGACTGTAATCTGGATTGACCGTTAGAAAAAAGATACGCTAGGAAAATAAAAACCAGAGCCAAAGAATCGAATAACTTAACTACCTACTGCATTGGTTACACGATATGGCTTCCATAGACAAGGCAGCGATAATTTGGTCTGTTGCAATAGTGGTTATCGGTGTTGGCTTTGCAGCTGTTGGCAACAACAATAATGACAACAACAACCGCCTTGCTTCATAAATTGGTTATGATGATAAAAAAACTGACAGCGTATTTCCTGGGGGAATGTCTGCAAAACAGACGGGGGATGCCACACCAACGTCAATATTTCTGAAAACAGACGGGCAGACATACAGCATAAACGACAAAATCAAGATTTCCGGTTCTGTGGGTACAAAGCTACCGATACTCCGATAACCATGATTGTCTCTGCACCAAACGGAGACATTGTCACAATTGCACAGATGGAAGTCGATGATGACAGCAGATCATTTGATACGACTGTCCCCATAGGGGGAGCCTTGTGGAAGCAGGAGGGCGAATACACAATAAGGATAAACTATGGCAAGGAAAACACCCAGGAAATAATAATTAATTTTGTTTTGCCCAAAACAACATCCGATGCATCAGGGAAAGAGCAACAACTTGAAACACAATTTGCGGACATTAGAAACAATATCGAAGACATCGGATATGACGTTTGCAACATTCGGTTAGAGGAAAACGGATCTGGTGCATTCCAGTGATCTAGCACACAAATCATGAAATATGGATCTTCTCCAAATTGGAT
>JAEFCZ010000015.1 GCA_016125975.1 Candidatus Nitrosopumilus sp.
AGAACCAACACCAGAACCAACACCAGAACCAACACCAGAACCAACACCAGAACCAACACCAGAACCAACTTCTGATGATCCGTTTGAAGGAATCATGGATGATGAGATTGCAACTTATTCCGATTTGTTTGATGTTCCTCCACCAGAAAATGATGATGAAGCTACCAAACTAGGTAACAAAATTCGTCAATGGATTAAAGATGGAAAACCAAAACCAGGTGAATCAAAAGAAGAACCTGAAGATAATGAAGATGACTATGATGATGAAGAAGAGATTCATAAACATGATAAAGAAGAACCAAAAAAGAAAAAGAGTAGGTTCGGGTTCTTTAAGAGATGAAACTAAAAACAAAAAATTTACTCACTTTAGCGGAATTATCCTCAAAGGAATTTGTAGGACTAATTGATGAATCAATCAAATTAAAAAAAGAACTAAAAAAAGGTGGAAACAAACCTATCTTAAAAAATAAAACACTAACAATGATTTTCCAAAAACCGTCTACTCGAACGCGAGTTAGTTTTGAAATTGGAATGTCTCAACTAGGTGGTTATGCAGTTAATCTCTCATCAAATGATATGCAGTTGTCTCGAGGTGAGTCTGTTGAGGATACTGCAAAGACTCTATCGCGATATACTGATTGTATTATGGCACGTGTCTATGATCATAATTTACTTGAAAAATTATCGCAACATGCAACTGTTCCAATAATTAATGGACTCTCTGATACTTTTCATCCTTGTCAAATCTTGGCAGATTTTATGACAATCAAAGAAAAGAAAAAGAAACTCAAAGGAATCAAAATCGCATGGGTTGGAGATGGCAATAATGTCTGTAACTCTATGATTTACGGTGCAGCACTTTCTGGGGCTACAATGTCTATTGCAACTCCAAAAGGATATGAACCCGACAAAAAAACAGTCAAAGAAGCTAAAAAATCAACTAGTATAGAACTCATTTCTGATCCCCTAAAAGCAGCAAAAGACGCTGATGTGATTGTAACTGACACATATTCTTCTATTCACAACAATGATCCAAAACGAATCAAGAAATTCCTTCCAAAGTACCAAGTCAATCCCAAACTGATGAAGTCTGCAAAAAAAGATGCGATCTTTATGCATTGTCTTCCAGCAAAGCGAGATCAAGAAGTTACATCATCAGTAATTGATGGACAGCAGTCAGTTGTTTGGGATGAGGCAGAAAATCGTCTTCATTCTCAAAAAGCATTGCTTGCATCGCTCATTCGCGCTTAACGTATATAAGAGCACGTTCAAACTCGAATTCTATACATGGCCTATTCAAAAATATTGAGAAGACTTAGAGAAGAGAAGACCAATTATCGTAAACGCGGTACAATGTTGATGGGTAAGCGTGACTTTATCACTGTAAATATTACTAATGAAAATACTCAAGTCCAAATTCTAAAGCCTGGAATGACTGGTGACAAGGTTGTTGCATCTGCACACTCTAGATATCTACTTGAAAAAGGTTGGAAAGGTTCTAGAAAAAGTGTCCCTGCAGCATATCTTACAGGATACTTGGCAGGAAAGAAAGCACTTGGACAAGGCGCAAAGGATGCAATCTTGTATACTGGAACTAAAAAATACACACAAAGAATGGCAGCAGCTCTTAAAGGCGTAATTGATGCCGGTCTTGAAGTTCCAGCTAATGATGAAACATTTCCATCCGAAGAGAGAATCAACGGAGAACATCTTACTGTTAAAAACGAAGTTTCTAAAATGAAATCTACAATTGATACTGAGGTAAAATAGGATGAGTCAAAAAGTAGAATCTAAACCACAACAAGGCGGACCTAGAGGAAAGGCTGCACCAACTTATGGTAGAGGTCCACCAGGTGGCGCAAAAGGTGGAGATAGACCAAGAAGACCAAGAAGAGAACCTGAAGAAGAAGTTTGGGTTCCAAAAACAATCTTGGGACAAAAAGTTGCATCAGGAGAAATCTCATCACTAGAAGAAATTATTGAATTAGGATTAAGAATTCAAGAAGCAGGAATTATCAAGAAACTACTTCCAGATTTGAAGAGCGAAGTAGTTGATGTTGGAATTATTCAAAAGATGACATCAAACGGTCAATCAACTAGATTTAAGGCAATAGTTGCAACTGGAAACGAGAATGGTTATTTGGGAATCGGTCAAGGTAAATCAAAACAAATGAGAATTGCAATTGAAAAAGCAACAAACGCTGCATATCTTAATGTCAACCCAATCAAACTTGGATGTGGCAGTTGGGAATGTAGATGTGATCAAAAACATTCTGTTCCATTCAAAGTAAAGGGTAAAGGTGGAAGTGTAACAATTGAAATTATTCCAGCACCTCGTGGATTAGGTCTTGTAGCAGGTGGTAAAATTAAACGATTATTAGAATTAGCAGGTCTTAAAGACGCTTGGACTACCGCAAAAGGCTCTACTCCTACAATGAACTCTACTTCAAAAGCTATCTTGGACTGTCTTAGACAGACATTTAGTCAGGGTTGATGAGAAATGGCAAATGCTGTACTAGTTGTTAGAATCAAAGGTCAAGCAGATTGTCCTTATTGGGCATCAACTACAATGGATTTGTTAAAACTAGAAAGAAAATACCGCGCAGTAATTCTTCCTGCAAAAGATAACTTACTTGGAATGCTAAAAAAAGTGCAACACTATGTTTCATGGGTTGATCTTGATGCAGATCTAGCAAAAGAACTCATTGAGAAAAAAGCAAGAAAGTCTGGGTACAAAAAAGTAACCGAAGAAGACCTTAAAGAATTAGGATTTGCAAGTTCACAAGAATTAGCTACAGCATTGACTGAAGGAAAAACAATGTTATCAAAATTAAAACCACTAAAACCTTGGTTTGCATTAGCACCACCAAGACACGGATTCAAAAGAAGTACAAAGAAATTGTATGGACAAAAAGGAATTCTTGGCAGAAACAAAGAACTCGGAACAATTGTTAGGAATATGATTTAACATGGCAACAAGATTAAGAAAAACAAGACGACTTAGGGGAGGACGCCACATGGGATGGGGCCAAGTAGGTCAACATCGTGCAAGTGGTCACAAGGGTGGTCTTGGAGTTACTGGAATGATGAAACATCATTGGAGTACTACACTAAAAGAAGAACCAGATCATTATGGCCATGATTCAACTAAACCACCTCACCCAAATATTACCAAGAAATGGGCTAGCGTCCGTGATCTTGATGACTTGTTTACTAAGTTCGGTAAAGAAGAAGGAGGAAAGAAACTCGTAGACCTTCAAAGTGCAGGATATGAGAAACTCCTTGGTGGCGGAAAAGTAACAAACGCTTATTCCGTCAAAGTCGCACAGTATACTGCATCTGCAGAAGAGAAACTAAAGGCCGTTGGCGGCGAAGTATTATCTGATGCAAAAGAAAAAACTGATGGGGAAGAGGTAGTTACAGACAATGGCTGAGGGTACAGTTACCACAATTATTCGAAAAGTCGTCTTTAAAGCAGAACCATATCTTCCTCAAGTTCCAAAACCAAAAAAGAAGATTCCATTATCCACTAGACTGCTCTGGTGTGGTGTTGCATTACTCATTTACATGGTAATGGGACAGACACCATTATTTGGGGCAACAACACCTGAATTTGATTTTCTAGAATTTGCTAGAGTTATTTTTGCATCTCAACAAGGTACACTTGTTGAATTAGGAATTGGGCCGATTGTAACAGCTGGACTCTTGATGCAATTGTTGAGAGGTTCAGACATTCTAAAGTTTGATTTTAAGAAACCTGAAGAAAGAGGTATCTTCCAAACAGCAACAAAGTTGGTAACTTACATCGTAATTGTAGCTGAATCTATTGTATATGGCGTAGCCGTTTATGGTCCTGGAGTCTCAGACCCGTCGGTATTGTATGTCATGGTCGGGCAGTTGATGGCAGCGTCGATTATTATCATGTTCTTAGACGAATTAATTCAGAAAGGTTGGGGTCTTGGTAGTGGAATCAGTCTATTCATTATGGCTGGTGTTACTCAACAAATCCTATGGAGTCTGTTTAGCCCGTTACCAGCTGGTGATGGCGGAACGATTGGTATCATTCCATACATTGGCCAATCAATTATGGCAGGTGATGTCTCAAACATATTCTTCCGTTTAAACCAACTGCCGAGTATCTTTGGTCTGTGTCTGACAGCGGGTGTGATATTGATACTTGTATTCACACAAGGAATGAAGATTGAGATTCCAATTGTATCCACAAAATACAGAGGCTTCTCTGCAGTATATCCAATTAAGATGATGTATGTCTCAAACATTCCAGTTATCTTAGCATCTGCGCTTACTGCAAACGCAGTCTTTATCTTCCAGATGTTATGGGCTAACATGAACCCGCGTAACAATAATTTCTTTATGAATTTCATAGCACAATTTGATCCGACAAGTCCATCTACTCCGATTGGCGGTTTGATATACTACATTACGCCGCCTAGGGGATTAGATGTTGCTGCTTTGGATCCTGGACGTGCAGTTGGATATGTCTTATTCATGATTGGAATTGTCATAGTGTTTGGTAGGTTATGGGTAGAACTTGGTGGTCTCTCACCAAAGAGTGCAGCTCAGAACTTACTTGATGCAGATGTTCAAATCCCTGGATTTAGAAGATCAAACAAACCCGTTGAAGCATTGTTAAACAAATACATTCCATCAGTCACAATCATCGGCTCAGCTATTCTGGGTCTGCTTGCAGGTGCATCTGATGTTTTAGGTGTCTTTGGTTCTGGTATCGGAGTTTTACTTATGGTAGATATTCTCATTAACTACTACACGCAATTAGTTAGAGAACAAGTCGAAGTTGTAATGCCGCGTTTGGGTGCTTTACTTGGAAGAAAGTAAAAAAATTATTCTAGTTGGAATCCCGGGAGTTGGGAAAACTACTCTACTATCAAAGATTGTAGATCACATCAAAGATCATCAAACAAGTGTTAGTGTTGTAAGTTATGGAACATTGATGTTTGAAGTTGCAAAAGAAAATGGTCTTAATGATAGAGATGAATTAAGAAAACTAACTGTTTCAAAACAACAAGAACTCCAAAAAATTGCAGCAGAAAAGATTGCAGTACATACTGAGGAAATTGTAATTATTGATACTCATGCATTTATCAGCTCACCTGAAGGATACTATGCAGGATTACCAGAAAATGTTCTAAAAATTATAAAACCAACAAACTTTGTTTCAGTTTCTGCAAAACCTGAGGAAATCTATAGCAGACGAATGAGCGATGATACTCGAAATAGAGATAAAATTACACTTGCAAATGTCAAAAAGGAACTAGACGTTCAATCAGGCATGATTTCAGCATGTGCTGTAATTACAGGCTCTCCTGTCAAATACATCTTGAATCGTGAGGGAAAGGTTGATGAAGCAGCTGATAAGATAATCAAAGCATTAGGACTGTAAAAAATGGACTTTAACTTTATTCTACTATTTATCGAATCAATTCCACTCCAGTTTGATTTCTTTGGAGGTGAAAAAGGCGCACTTGGAAGTGATGACCCAATGATCAAAGGACTGATTCTTTCAATGTTTGCAGTGACAGGATTTGGTATCTTGCTTAATGTCTTCAATGCTGGAGTTAGAAAGAAGATGGTTGATCAAGTAAAGCTAAAACGAATTATGAAAGAGACTCGTGGATGGCAAAAAGAAAGAATGGCTGCAATGCGTTCAAAAGATACTGCAAGAGCAGCTGAACTCAACAAAAAATCCTCATACATGAACAAGATGTCCATGGAGATGATGCAGATGAACATGAGACCAATGATGATTACATTTGTTCCATTGATTTTGATATTCTATCTTGTATTGCCGCAACTATTTGCTTACACTGTAGCTGTCTCACCAATTCCTCTAAATGTAATTCCTGGAGATATGTTCCAACTTACTTGTACTGCAGAACAAGCAGCAGACCCTGAACATGTTTGTCAAACAGAAAATGCATTGTATCTTTGGGCTTGGTATTTCTTGTCTTCAATTGCATTTAGTGGCATTATTATGAGACTCACCAAAACCTCAATGGATCTCAGTTGACAAAATCAATAGTAATTTCAGGTCCTCCTGCTGTAGGAAAGACAACTGTTGCCAAAGGACTAGCTGAAGAATTCTCATTACAATATCTTAGTGGAGGAGATGTGCTCAAAGAGATGGCACAAGAGCAAGGATTTGATTCCGCAGGTGATGATTGGTGGGATACAGAAGAGGGAATGAAGTTTCTTAATCAACGTGAAGAAAATTCTGAATTTGATAAAAAACTAGATGACAGACTAACCAAACTATTCAATGAAGGTGGGATGGTAATTACCAGCTATACTCTTCCTTGGTTAATCTCAGATGGAGTAAAAATTTGGCTTGAAGGCTCTCATGAGAGCAGCACAAAAAGAATGCAAACAAGAGATGACATGAGTCCAAAGGAAGCATATCAAATCACAAAACAACGATTTAACAAAAACAAGGCACTCTACAAGAAATTATATGATTTTGATTTTGGTGATGACCAATCAGTGTTTGATGTGATTATTAACACTGACAATCTTACCGCACAACAAGTAATTGACGTTGCAAAAGAAACGGTGAGAAAACTACTATGACTCTAAAACAACTAGAGAATCTAATCGAAGTAGACCAAGACATTACAGATGATGCATACGGCACATATTATGACAAAAGAACAATAGAACAACTACTCAATTATGGAATTATTATTCTAGACAAGCCTCCTGGCCCTACAAGCCATGAGACTGTAGCTTGGACCAAAAGAATTCTTAAACTACCAAAGATTGGACACAGTGGAACCTTGGATCCTCAAGTTTCAGGAGTCTTACCCTTGGGATTAGGTGAGGCAACTAAAGCATTAGGTGTTTTACTATTTGGACCAAAAGAATATCATGCATTAGGACGTGTTCATTCTCTTCCATCAAAAGAAAAACTACATGAAGTAATTGAATCACTCACTGGAGAAATTTTTCAAAAACCACCACAACGCTCAGCTGTAGTCAGACAAACAAGAACAAGAACAATTTATGAATTTGAAGTATTAGAACAAAAAGAGCGTTTACTATTAACTCGAGTTTTGTGTGAGGCTGGAACTTATATTAGAAAACTCTACTATGACCTAGGTGAGATTTTAGGTCCAGGCGCTACCATGATTGAACTTAGAAGAACTAGAGTTGATCAATTCAGAGAGACTGATGGATTGGTAACTCTACATGAACTTGCAAATGCATTTGCATTATGGGAAGAAAAGAAAGATGATTCTAAATTAAAGAGCATGATAAAGCCTGTAGAACTTGCACTAAGTGAATTAAAATCAGTAGTAATTCGTGATTCAGCTGTTGATGCAATGTGTCATGGAGCACAACTTGCAATTCCTGGAATTTTGAAGATATCTCCAAACTTGAAAAAAGGTGATATTGTTGGAGTCTATACGCAAAAAGGAGAAGCAGTGGCGTTGGCAGAATCTACAATGGATGAAGAAGAGATTCGTGATGCAACAAAGGGCTATGCATTTGAAACAAAGAGAATTATCATGGCTCCAAATACATATCCTAAAAAATGGAGAACAAAACCTTCTTCTAAAGAATAAAAATTGCTCTCAAAAAGTTTAGTTATCTTTGTTGGAATCGGTGTAATTGCAGGACTTGTATACGGTGTTTATCTAATTGATGTAAAAAACACCAGTCAACTTGTTTATTTTGAGGGTTCTGGAATTTCAATTGTAACTGAAAAATTTGATTTTAAGAAAGGCGAAGAGATTACAATTAAAATAATAAACACTGGAACTATTCCATTAACATTTTCTGATGTATCGTATGGATTGCGTATTACAGGAATGTCTGGAATTTTGATGTATACTCCAATTTCAGCACAAGTAGAATCTGAACTAAAACCAAATGATGAGATTGAGTTTTCATGGGATCAAATAAAAAATGATGGTGATGATGCCCTAGAAGGCCTTTACAAGATTTCAGCAAAAGGCTTTGATCCGATGGGAGAAAAAGTAGAGCGTTCAACTACTGTAACGATTTGGAAGTAGTAACACAATTTATAATCAGATTCTAGAAACTAAATTTGTCGCAAGACTTGTGCCGGGGTCGCCTAGCCTGGTAGGGCGCGCGCCTGGAAATTGTTAACCATAAAGCGCGTTCTCGCAAGGGAACGGGAGTTCAAATCTCCCTCCCGGCGCCACTATACCATTTCATGTCTCGCCTTTTTTTGGCCCTTTTATGTAATTGGAGTTTTAGGTAGTATGGTAGACATTCACAAGGCAAAAGAGAGAGTAGAGCGCTCTAAGAAAAGCATTACAAGGAGATTCTCAAAAAATAACGCAGAAATTACATGTAGATTTTTGGTTAGACTAAGATTAGAAAACAAATCTTATGGCCGAGTTGCAAACTATGCTGATTCTGCAATTAGAATTTTAAAATTCAAAGATGACAAGAAAATTCAAGATTGGACCCGTGATGATATTGAAAACATTCATCAAATAATTGCAGATTCAGAACATGCCAATTCTGTAAAAAAATCTACCCTTACAACCCTGAAGAGATTGTATCATTTTGCAAAACATAATGAAATTCCTGACAAATCAAAAGGAACAGACTATGATGATGTGGTTTCTTGGATTACTCCAGGAATGTTTCGTGATAAATTTCAAAAAATTCAACCAAAAGATCTTCTAACTGATGACGAGTTATTGAGATTAATTCAAGCTGTAAAAACTGTAGGAGGTCAATATGTAAAACGTAACATTGCAATTGTATTTGTGATGTTAGAAGGTGCGTATAGGCCTGGGGAGTTATTTAATATACAGATTGACGGTATAGAGTTTGAAAGTGATTTTGTTAGAGTTTCTACTACTGGTAAGACTGGCCCAAAATCATTAACATTAGTTGCAAGCTATGAGCCTCTTAAGGAATGGCTTGCAGAGCATCCAAAAAGCAATGATGTGAATTCATATCTTCTTTATTCTGATAATGATGATGGGTTGATGAATTATCTTTCATTCCTTGATTTATTATCAAAAGCAACTCAAAAAGCTAAAATCAAAAAAAGAGTATGGCCATACTTGTTTAGGCATACTGCATTAACTGAGTACAGCAAAAAGCTTGGAAATATTGTAAAAATTTATGGCAACTGGTCAATGCACTCTAATGCATTATCTACCTATGAGCATTTGGCAAATTCTGATCAAGAAGATGCAATACTGACCTTGCATGGGCTCAAAAATACAACTGAGCAAGAATCTATTTTATTCTCAAAGCTATGTTCTAGTTGCAAGACAAGGAATAGTCCAGATAAGTCTCATTGTAAACATTGTGGAAATGAACTAGCAGCACAATTGATTCAGAAAAAACAAGATAGATTACAGTTAGAACAAAAACAACTTTCACAAAGATTAGAATCAAAGTTTTCATCCGAATTGAAATCTTTGAAAAAGATGATGCAAAAACAGCAACTGCAAATCCAAGAGCGTGACAAATTAATTGAAAAATTATTAAAATGAAATAAATTCATTGATTTATGATTTTATTCAATTTTTTCATCTTTTTTTGAATTTGCAGTTCAGTTTTCTTGATCTGTTTTTGCAGTTTTTCCAATTCCTTTATATCATTCATCGTTTACATGTTTTGAAAATTATAAAAGGCATTTTTTACAAAATTTTTGCCCTTTTATGTTAATCCATGTTTTATGTTATGATGACTAGAGAAAAATCAAATTCTTTTGAACCCCTATCAAAAATCATAATGGATGTATTGTCATGTTTGTAGGATTATTGGAAGTTGTCTTGCTAATTTTAGCACTAATTACGACTTTTGGTTTATCTTTTGGTGTAGCAGGCTCTCTTCATACTGGAAAATTAAAACCATTGCGCAGTGAGGAAAACATGATACGTTTCATAACCGTTCTTGGAATATCTGTTTTTGATGTTTTTACAATATGGCCTTTCGTACATATATTGCCTTTATCTCATCCATTACTTGCCATAATTCTTTCATGTTTTGGCGCTATTGCATCATGGAAGATGTTCTCTTCTGGCATCTTACGCGGTCAGCAATTGCTTGGATGTGATTTGAGAGATACTGTGAACAAGTTATCTGATACCCTTGATTCTATATCGAAAACTGGTGCTGATATACGCGAGGATCACAAACAGAATTCAGAACAGATTGGTGATTATATTGCTAATATATCTGACAAACTTGAACTAGATCAACAAATTGAATATTTTGCACGTAATTCTGCAAAAATAGAGGTCAAAAATACGGTAAATGCGAATCTCAAACCTCTACAAGACTATGTTGATACAATTTTAGGCGATATGAAGACAAAACATGAAGAACTATCTGGAAAACTAGACAAAAACTTTCAGATTTTACATGATTTTGTTGGTACTAGTCCCAACTTTAAGACTGAATCTACTGATATCAAAAATGATGTCACATCAAAATATATTGACTCTGATGTATCTTCATCATATCAACCTGATTCTGTACATCGAAATCAAAAAATTCTGAAGATGATTTCAATGGATCTGTCTCAATACAAGCCAAAAGTGCATAAACTATGTATTGCAATTCATAATCTGCTCAAAAATAGACAAAATACATCGCTATCTCAATCATATCTTCCAAACATGTCTGAAATATCTGGGATATCTGGAGTCAATAAAACTGATGTCAAATCAAGGCTTCAAGATCTTGCTAATACAGGATTAATTCTCATGCAAAAGGGCTCTTCATCTAGAATAGAGTTTGGGTTTGCTGACAAACTTGACCGATTGTTTAACCCTATTCTTGAGAATCAACGAGAGGGTGGAATGGAATCTTTTCATCTGATACAAAAAGCCAAAGAACATTATTTGGAAAGTGGAAACTATGTTGAGATATTAAAACAGGATATTCAAATTGTGCAACCTGATGCTGTATCTATACCAAGACTTGATAATGATAGTTTTGATATTTCTAATGCTAATGCAATAGAAATAGAAACTCCGCAGGAAATAAGATCTCATCCGAAGCAAGTTAAATTCAACATGATCAAGAATTTACAATGGTTTTCATCAGTTCATGTTTGGTGTTATGATGAAAGCAAAGAAATGATACAAAAAATATTTGACTCTTTGGATGTGGGGCAGAGAATACATATTCAGATTATGACGGTTCAGCAAGATGGTTCATCATCATAGTTCCCACACTTTTATTATATGTGATAAATTTGATTTTTTCCTAATCATGAACATGTACTGTCCCATGTTTTGCCCTTACAATTCGTGACTAATGTTGCTGTATTTCTATTCTTGAAATTTTTACTCTTATTTGTGATTTCAACTAGATTGAAATTTGTATTATTTGCTTTGTTTTTTCTTAAAATTTGCTGTAAGTTGTTTCAGTTTCCTTTTATCTTCTTCTAGGATTCCATTGTACTCTTTTTTATTCAAAAATTCTTCTATGTGTGTTATGAGTAATTCGTTTAGAGTTTCGGGTGTTAATGCATCCAATTCCCATGATTCATTACCGTGATTTCTCATGTATGTTCTTGAACGAGGATCTGATTTCTTAGCCGGATTTGGAGGAGGATTGTATTGGTTTATCTGTTCCATAGTAAGTGCAATCTTTTTGACTTCCATATCACAATGAAATGCATGTAGTCTATCTCTGACATCTCTTACCATGTCGATTCCACTTGGATCATGATCTCCCAAGTATAGAATAACACAATTCTTGTTCTGATTTTGTTTTATACGCAATGCTGAATCATGCATAGCACTAATTGATGAGTATCCACGATTGACTAAAAGGTTGACATGGTATCTGTTTGTAATCGGTTCTAATACTCCTGATAATGCATCTTTTTCTACCCATACTTCTACGTAATTTTCTTGATTTTTCCACCTATCTAATCTGTATGATTGGATTGCAACATCCACTAATTCTTTGATGTCTTCAAATTCACTTGGTTTTCTTGGTATTCTCAAACGATCTTCAATTATGTCCCAATCAATCAATCCTTCCATCCTTGCATCTGTTACAATTCTGCTTAATTTTTTATATTCACTATCTTTGTTAGGTATTGTATCTTGTGACACAAGCTGATAATACAATTGTCTTAGTGTAAGTCTGTAACCTTTGCTTCCATAATCATCTGTAACTTCTATGATATTTTCTAACAGTTCTCTGGTATTATTTCTAAAATTCGTTGGTTTTCTGTATCTCTTTTTTGTCATGTTATTCCTAGTTCATTTACTCCTTGAAACATTCTTCTATTTCTTGATATTTCATGCCCAAATCAACTAATATTTTTGAATAATCTGTTTTGTATTTGATGAGGAATTTCTCTACATATTGTTGAACATTAGATTCATCTAAAAATTTCTTCAATAATTTGGCATCTAATTCTTTTAATGAAACTAGTATTGCTATATCGTGATAATCTTTCCAAATTTTAGATGGAATGTTTTCATCTCCTGTTTTGTCGTATTTTGAAGCCCTTTCTAGTGATGCTATCACCTTCAAAAATATCAACAATTCACGCTTAGGAACATATAATGAAAGCCCTTCAATCTCCTTTAATTCTTGGTATTCTAACACTTGATTCCAATGAAATTTTATACCAAACCCTTCTTCATCTTCTTTTGAAAAATTCCCAATAAATACATCAACGATAATCTCTTTTATTCTTCCCTTGTCTTCTATTTCTTTTACGTAATATTTTGGATTGAAATATTTGTCTTTTTTTACATTGTACCCGCTTGCTGGAAAATATTCCTCTAGCAATAGGCCGTTTAGATCTTTATCTGTTGGCATAACCACATCGATGTCCTTTGAACCCAGTGATTGTTTGTATGCATATACTGCCCAACCTCCGATTATTATAGGGTATATGCCTTTTTTGACATTCATCCATTCTAGGAATTTTTTTAATTCGTCTAAACTTACATCCGTAAATTCTTCATCATAATCGTCATAACTCATTTATGCCACAACCGTGGAATTAGACGTTCAGCTAAATATGACATATTATTACAATAAAGATCCATTATCGTTCTGGTTGGGGATGTAATGTGGATGCTGTCTTCTGTTCTTGAATCATCCGGGTGCTTGTACCAATACATGTGAACTTTTATCTCTCCTTCTGATGATTCCACTTCATCAATTAATGATGGATCTTCTACATATGCATGCAGTTCTGGATCTCTTGAATAGTTATCGTAGAAACCTAATGCGCTGGTCAAACACATTATTGCACCATTTTCACTTAGATGTTTCATTGTGAATTTTGGATCAGGCCCAATGGTGTATGTTCCTATTTTATCATCTTGCATATCCCTATATCTTCCATAGAATGTTAACAATGCTTGTCTTGATGGAACTTCGTAAATTGCCTTTCCTTTTTCGTCTATTGTTTTTTTGACATACTTGTAGCTTTCAAGCCATCTGACAAAATTGCTTATTCTGGCTCCATGGTTGACGTTGATATCCCTGGCCATCTGCCTCTGAGTAAATGCTGGGTTTTCTAGCATGTATCGTAATTGCATGGTTTCTTCTTTTGTTTTGAACTCTGTCATCTATGATCCGCCTGTAGTTAGATCAGGGATCCTACTGTAATAAGATCTTTGATCTGACTGTACGCAGATCGCGGATATGATGAAATTGGAACCTAGCACATTGAAAAATGGCCGTATTTAGGTTGAAATTTCAACCATTTTTTGCGAAAAATTAAATTTCTATCTAAAGTATCATTGTACTTGCGTGAAATTGAAACAAAAATTCTCACAATATTTCATGATTCTTCCCATAGGCCAAAGATAACACCTAGACACGAAGGCGCAATTGCAGTGATGCTAGAGAACTATTATACGTCCAGTCAAATTCAAAATTCTCTAAACAAACTAGAAAAAACTGGAAAATTATTCTCTGTAAAATATCCTATCACAAAAGGTATGGTAAAATTTTATTTTTTAGTTGATTTTAAAGATGAGGCATTTCAAACTAAAATTGAAAAAAAGGTCAAAAGCTACGCATTATGGATTGAAAAATATTCTTCAAAAACAGTCACTGATGTGCTTGGTAATCACTTACATGAACTTGTAAAAAAAGAATTGGAACTTCAAAATTTTGAGATCTTGGTATCAAAGGATGCAAAAGAATTTAATGGTAATTATTGGACTGAATCTAAACATAGCTTAGATATTATTGCACGTCATATACCAACAAATCTCATAGTTGGTGTAGAAGTAAAAAATAGATTGTATTTAACATCTATCAAAGAAATCAAAACAAAAATTTGCATGTGCAATCATTTTGGAATACTTCCTATTTTTGCAGGTAGATGGATGGAGCCTCATAGAAAATTTATTGAATCAAACAATGGTTTCTTGTGGCAATTCAAACATCAAATTTATCCGTCTGAATATACTAATTTTGTCGATATTATTAAAAAACGGTTTAAATTTCCTGTAATTGCAAGTAACAAACTCCCTTATTTTGCAAAAAAAGAATTTACTGAATTTATAACTAAAATTTGTTAACAGAAATGTTATTAGCTTAGAATTAATAAAAAATATTATGAATGATATAACTGAATTACTTAATCATACCTATAATTTATGTGAAGATGAAAATTTTGAAAATGCTTTAGAATATTTTAACGCCATATTGAAAAAGAATCCGCTTAACCTTGATGTTTTAATTGACAAGGGTGTAACTTTGGCCAATATTGAAGAATTTGACGAGGCAATACGATGTTATGATAAAGTACTAAAAATTGATCCTACTAACTATAATGCTTGGTCAAATAAGGGGATTGCTTATCATGCTCTAGAAGATTATTCAAATGCGATTCACTGTTATGATGAATCATTAAAAATCGATCCAAATTCTATTTCGTCTCTTCTCAATAAAGGCCTGGTTCTGGGCGAATTAGGCATGTATGATCAATCCATATGGCATTTTGATAGAGTTTTAGAATATGATGTCCATAACGAAATTGCATTATCTAATAGGCGTCTTGCTTTAAAATTAAAAAACGATGGTTAGCTCATCAACATTAGACTATTACTAAATCAATTTTTACATTTGGTTTGAATACTGATTCTAACATATCAATTATGATAAAATTTGACAAGCCCATCCAGACAAAATCTGGTATGGATATAGGAGATGTGTGGAATAAATTACAACAATGTTGGATAGATTATAAAAAAGCCAAATTTGATCATGATTACAAAAATGCGCGTAATTACGCATTACAAATTAGGAAATTTCAACAAGACATTGGACTAAAACAAGCAAATTTCCCTGAATTGGTAGAATCTACTGTTAAACAGTAAATTGTAATTAGAGCAAAAAGAATCTTGACGTAAATTATGCTAAATGTTACAAAACGTTGTATTTTTTGTCTGTATTTATTACGACTTATGAAATTGTGATCAGTTTTAAATCATACCCGTTACAATCTTTACAATATGTCTAGTAATTTTACAAATCCTTCTGAAAATTTTATTGAAAGTGTAAAACAAGGAATAACAAAAGAAGTGTCAAAGGGAAACAATACTGTTGAAAAAGGAAATTTATTTTTAAAATGGATTTTAACTAAAGTTTTTCATGCAACTGAAGATGATGCTGAAAATGGTAGTTTAGATGGTCCAAATGATAAGGGAATAGATGCTATTCTAGAAATTCGAGGTTCAGAGATGAATTTCTTTCAAATATTTCAGTCTAAATTTGGCACATCTCATAGTATGGATGATCTTGAAGCATTCAAATCAAAAATGAAAACACTTCTTGAAACAAACCCTAACGAATTGCCCGAAGGTCGTATTAGAGATGCCTTAATTGATATTCAAAGAAAAGGTTGGGAATGCGAAACAATTTACATTACAGATCAAAATGTGGCATATGAAGATGCTGAGAATTTTCATGTTTATGGAATAAATGAAATTGTTCAAAAATTATGGAACGAAATTACAGAACCTTTTGATGATAAAAATGAAATAATAACTTTAGAAAATTTAATGGATTTTGACAAAACTATCATTGGTGTAATTTCGCTATCTGAATTAGGCCAATTAGTAAACAAAAGTAGCAAGTATATTTTTGAATCCAATATTAGGAAGTTTTTACCTGTAAAAACTAAAGTCAATAAACAATTAAGAAAATCATTACTTGATGAACCTGAAGAGGTTTTTTATTATAATAATGGCGTTACGATAGTCGTTAAGGATTTCACTCTTTTGGGAGATGCTAAAATTAAGCTATTTGCTCCTCAAATTGTTAATGGAGCTCAAACATCTACCACAATTGCAGATGTTGTGAGGGGAGATCCTCTGATCAAAGGTGCGATTCAAATTACAATAATTAAAGAAGACGTAAGAACAACACGCAATAATATTACCAAATTTAGAAATTCACAAAATGCGGTTAAGGGTAGAGATTTGATATCCCTTGAACGCTTTCATAATGTTATTGGTAGTCAACTGTCAACAAAGCTTGGTTACTATTATGAACAACAAGCTGGCGCATGGATGGCAAAATCTAAATCAGAAAAAGAAGTTTTTCATGGGGATGACATATTCAACAAATATCTTGTTGAAAATAATGATAAAATAATTCCAGCAAATGATGCTATTCAAGCGATGGCTGCAGCAATAGAGCAAAATCCTGCAAAACCCTATGGTAGCATAAGCAAGTACATGCCTGGAGGGGCTGAATACACTAGAATCTTTTCAGAAGGTGAAATTGAAGATGACTATAGATTGTTATTGTATCCTTATTTGATCAAATCATATTGTGAGAAAGAATTCAATTATGGTAGTCAAAAAGCTAACATGCCTGAAAAAAAGTATGCTAGATTACTTTATGTTACTGCATACTTTCAAGCCTTAATAGATCATATTATTGGCAAAAAAATAAACTTGAAGAAAGAACCAAAAATATTGGATACTTATTTTGAAAACTTTGATGCTAATGAGAAATTATTAGAATTGATTGATGAAGTTTTGGATCAATTTTTTGATCAAACTCTACATATTAGACAGGATTTGGAAGGTCGAGATATTATGACTCTGCATAATTTCTTTGGTAGCCATGTGTGGAATTTAGAATCTAGAACAATTCTAAAAAATATTATGAAAAGAAAAAATGACAAGTTTAAAGAAATAAAGAGTTTGTTCTAGCACGGATTATCGTAATACGTTAACCATTTCTTCATATTCTTCTTTTGTAATGTCGCCATTGGCATATCTAATTTTTAAAATATTCTCAGGAATCTGGCTTTTCATATTGTATTCATCTTGTGTTTCAGAATGCCATATTTTCAGCACTGCTGGTTGATCATAATATGACATTTTCTCAAGTAGTTTGCTCATTTTCTTTTTGTTTTTTGTTTTATAATGAACCTGTATACTTTGTTGATTTTCGAACCAAGTTATCTTGAAATTATTTCCTTTTCTAAATCCTGAATCCCACTTGAAACTAGTAATCATGTCATGTGGCATTTGATAAGACATTCCTAGTCTTGGAAAGTTACTTGCTATTCTAAAATTGGTTATGATTAATTTTCCTGTATTTCCCTCCATTACTCCTGCTTGAATGTCTGGAATCTTGATTTTAGTTTCTAAAATTTTTTTTCATGTTCCCATAATGGTATATCTTTCATACTATGTTATACTATGTTATACCCTTCTTAAATCATACTGAGTATAATTTTGTAATACGAAGACAAAAACTGCTATATCCATTGATGTTGAGATGCTCAAATGTATTGAATCCCAAGTAAAAAGAGGCAAATTCGCTAATGTTAGTCATGGTTTTGAATACTGTGTTAGAGTTGTTAAAGAAAGAAAATTGTCTTTAGATTAGAATCTATTATGATAAATAATTATTTTATTCTGACATAATCATAATTCCTTAAACTTCTTTTTGAATTTTGGTTACAATCTGAAACCTAAATCTCTGGAAATGGGCGCAAATTGCACCCATTTTTTGTAAATCTATGCATATGATACGGATTAATTCTATTTTCGTCAACGTTTGAGGCCTCAGTTTGACTTTGTCATACGTGGTGTGCACAACTAAAATCTTTTGTCTATTTTAGAATAAAAGAATTTTTTTTACCTTACTTTTTTTTAATTTGCGACATTTACGAAAATATCTCTATTTTCATAAGGCGCACATGGAGATCTTTGGAAAATTAATCTAATGAATTCAAATCGAATGGGATTTGTGTCCACTGTGGGTGCGGATACCTTTTGATTATTCTGGAACTGTTCAGCAAACAAGTGAGTGTCATTGACCACATTAAATATGATTAATACAATAATTATGCAGAAATAAACCATTGAGATAATTTTGTCTTCTTCATAGGATATTGAAGGTGTTTTTACTGCATCCCAAAAGCTTTTTTGAATAACTGCACTGATAACCGTGTCTTCTCTTAATTTCTTTAGCGTGTTTTTTTCCAATCTGATCTTATACAATAGTTGAATTATTCGACCTGAACCGTTAGTTATTGTCATAAATGTACCTACCAGCATACCTAACAGAATAACTCCAAAAGAAAAATTGTCAGAGTCTGCTATTTGAATTCCAATCAAGGGTAGAAACATAGCGACTATCGAAACACCAAATGGAAAATCTTTTGTTCCTAGTATTCCCTTACTGTTCAATGTTGTTGAATCATGCTCAGGGATTATTTAAGATTGCATCAACCGTTTTGTATTTTTTATGGTTCGAATAAATGTAATTCTGATTAGTTGATTGAATTATTCCATCATCATTTTATTCTAGTAACATCATAACATGTTAGGCTCTAGGTTTCCTATTGTCTCCCAAGGACAGAAAATATTCCACTCAACCCCTAGAGTCTTGGAATTCTAATGTGTCATTATTATTACATCACATATGAAAACGACAAAATTACTTCCT
>JAEFCZ010000008.1 GCA_016125975.1 Candidatus Nitrosopumilus sp.
ATGTTGAACCTCTAAATGTCAACGTAGATTTAATTGCTGATGATACAGCATTAGGCTTTGGTGATGGTATACTACAGGATAGAGTCAAGCTTCTTCCTCTCCTTGATTATCCATAGCTGTTTCTACTAGATATGAGATGAATTTGGAGCGTGATACTAGATTTCTTAACTCATCAATTTTTTTGAGTTGTTTTTCAGGTATACTGATACTAATTTTCTTGTGAATGTTCTTTGATTTTTCCATAATACTACTGCTACAAGTGGGTAATAGAGAAAATCGATCTTGAATTTATTTACCTATAATGATAAAAGAGATTAGTAAGATAATTGGTACTAGTATTCTTGAGAATTCCTGTACCGATATATTTTAGAGAATTTAATGACAATAAATCAGTTCGGTTTCAAAAATCTCGTTTAATATTATTTGTTTTAGATAACCCCTTGTGTACTTTTCCCCAAATTCACAAAAAAAGTATGATAAATAAAAAATGGAAGTATTTAAAAAAATATCACTCTGAATTAGTGCAGTCTGGATGCATAACTGAACTTTTCAATAAACAATGTTTTGTTAGGCCTCTTCTTTATAGATACCAAGCACATGTAGAATTTTTAGAGAGATGGGACAAGATTGTTTCAATTATCAACTCAAATCAAATTTTGAGTAATAGCGATTTTGCAAAAAACTTACAAAAATTCTATGAAGATAAACTAAATGCACCAAAATCAAAAATCAAAAAATCATTAATGAAATATGAATATGGTTATAATTTTGAAAAACCAATCAATGAACAAATTCTAGCAAAAATATTCCAAGTTTTATTTATTAATCTCAAAATTTTAGACCACGCAATGAGAAAATTATCCTGGGATACAAAATCACGTGTTACTAGTTCGGCAAAAATTAATCTATATCTTAAAGACATGAAGCCTTTACTATATACAATTGAGTTATTTTTAAGCGATTTTGATAAACCAAAATCTTTGATGAAAAAATATTACAAATTAGGAAAAATATTGGATTCAAGATATGAAACAGCTGAAAAGTATCTGAATATGCATAATCATCATCAAAAATCATTAGAATACAGAATGGAAATTTGGAGAAAAACCAAAACCATGACCATGGGCGCTATAGCAAAAGAATTAGGCATATCAAGCAGACAAGTAAGAAATATCATTAATTCAATTACTACGCATAAAAAAAGAAAAGTAGAAACATCCTCTTACTCGGCAATTATTTCTGAAGAAAGATTATCCAAATCAAAAATTCATGATTTGAAAAATATTGAAAATTACTCAAATTTGTTGAATTAGTTCTGGATTTCAGTTTTTTTAGAGTATTTGTCTAGACGTTGAACTTTTGCTATGAGTTCTGCTAATTGCTCTTTCATATCCTGTAACTGAAGTTCATTATTTTCAAAATTCTTCAATCTTTGTTCTTGATTTTCAATCTTATGTTGTAGTCTAAACTCATTAGTTATAATTAGTTCTGGCATTGCTTGAAGATAATCTGGAACTTGATCTTGAATGTCTGCCCAAAAATAGTTCTTGTCAGTCTTTACAATTCCTGAATGTCCCATAAGATACTCTTTTGTAACAAGTGCTGCCAATGTCCCTTTCTTCATCTTTGTATTCATCATGATTTTATCCCAATATCTTCTCAAACCATGAGTTGCAGGAACTTCATGACGACGATTTCCTTCAGTTAATGGACTTCTCAGTCCTGCCTTTTCCACTAGTTTTCCGATTCTGGCTCTAATGGCTGATGACGTGAGAGGGATCATATTTGCAAATCTAGTTACAAGCAATGGATCCTTATTCGTTGGAGGCCTCTGTTGTTTTTTGGTCCAAAGTTTTTTGTATTCTTGTAGTTTTTCCCATGCTTCTATTGAAATTAATGCTGTATACTCAAAAGCAGTACCCTGATGAATTATTATTGCAGCACAAACAACTTTTCCAATTTCATCTTTTTCTAATTCTATCTTGAATTGGTCCTCAATCTGATAAATTGGAAAAACATTTCCCCATTTTAGATCATCCCAGGCTCCTATTCTTAGTCCTCCTGAGTTTTGAGCCAAAATGATAAAATCAGTTTGAATATCATTAGAATATTCTAATAATTTTTGAATTTCTTCTCTAGTGTATCCCCTTCCTTTGTAGACCCCACTTAATTCTGGATAAAATGTATTGATCATCTTCCAAGGCAATCCCAAACTGTTCATGGTTAGAAGTTTTTTATCGGCTTGATCTTGTTTGGAACATACGATGGTCTGATATAATGAGGATCAATTTTGTCTAGTCTTGTTCTATCTGATAATAGTTTAACATATGCTATGACAATATTTGTGCCTCTTTTCTGATCCTCTGTTACAATATCTACAAATTGTTGTGCTCTTTCTTTATAATCTCCTTGTAGAATTTTTTTTACATATTACTTCTAGAAAATATCTCAGATTTCCATCCATTGTCCGTTTGGATTCTTTTGATTTTATTCCAGAATAGAATAATTCTAGAGCATTTTCTGTTGTAGTCTTTATGTCGTCTTCAGACAAACTGAAATTTGGATTCATACTAGTACTACAACTCCTACGTAGTAGAGAAATGCGATACAGAATTCTATTACCTTCAGAGTCTGAAAAATGAAATGAAGGGAAAGCGGGTCTAAAGGGATTCGGACCCTTGACAACCGGATTAAAAGTCCGGTGCGCTACCTGGCTGCGCCATAGACCCTCACGAAAAATGCTTTACGTGTATAATTTAGTCTTTTACAAAATTTTTTGTTGTGACAGAAACTTTTAATCTGGCAATCTGACTCAATGAACTTGTGCCCTTGTAGTATAGCCCGGTCTAGAATTCGGCCCTGTCACGGCTGAGACGCGTGTTCAAATCCCGCCGAGGGCGCCATTATTTTCATTTATTCATTTGAAAATCATTTTACAACCGATCAAAATTGTTTTTTCATAATTTATTGTTCTAAAACTAATGATTTACAGTCTTTATCACAAGAATATTAAAATTCAGGCAAATTTGTGATTATTTTGTTGTCAGAAGAGAAAAAAGAATCTGAAGTAGAAGCAAAACCTGCTGAAGATTCTGCATCTGAGAAACCATCTGCAGAAGATACTGCAAAAGCAGAATCTGCAAAAGCAGCTGAAGAAGCAAAACAAGCATCTGATGCAATAGCAAAAGCTGAAGCTGCTGCAAAAGCTGCAGAAGAAGCTGAAATTGCTGTAAAAGAAGCTATTGCAAAAGCAGAAGCAGCAAAAGCCGAAGCTGAAGCTGCCGCAGAAGAAGAATACAAGGCAATAGCAGCTGAAGTAAAAGCAGATGCAGCAAAAGCACCTGATTATACATTCAAACGACAAGGTGAAGAAATCTTCAGACGTGAAATGGGTGAACCTGAATTTTGGCTAGAAAAAGAAGATCGTTTCCCACGACCAATTCTTACTGCTGAACAACAAGATTCACTTACTAGACAAGCAGAAACTCCACAAGATCAAACACCTGTATATGAACCTGAACATGTACTTAGCCCTGAATTTGAAGGAATCTCAAATTATGAAAGAGGTGTGGATGAAATTTTAGAAGTTGCAAAATTAAAACTTGAAACATTAAAGGATAATCCTGATGCAACTAAAAAAGAAATTAAAGATACAGAAGATGAAATTACTTACTTGGAATCATTACATGAAAATTACTTTATTGGTATGAATGTATTTAGAACAGCTCACGGTGGTAGAGAAAAAATTAAAGCTAAATGAGGATGATATGGTTTGCGTAACGTAAGTTTTGATGTAATGAATGCAAGAGTGACATTCAAAAATATTCCAATTCATTCTTTATCTAAATTTGCATTCAAAGATGTAGGTGCAGCATGTGAAGAATTCAAAAAAATTCCTGGTGTTGATGAATGTATTATAATTCAAACTGCAAGTAGAGTTGAAATTTTTACTGTTAGCAATGTTGAAGATGAAGATTCTCCTGATGCACGAAGAGATGAAGCAAAAGGTCTTATCTTAAATCAAGTTAAAGATACTTGGGTATCCCTATCTGCATTAGAACAAATAGACATTGATCATTTTGATCAAACAATCGAAGTCTACAAGGGCAATGACGTATATCTTCATCTATTACGTTTAGCTGCAGGACTTGATTCCTTTGTTGTAGGAAAGAGAGAAGTCTATGATGAAATCACACAATCATTAGAAAAAGCAAAAGAAGCAGGGACTTCGGGTAAGATATTCAACAAATTATTTGATAGTGTTATTAGATTAGCCACAAAAATGAGAGATGCTACTGGAATCGAAAAAGATGTAGTGTCTCTTGGTGATATTGCAGTAAAATTAGTTGATGAAAAAGCTGGTCTAGATGCAAAAAAGAAAGTATTGCTATTAGGAACAGGTGAATCTGCAGCTCAAGTTGCAAAGACTCTCAACAAGAAAGAAATTGTATATGATGTTGCAAGTAGAACTCTTGACAGGGCTACAGGATTTTCAACAATTGTAGGTGGAACTCCTGTAAACTTTGAAGATTCACTTGCTGGTTTGGATAAATATGATATTGTATTTGTTGCAACAACAGCTGACTATTTCATTATTACACATGAAAGAATTAGACTAGTCATGGAAGAAAAGAAGAAAGGTACTCTTATCATGGATGTCTCAGAACCAAGAGCTGTAAATGAGGATATTACTTCTCTTCCAGGAATCAAATTATTGTTCAGAGACCAAATTGCAGAAATCTATGATGAAAGTGTTAAATCTAGAAAAGGTATTGTTCCAGCAGTCGAAAAAATCATAGACAAAGAACTACCTGTCTTGTCAATGAGAATGCAAAAATTAGAAAATTAATTTTCTTAAAGACCTTGTTTTCTTAGTAGGAATTGCATAATGGCTTCTTTAGAATAGTCAATTCCGTGTTCTTCTTCGGTGTGATTTCTAAAATTCTCAATAACTTCTTCCATATCCCCACTAGCTACAAAATCACATTCAAACCCGTAATCTCTACACTTTAGTTCTGCCATACTTTTGCAAAAAAACTCTCAATATAAAAATCCACAGGTAGTGATAACATAGAGATAACTGATCTAAAAAATGAAAATTGGTTACTTTTTATCTATCCGTATGATTCAAACTTAATTCCAAAACTACCATCGGGTTTCTTTTCGTGTTCTGTAACAAAACCTTGAGATCCTAATGAGTCAATTACTCCGTCAATAGTTCCTTGATAACCACAAATGTAGATGATTGTATTCTCTGGAGTAATCTTCTCTCCTACCATCTCTTCTACAGGTGACATTCCTGTCTTTTTGTCTGGTGCAAAAAATGATTCAACTCTGCCTACGTGACCATTCCAGGATCTGTTGAAGAATTCTTTTGGTCTACTGATTGCTGCACGATATCTAAAGTTCCATTGATCTCTTCCTCTTCTTTCACTTTCCAACTCTAAATCTGTGAAGAGACGTTTGTAACTTAACTCATCAACATAACTTGCACCATGTAACACAACAACTTCTCTTTTGTCATTAACATCATGGAAATGTTTTGCAAATGCAACAAATGGTGCAATACCTGTACCTCCACCAACACAAACTACTCTTCTCTTATCTTCTTGTCCGTTTGGAAGTACATCACTAATTTGTAATGCTGTTCCACTAGGATCACCTAACCAAACTTCATCACCAACACTTGAATAGAATAATTCCGTAGTGACTCTACCTGGGAGTGGTTTTCTAACCCATCTAATTACAAATTCAAAATAATCTCTATTTTCTGGATGTGATGCAATTGAATATGCTCTTCTAACAATCTTTTTTTCTGCTGGTATTGGAACACCTATTGTCAAAAATTGACCTGTTTGGTATTTTGGCATTCTTCCTTCTGGAAGGAGTCTGATGATTACAAGATCTTCTTTTAATAATTCTCTGTAAATGACCTTGGCCTTTGTCTCACTAACCATACAACAAGTTTTTTCGTGACTTTGGATAAATATATTTCTGTTATACTTTATGAAAAAAATTAACTTCTTAACGAATATTTGAAAATTTATTCGTTGATCTGTGACATTATCTCATCAAGAATTTTCTGATTTGCAGCTGCAATAAAGGAAACTCTTGTGTCATAGCTTAGATCTGCATCAAGTGGATTAAGATCTGCATCTAAAAGTAACCCTCCTGCTTCTTTTACAATTAGATATCCTGCTGCAATATCTTGAATTCTAATTTTATCTCGTAAATCAATAAAAATATCCATTAATCCTCTTGCAAACAAAGCCATCTCCAGAGCATTAGCACCAAAATGTCTTGTATGATTGTGATTTTCAAATATGGGGTGAAGTTTCTTCATTAGTTCTGTTGTTGCACCTGATGTGTTAATCCCAACAATTTTGTAAATCGGATCCTTGTTATGCACTTTCATTTGTTCTTGATTGAAAAATGAACCTTTGTTCTTTGATGCCCAATACATTTCACCATTATCAAGATTTGTGATCACGCCATCTGTAATAGAACTAAGTTTATTTTCTGTTGCAAAAGCTAATGAACTACAAAAGAAAGGAACCCCTCTTACTGCATTTGCAGAACCATCAATTGCATCCATAATGACAAAGCCTTTTGGTTCTTTTGATAATTCAACTCTACCACACTCTTCGCCTAAAACTACACATGGAAAATTGATTTCTTTTAGATAATCAATAACTGTTTTTTCAGCAATAATGTCTATGTTTCTTGAAATATCTCCGCCGGCTCCTCTTCCAAAATCACCTGCAGCATGTTCAGTTCCTGCAAGATCTTTTACATTTTCATAAATCTTGTTTGAAACCTCACGAAGAATTTCAATTACTTCCATAACACAAAATAACTGATTCGTAATTTAAGTGAAGAAAATATTTGTGTTGAAAGCATAAATAACAATACGGGAGCTAAAGTTTGTGAGTGGTAAAGATCAATCTGTTGTAAGTAAAGAAGCTCTGATGAGTACAAAACCTGGTAAACAAATTATGAAACAAGGATTATTCAAATCAAAAGGTTACAAATTATTTAACAAATACAAGGAAGAAACAGAAAACGAGTTTCCAAATTTTGTAGAAAGATTTGCTAAAGGTCTTCTAAATGAAATTAAATCTGACAATGACCCAAATTCTACACAACAAGCATTTGCTGATGAAGTCGGTTCAACTGAAATTATTTTAAACGCCTCTGAAATTGAGCCTATAAAATCAAAATTAGAAAGTCCTGATGTTCTACAAGACAGAGTACTTCGAATTTTAAATTCAAATTTTGTTAAAATGACATTTCCTGTTTTTAATGCACTTTTTGATGGAGCTGCAGAATATTCTGGCAGAAATGATCCTCAATTAAGACAAGATATGGTTGAAGGTCATATTCTTGCAATTGATCTTAGTGAACCAATGGATAGAATTGTAGACAAAGATGAAGATTTGGACTATCTTGATGACTATAAATTAATGAATCCATACATTCTGAAGTTAGCTCGAGACAAAATTTCCAAAGGTGGAGATGAAGTTCTCAAAGAATTTGAAGAGGGATTCAAAGATGCAAGAGTAGGACAATATCTTGATGAAAAATTAAAATCAAAACCAACAAAAATTACTGAAGAAGAGATGACACTTTCTTACAAAAAATATCGTGCAGTAATGGGAACTGCAGGAAGAAACATGGCATTAGCTGAAAGACCTCTTGGGGAAATTTTCTATTTGGGAATGGCAAGAGCTGCTGAAGGTGTTGGTTGCGGAAACGAGATAGAAGATTCTATTAAAAATGGATTTGTAAAAATTCCTTCGTGGCCACTTTATTATTCATTATTAGCAAATGATGTCAAAAAAGGATTTGAAATAACTTTAGAAAAGAGTAATTTGTATTTAGAAGATGCAAGACTTGCAATAGAATTACTTCCTGATGGTTTTACTCACAAAGAATTTCTAGAATTTTTGTTCTTAACTGTTGATCATTATAATCAATATTGGTACAATCAATTACAAAAGGCCAATAAATGGTCTGAATTTGAATCAAAACTTCCCAAGTGATTAATCTTGATGTGGTCTGAAAAATACCGACCTCAGAAAATTTCTGATATGGTTGGAAATGAAGAATCTCGTTCAGCAATCATGGAATGGTTTGTAAAGTGGAAAAAAGGTACAAAACCTCTCCTTTTACTTGGACCTCCTGGTATAGGCAAGACAACCATGGCATTTCTTGTAGCCAAACAATTTGGGTATGATATGATTGGACTTAATGCAAGTGATGTACGAAGTAAATCTAGGATAAATGAGATTCTAACTCCTGTATTGGGTAATGTGAGCGTACTTGGAACTCCTATGATATTTGTTGATGAGGTAGATGGAATTCATGGTCGTGGAGATTACGGTGGGGTTGCAGCACTTGTTGATATTCTAAAAGAACCAACGGTTCCAATTATTCTAGCTGCAAACGACGATTCGGCCGATAAAATGAAAAATATTAAAAAAGTTGTAAGGACAATTTCTTTCAAAAAAATCCCTCCTCGTCTTCTTCAAGTTTATCTAGATAATATTTTAAAAAAAGAAAATACAAAGCTTAGTCCTGGTTCATTAATCAAAGTAATTGATAAATCTCGAGGCGATATTCGTTCAATGATTAATTTAACCCAATCATTAGTTACTGGATTTAATCCACAAACAGAAACAACATTTGAAAATATTGATGTTGAAGAAGGTGTTAACGCATTTTTCAAAGCAAAATCAATTGAAGAAGCTCGAAGTGTTCTATATTCTATGCAAATTGATCCTAGAGAAAAAATAAATGCATTTTATTCTAGTATTGTTACAAGTAATCTAGATAATGATACTTTTGCAAAACACTTGGAAGTTATTTCTGAAGCCGACATGCTTTATGGAAAAATTGTAAGAATACAAAACTGGAGATTATTAAGATATCTTAATGATATTTTGATCAAACTTTATGAAAATGATGATAGAATCCGATATACTAAATACAATCTTTCATGGCCTTTACTTAATAGAATTCGTTGGGATGGTGCAAAAATAAAATTACTATCATCTGTTATGGCAAAAAAATTACATTTGTCTTCTAGTGCATTTGTTACGTTTGTCTTACCTTTTGTTTTGTTTTGTATAAAAAATAAAACATTAGAATTGGAACTAGAAGAAACATTTGGAGATATTATTGAAAAGGAGATTGAATTGATGCAATGAGCTGGAGAAAAATCCCCATGAAATTTCCAGGAACCTGTATTCTCTGTAATGAAAAAATAGAGATTAATGAAATTGGCCTTTGGGCAAAAGGACTTGGAGTCAAACATGAAAAATGTGCTGAAGTTAATGAACTCCAATGCATAGTCTGTGGCGGTCCTGCTGGATGTCTTCAATGTGAGTTTCAGGAAAGCTGTGACATCCCAAATGTCTCTCAGTTTTGTATGTGTAAAAAATGCAGTGAGCAAAAGGGCACCTTTGACTCCTACCAAAAGGCAACTAACAAAAAATTTCCAATTATTAACTCATAATTCTCAAAAATTCTAACTTATCTGGTAACCATTTTTAAAAAAATTCAATTCAATTTTCGGTTCTGTCAAGATATGGGGACATTAGTCAAAATCTTCTACCTGTAAAGTGTCGGGACATGACTGATCAGATCGATTTAGGTTTACCATAGTGTTTATGGCAATAATCGCAAACTATCTGATTTTTTCTTTTGGTTCTTTTGTTGCAGCTTCTGCAAGTTATCTTAAAATCAAAATATGGCACTGATTCATGATTTCTTGTTGGTTTTTGCTGAGTCATAATAAAAAATAAAAAAATTACTGCGATTCTTTATCGTCAGTAAAATTCTTGTTGGTTTGATACTCATCTTCTGCTGGTTCTGGTTCTTCTTCATGAGTTATTTTTCTAATTTTATAGTATGTTGTTCTACCTATTTTTTCAGCAAATAACCATTTTTTGTGCAGAAAAATATCAAATGCAGCTTTTGATGGTAAACGATTGTTACCACATGCCTTTTGATCTTTATCTTCTACTTCTTTTTTTTTGAATCCATTTGCATTAGCACTTTCTTCATATACTTGTTTTGTAGCATGCCAAATTCGATATATTCTAGACTCAGGATTTTGTAATGAACCAAGAATAATTTTTGTTGCCTTTGAATTAGGTTTTGTTTTTAATAATGCAATCCAAAAAGTATCATCATCTTTTTTTGTATAGTAATAATACGTACTTTGATTTGGATGTGGTCTTACACTTTTTGTAACAAAACGTTGTTCTAGGTTTTCAGTTTCAGATATTCAATACAGGGTACACTCTCAAACCTCAAAGAGAACCTATGATGTAATCAAGGTAGGTGAAAACTGGACTTGCAACTGTGCAGACCACAAGTTCAGAAAGGTTTGTTGCAAACACATTCACGCAATAGAATTTTCAATCAAGATATGTGAGGAAGTAAGGGAACAAAACAAGATTACAATTTCACCTGTCAACATTTCAAGATGTATAAGATGTGCATCAGACAGAATAGTAAAGCATGGAATCAGACATAACAAATCAGGCGATATTCAAAGATTCTCTTGTAAAAATTGTCATAAACGATTTACTGTAAATCTAGGATTTGAAAAGATGCACGCAACGCCACAAGCCATTACAAGTGCAATGCAACTTTACTTTACTGGCGAGAGTCTTAGAAGTGTACAGAAATTCATCAAACTACAAGGTGTAGAAGTTTCTCATCAAACTGTGTATAACTGGATTCAAAAGTACACAAATCTAATGAAAAAATACATTGATAAAATCACTCCACAAGTCGGTGATGCTTGGCGTGCAGATGAAGTCTATACCAAAGTCAGAGGGGATTTGAAATACCTATTTGCCTTATGTGACGATGAGACTAGATATTGGATAGCCAAAGAGGTTGCAGACAGAAAAGAGGGTCATGATGCAAGTGGATTATTCAGACAAGCTAAGGAAATTGCAAACACCAAACCCAAAGTGATTACCACAGACGGTCTAGGATCATATCATGAAGCTTACAAGAAAGAGTTTTGGACACAGGAAAGACGATACCGTACATTACACATACGACATATTCACCTAAAGGGCGACATGAACAACAACAAACAAGAACGATTCAATGGAGAATTTCGAGACAGAGAAAAAGTCATGAGAGGAATCAAGAAAACAGATTCAGTAATGTTCGACGGCTATCAAATTTATCATAACTATGTAAGACCACACATGGGATTAAACGGCAAGACTCCAGCTGAGGCTTGTGGAATTGATGTAAAGGGTGTCAACAAGTGGCTTACGCTGATTCAAAACGCTTCTAATTCTTAATCAGCACTTGCTCTCTTTGTTGAGTTTAGGATTGCAAATTTTACAATCCAAGAGACAAGTATCCTCTGCACAGTAACCGCAGAATTGTTTTTTCATCTGATTATTTTGAATAAATCAAAGAATTAA
The DNA here is from genome assembly GCA_016125975.1 of Candidatus Nitrosopumilus sp. Lineage (GTDB taxonomy): Archaea > Thermoproteota > Nitrososphaeria > Nitrososphaerales > Nitrosopumilaceae > Nitrosopumilus. The sequence goes on from JAEFCZ010000008.1 coordinate 11,460, forward strand.
AGATATGCTAGATTCTATACTCGAATATGTCCCGACACTTTACAGGTAGAAGATTTTGACTAATGTCCCCATATCTTGACAGAACCCAATTTTCTACAAACTAAATTAATATAGGAAACCGTTTTGGACTAGATCACTACCATGCATTCTGAAAAACTTGAGAACTATGATGAAAAACACAAAACTTCTCAACAAGGTGGCGGCCAAGACAGAATCAAAGCACAACATGATAAAGGCAAGTTAACTGCACGCGAGAGAATTGATCTCTTGTTAGATGAAGGAAGCTTTACTGAGATAGATCCAATGGTTACTCATCATTATCATGAATATGATATGCAGAAAAAGAAATTCTTTACTGATGGTGTAGTTGGAGGTTATGGAACAGTAACTGGCAGACAGATCTTTGTATTTGCATATGATTTCACTGTACTCGGTGGCACACTAAGTCAAATGGGCGCTAAAAAAATTACTAAATTAATGGATCATGCAGTTAGAACTGGATGTCCAATTATCGGAATTATGGATTCAGGCGGCGCAAGAATTCAAGAAGGAATTATGAGTCTTGATGGATTTGCAGATATCTTTTATCACAATCAACTAGCTTCTGGTGTAATACCACAAATTACTGCAAGTATTGGACCATCTGCAGGTGGTTCTGTATATTCTCCAGCAATGACAGACTTTGTTATTATGGTTGAAAAAGCTGGAACTATGTTTGTAACAGGTCCTGATGTTGTTAAGACTGTATTGGGTGAAGAAATTTCATTTGATGATCTTGGTGGAGCAATGACACATGGTTCAAAAAGTGGCGTTGCACATTTTGTTGCACAAAACGAATACGAATGTATGGATTACATTAAAAAATTAATCTCATTTCTTCCACAAAATAATTCAGAAGAACCACCAAAGACAACAACTGATGATGATCCAAATAGATTAGATCATAATCTCATTAACATTATTCCAGAAAATCCATTACAACCATATGATATGAAAGACATCATCAACTCTATTGTAGACAATCATGAGTTCTTTGAAGTTCATGAATTATTTGCACCAAATGTAGTTGTAGGTTATGGTAGAATGGATGGACAAGTAGTTGGAATTATTGCAAATAATCCAATGCATCTTGCAGGTGCACTTGATATTGATTCATCAAACAAAGCAGCACGTTTTATTAGATTCTGTGATTCATTTAACATCCCCATTGTTACTTTAGTAGATACTCCAGGTTACATGCCAGGTTCCAACCAAGAACATAATGGTATCATTAGACATGGAAGTAAATTGCTCTATGCATACTGTGAGGCAACCGTCCCAAGAATCACACTTGTAATTGGAAAGGCATATGGTGGTGCTTACATTGCAATGGGAAGTAAAAATCTCAGAACTGACATTAATTATGCATGGCCAACTGCACGTTGTGCTGTATTAGGTGGTGAAGCTGCTGTAAAAATTATGAATAGAAAAGAATTGGCAGAAGCCAAAGATCCTGAAGCTCTCAAGAAACAACTGATTGATGAGTTTACAGAAAAATTCGAAAATCCATATGTTGCAGCATCTCATGGAACCGTTGATAATGTAATTGATCCTGCAGAAACAAGACCTATGTTGATTAAAGCACTCAAAATGCTTGCAAACAAAAGAGAAAAACAACTTCCTAGAAAACACGGAAATATCAATTTGTGATTAATGATGATTGAGAAAGTACTAATTGCTAACAGAGGAGAAATTGCTCTTAGAGTAATTCGAACATGTAATGCATTAGGCATAAAGACTGTTGCAGTATATTCTGATGAAGATTACAACTCTTTACACGTAAAGAAAGCTGATGAATCTTATCATATTGGAGAAGCAGCTCCTGCAAAATCCTATCTTAATCAAGAAAAAATTCTTGAAGTGATGTTAGCTTCAGGTACAGATGCTGTACATCCTGGTTATGGTTTCCTTTCTGAAAATGACGACTTTGCAAGACTATGTGAGAAAAATAAAATTAATTTCATTGGACCATCTGCTGATTCAATGAATCTTTGTGGTGATAAAATGGAATGTAAAGCTGCAATGCTAAAAGCTAAAGTTCCAACAGTACCTGGAAGTCCAGGATTAGTAAAAGATGCAGATGATGCAGCAAAAGTTGCAAATGATATTGGATATCCTGTTATGTTAAAATCCGTTTATGGTGGTGGTGGTCGAGGAATTAGAATAGTAACTAATGACAAAGAATTGCGAGAAGGTTTTGAAACCGTAACATCAGAATCTATCGCAGCTGTAGGAAAATCTGCCATCATTGTTGAAAAATTCTTAGAAAAAACAAGACACATTGAATATCAGATGTGTAGAGATCATCACGGTAATGCAGTACATCTCTTTGAAAGAGAATGTTCAATTCAAAGACGTAATCAAAAATTAATTGAGCAAACACCATCTCCTGTAGTAGATGATGCAAAAAGAGAAGAAATTGGTGAAATAGTTGTTAGAGCTGCAGAAGCAGTTGATTATACTAATCTTGGAACCGCAGAATTTTTGAGAGCAGATAATGGTGAATTTTATTTTATTGAGATTAACGCAAGACTCCAAGTAGAACATCCTATTAGTGAATTGGTTTCAGGATTGGACTTTGTTAAATTACAAATTGATATTGCAAACGGAGAACCACTACCATTCAAACAAAAAGATCTAAAGATGAATGGTTATGCTATTGAATGTAGAATTAATGCAGAAGATACCTTCTTGGACTTTGCACCATCAACTGGACCTGTTCCAGATGTAACAATTCCTGCAGGACCAAATGTTAGATGTGACACTTACCTTTATCCTGGATGTACAGTATCTCCATTTTACGATTCATTAATGGCAAAACTCTGTACTTGGGGACCTACATTTGAAGAATCTAGAACAAGAATGCTTACTGCATTAAATGACATGTATGTTCAAGGTGTAGAGACATCAATTCCACTTTACAAAACAATTCTAAATTCTGAAGAATACAAAAATGGAGAACTGTCAACTGACTTTTTGAAACGTTATGGTATGATTGATAAATTAACTGAAGATCTTAAGAAAGAAAAAGAAGACAAGAGTGAAGCTGTTTTAGCTGCTGCTATCATTCATTCTGAATACTTCAAGAGTAGAGTTCAAAACAATGATACTAACAGTGCAACCTGGAAAAATAAATTGGATTGATGATTAATGGACTATAAAATATCTGACGTTGAAAAATCATTTGAAGGAAAAATTGTAGAAAACTTAGGTAACAATGATTACGTAATTAAGATAAATGACAAAGAGCATCAATTAAGAATTCTTAACATGGATTCAAAAGGAATAGAATTCATTTTAGATCAACAATTTCACAAAGCAAAATATCTTGAGGCTGCAACTAATGAAATGAATATTGTAATTGATCATGTCCCAGTTACACTAAACATGAACACTCATTTTGATGAAGTTGTTTTCAAAAACTCTGGTGGTGGTGGTGCCGGCGGTGCTCAATCAGCCCTCAAAAGCCAAATTCCCGGCAAAGTTGTATCAATTGCAGTTACTGAAGGTGATTCAGTTAAGAAAGGTGATGTTGTTTGTACTTTGGAATCTATGAAGATGCAAGTTGCAGTAAAGGCTCACAAAGACGGTGCTGTTAAAAATCTCAAAATCAAAGAAGGTGCAACTGTTGCAAAAGGCGACGTCATTGCTGATTTAGAATAAAAAAAGAAATTTTTTCCTACTTGAGGAAATTTTTAATCTCTTCGTAGTTTGGCTCTTTTAATGGATCTTCTGAAACCCATTTGTAACCAATCTTTCCATTTTCCATAATTACAAAAACAGAACGTTTAGCAGCATTGTAATCTTTAATGTGAAGCAAATCCTTCATCAATATATCATAGTCTCTAATTGTTTTACTGTTGTAATCTCCCAATAGCGGAAAATTGAAGTTGTGTTTTTCTGCAAATGCTTTATTTGCAAAAGGACCATCATTACTGATTGCTACTATTTGTGCACCCATGTCAGCAATTTCTTGCCAAGAATCTCTAAATGTACATAGTTCAGTTTCACATACTGGAGAACTTGCTGCAACTATGAATGAAAGAACGGTTTTCTTTCCTTTGAATTCATCCAAAGTCCGCATTTTTAGTTCTGTATCTGGAAGCTCAAAATCTGGAGCGATATCTCCGATATTGACTGACATGATCGCATTTTATCAATGTTCTATAAAGTAGTTTAGAAAAAATATTTTTTTTCGATCAAACACCCAAAATCTGAAACATACCTTTTTATACAAAAATCAGGGTGAAAAGCTAAATTGGTCGGGGAATTAGCGGGCAATTACAGTACTGTGGTATTGATGTTTGCCTTTGGTATAGCAGCAATGGCACCCGCATTGATTATTTCACGAATGGTTTCTCCTCGTAAACGAAGTAACCCTGTAAAATTTTTGCCAATGGAATGTGGACAAGTTCCATCTGGAGAAGGACGAACGCATTTTATGATGCAGTATTATCCGTACATTCTCATGTTTGTAGTATTTGATGTAGTGGCAATTTTCTTGTATGCATGGGGAAGCGCTCTTTTGGAACTTCCAAAAAGTGCAACTTTACCGATGATGGGATTTTTAGCTATAATGTTTGGTGCAATGGCATTTGCATTGTATCAATCAGGGAGAAGAAGAATATGGTAGTTTTTTATACAAATCAAATTAATGGGGATAGGAGATAAGATTGCTTAAAGACTTAGTAACACCAGAAAATGCAAATGTCTTTGTAGGAAAACTCGGAGATATTTTAGAAAGAGCAATCGATAAACCATTGGGCTACGCCATCAATTGGGGTAGAATTTGGTCACTTTGGCCTGTTCACATTGAAACAGCTTGTTGCAGTGTAGAATTTGGTGCAGCATCAAGTCCAAGATATGATGTTGAAAGATTTGGTATCATTGAAGCATTTGGATCACTAAGACAATGTGATTTAGTTGTTGTTCAAGGAACTATAACAAGAAAGATGGCACCACGTCTCAGACTAGTTTATGATCAAATGCCAGAACCAAAGTATGTAATTGCTATGGGAGCTTGTGCAATTACTGGAGGATTGTATTTTGATTCATACAATGTACTTCCAGGAATTGATGGAGTAATCCCAGTTGATGTCTATGTTCCAGGTTGCCCACCTAGACCTGAAACTCTCATACAAGGATGTATTTTGTTACAAGAGAAAATTAAGAGAATGAAGGCTAGGAAGTTTGTATAATGAGTAGTGATTCTGAAAAACCAGCAGAGGTAAAATCTGAAGAGAAACCAACTCCTCCAAAACCAGCACCAAAACCTGCTGCAAAAGCAGAAGAAAAACCAGTTGAACTTCCTGCATTTGAAAAAGGCATTTCTGATAAATTAATTGAAAAGTTTGGCGATAAAGTAGATATAGACTTTGTAAAAGAAGACCGAGTTGGAATTCGAACAAGTAAAGAAAATGTTCACGATGTAGCCCAATTCATTCGTGATGATTTACATTATGATCATGCAGAATCTGTATCAGGCGTAGATTTTCCTGCAGATAATGAGATTGAAGTAGTTTATCATCTTGGCTCTTATACTGAATCATCTCTTGCAAAACAAGTTCTTACCTTAACAACTAGAGCTCCAAGAGAATCAAATCCAATTCCTGGACAAGATTCAACAAAACTTCCAAGTCTTAGAGATGTATTTTATAGTGTGGAATTTGGTGAAAGAGAAGTTTTTGAAATGTTAGGTGTTTACTTTGATGGTCATCCAGATAACAGACGATTACTTTTGCCTGAAGATTGGGCAGACTTACCACCACTTCGAAAGGACTTTGCAATTAAGGGTAGATAAAAATGACTGATATAATGCCGCCAGGATTAGCACTCAAAAAAGTAGATGAGAGAATTATGACTCTCAATGTTGGACCACAACATCCAGGTTCTGGTCACATGAGAATTGTTGTACAAATTGATGGTGATTATATTGTTGCATGTGATCCAGATCCAGGATATGTACATCGTGGAGAAGAAAAGATGGCAGAATATAGAAACTATATCACAAATGTTCCTCACTTAGAAAGACCTGTAATTCATGATTCTTGTAATGTTCTTTATCCTTACGTTTTAGGTGCTGAAGAAATTCTTGGAATTGAAGTTCCAGAACGTGCAAAGTATGTTAGAGTAATTTGTTCAGAACTAAATCGTTGTATCTATACGATGTATTGGCTTGCAATTTATGGAATTTTCTTAGGTCATTCTACAATGTTCATGTGGCCTGCAGGTGATAGAGAACTTCTAATTGATCTTATGGAAAAAGTATCTGGAGCTAGAGTAACTCATGCACACTTTATTCCTGGTGGAGTAAGAAATGATTTACCAGCAAACTTTGAAGATGTTTGTTTACGTCAAGTAAATTACTTTGAAAAACGTATCAAAGAATATGCTGCAGTTTTTTATGATAATCCTATTTTGATTTCAAGAACTCAAGATACTGGTGTATTGTCACGTGAAAATGCAATTAGATATGGAGTCACTGGTTCAGTACTTAGAGCAAGTGGTGTAGATTATGATCTAAGAGTTAAGGCACCATATGATGTCTATGATGAATTAGATATTCATACTAATGTAATGAAAGAAGGAGATTCTTATGCAAGATCTAGAATCCCATGGCTTGATATGATTGAGAGTTGTAATATTATTAGACAAGCATTACAGAAAATGCCAAAGTCTGGTTCTGTTCGTGCAAAACTAAAACCAAATCCAAAAACAAAAGGACCTGCAACTGTCTACAAACGTGTAGAATCCGGTAGAGGCTCCCTTGGTTGTTATATTGTATCTGACGGTAAACCAGAACCTTACAGAGTAAAGATGAGTGTTCCATCATTTAGAAACTTGCTTGCATTACCTAATCTTTTAATTGGTGAAAAACTTGGTAACATGCCATCTGTTTATTGGAGTCTTAATTATTGGCCAGTGGAGGCAGATAGGTAAATGTCTGCTATAGCACCAAAGTTCAAACTAAGTGAATTTATCAAATCTTTACTTGATAATGCATTTTGGATAGTCCTAATAGTATCACTGATTGGTTTTCCTGCAATTCAAGTAGTTTTGTTTTATGTTGAAATGCCTGTAATTGATGGTGAATTACTTACACCATTCCTTGCAATGACTTGGTTAGCAGATCCATCACGTAGTCTTCCAATTCTAAAAGCCTTCATGGCAACTGACACGTTTAGAGTTATAGCATTTCCTGGATTTGGATTTGCTGCTTTGATAGCTGCTGCAACAATTTTTGTTGAAAGAAAAATGCTTGCAAAATTACAATTAAGAGTTGGTCCTTTTTACTGTGGAA
>JAEFCZ010000040.1 GCA_016125975.1 Candidatus Nitrosopumilus sp.
TTTTTTGATCGTGAGGTATCATACGTCTAGTTTAACACCACTAGTCAGTTCTACACTACGGGGATTCACCTACCAAATTGGGGTTCAAAATGGACACATTTAGGCATAATTTGAAATTAAAATACTCGTGCAATGATTTTCCCATACATTTGATCTGGATGTAAAGTACACAAGTAATCAAATTCTCCTACTTGCATGGCAGTAAATTCCAGCTTTGCATTTTCACCAGATTCAAGCACATCTGAGAACAAATCATATTGTGGAATTGCAATATCATGAGCCATCATAGAATCAGTATTTACAAATTCGATTATTGTTGGTTCTCCCAAAATAATTTCAATGTCGGGGTTTTCAATTCCATCAAGTACAAACTTGTGCGATGCCATCATAGAATGATCTTGTATCATAGAATCATGATCATTATCTTCTGACATTAAGTTGTGTTCTTGATTTTCAGATACATGTAAAGCAGTAAGTGTAAAAGTTTGAAGATTATTGGAGTCAGATGTCATATTTAAGGGAGAATTTTCAGTCATTGTAATAGATATCAGCAAAGGTACAGTTATAGCTGCAATTACAATACCAATGATATATCCAATATGTTTTTGATGCACATATAACAAAAATACCGTTGCAATTAATGTATTACACCAAATTATGGATTTATTCCAGATATAGGCTAGTTCAGTTTTTTTAGATTAGAAAAATGGAGTATTTGCCGTATAGTCATACAAATTTTTTACTACTTGTATGAACAGTTACAACTTGAATTGCATGTGCATATTCTGCTATCCATACAATTACAGGTCTTCTCCATACAGGAATTTCCTGTACTGCAACCGCAAGTGGTCACAAAATACAGTTAGAGAAATTTGTTTTAAGGTTTTTCCCACTTTTGATATTAGTAAACTAGATTATTTTGAGATTGTTCAGTTTCAATACAAATTATTTTTAATTTTAGTTTCAATAAATTTCTAATCGGGGAGGGCGATTTGTGAGATCAGTTTGACACTCCAACTATAATTAGGCATAATTTTGTTGGCTTGCATGCCAAATACTGTTTTACCGAGTATTGGCTTGATCAAAATTAAATGTGTAAGCCGACTAGTCAACCATTTTAGGCTCTAATTGGCCCCATTTAGGCAAAATAATCATTATTGTGTTTTTGAAAAGAAAAGATTCAAAGAATTTTCAAACTGTTTGTTTAGTTTTTGAAGATGAGTAACATCTACTGAAAGAGCATCTTCATCAAACCAAGGTTTTGACAAATACATACTACGATTCATTTCAATCTGAATCCAAGGAATAGGATTATTTCCATAGGTTCTGGTGATATGGCCACCATGAAATGGGTCATTGAGAAGAATTTCTTGCCTGTCAATGGAATATCCTTCAGATATAGAATCAGCCAACAACTCCATCATTTCCTGAGATGCTGCTTTTCCATCATTGTTAGATATGCAAAATAGAGGTCGTGCAGATTTACTTTTAGCTCGAGAAAAATATGGAAGAGTAGCTGCCATTGAATGACAATCTATGCACAATTTCAAATCAAGTTCACTCATGCTTTGCTGAATTGCTCGATGGTAAGGATGATAGTACATCTCTACAAGCATTGTTTTTAGTGAATCATCAGGTTCTTTTCCATTTGTATAGATTGGTTTGTCGTAACAAGTTTTACTTTTAATTAATCCATCAGGGTTTTTTGGAGCCATGTCATCTAAAGCACGATTAAGATCCACAAATGCTCGTGCAATAGTTGTTTTAATTACACGTTGAACTTTGTCTCCTAAATCAAATAATTCAATGACAAAAGGATCAGAATCATCAAACAAGTCTTTGTTTGTAATGGATAAATGTCCATCAAGTTCTACAGGTTTTTTTGTTCCCCCATGTGGTATTGATAATAATATTGGTAATACCATTAATTCAACCCCTCAGCTGTTCCATCACGTCGAACTTCAGCTACGCCCTGAAAACCATCTCCAGTTTGTTTTTTTAGAACTGCATGTATTGCACCTAAAAAGAAAGAATATCGTTCTCTAATGTCAATTTTGTATCCCATTTTTTTAAGATGTTTTATTATATCCACTAAAGAATCGTCTGCCTCTAAACTAATTTTCCCATCTACTGCACAATGAATTCTAGGTTTCTCCATGGCCTTGTCAATTGAATTATTGTGATCAATGACTCTAGAGATAAAATGACTTAGTGTTGAAAATATTCGTGCACTGCCTGGAGTTCCTAAAACCATCCAGGGTTCATGGTTGTAAAATATGATTGAAGGACACACAGAGGTCCAAGGAATAGAATTTGGGCGTAAATAGAACGGATGGTTTGGATTTTCAAATTCAAATGCAGACATGTAATTGTTGTATAGAAATCCTAATCCATCTGCAGCAGCTTTTGAGCCATAAACTAACTCAATTGATTGTGTGATTCCTGCAGCATTTCCATCCTTATCCATTACTGAAAGATGTGTAGTGTCTTCAGTCTCAAATGATTCTTTTATTGGTAACTCTGGATCAATTGTGTCTCGAATAGACTTTACAAGTGTTTTTGCAAAATTTCTACTCAGATGAGTTTTGTCATTTACTTGACGGTATGTTTCTGGATTAAATCGTCGTTGTTCCCTATACAACAATGCCTTACGATGAGTCTCAGATACAAAGTGGTAAGACCTAGGAGTTCTAGCAAGAAATTTGGAGGGGAGATTGTTCAACATCATCAATACCAGCAACATTGTAGAGCCAGCTGCAGGTGGAGGAACAGTATAAACACGAATTCCTCTGTATCTTCTACTGATTACTTTTCTTTCAATTGGAATTGGAATAAATGCAAGATCCTCTTTTCTCAAAAACCCCTTGTTAAGTTTCATGTCTTTATCAATCAATGTTGAAATTATTCCAGTATAAAATGAACGAAAACCATACGCTGCTAATTGTTCAAGAGTATAAGCCAAATCATCTTGTACAAAAAGATCACCTACTTCATATGGTACTTCTCCGTCTTTTAGAAAATATTTTGCTCCAGATTTTGATTTAACTTTGAAAAATTTTTCTAGATTCTTTACCTGTTGTTCATGTTGTAGTTTTGTTATTCTATATCCTCGTTTTGCAATACGAATAGATGGTTTTACAATTGTAGACCAATCTAGTCTGCCATATTTCTCATTGAGGTACCCTAGTGTTGCAACAGTACTTGGGACTGTAGTTGCTTTGTATCCAATGAATCTACGGGATTTTTTTTCAAAAAATGAAATATGTGCAAGTGATGGGGCTCTACTTGAACCATCAACTGCCAGAGTCTTTCCATCAACATGAATAATTGCCATTGATTGTCCACCTATTCCTGATGCCTGGGGCTCACATACTCCTAATGCCAGAGCAGAAGCACATGCAGCATCTACAGCATTTCCTCCTTTTCTAAGCATTTCAACTCCTGCTTTTGTTGCATCTGGAAATGCAGATGAGACCATTCCATTATTTGCAACAGAACACTTTTTGTCTTTGGTAGGAGCAAATGATGATTCAATTTTTTCAATCTTCATGTCATTACTCTGAATTTCGAATTTTATTTTTCCACCGTTGATAATTTATGAATTAACAATGTCAAAAGAAGAGATCTGTCAATCAAACTATCTTTGACGATATACTCATTTGGAGAACGGTATTCTGCACCTAATGGGCCTAGCCCTTCTAAAGATGGAATCTCTGGAGGTACATGGCTAATATCAGAAGCTATGTCTCTGTGAACTGGATTTATTTTCTGTTCTAGTCTTGTTGCAATTTCTTCAACTAGGGAATACAATTTTTTTGTATTTGCAGATTCTAAATAAGGGTCTCTACGTACACCTTTTGATACTTCAAGATCAAGTTTCATGTCATCTTGTTTTTTCAATATTGATTTTATCTGTCGCTCTAGTTCATTTGCATCAGATTTGTTTGCAAATGTGGTGTAAAGTGAAATTGAAGCATGATCAGGGGAATTACCATAAGATGTTTGTCCATCAATAGACATAATCCTAATGACACTGTCTTTTTTGGAGTGCTTCTTAATTGTAATGATTTTTTTGCATACAACAGGAATTAGTTCAGATATAGTTGGATGTGAAGAATCTGAAATATTTGATATGTTAATTTTGAATTCATCTCGACCTGACGCAGATGTAACAATTCCACCATCTATTTTTCCCCATTTTAACCCAATAACATATTTGGCATTTTTAGAATATGACTCTATGAACGGTTTAGCGTATTGTCCACCTAAAGAATCATCAGTAGTTAACAATACTCCACAGTTAATTTTTCGTAATTTCTTGGAAAATCTCAATGCTTGTAGTGCAGAAAGCATTACAGCAATACCCCCTTTACTTTCAGCAATTCCTGAGCCAAATAGTTTGGATTTTTCTTCTCTGAATTGTGCATGTTCTCTTGAAGCATAAGGAGTATCCATATGAGCAATTAGAAGGACATCATTGGTTTCTCCTTCATGATTTGTGAAATATCGAATATTACCAATGTCAAATTGATTATGAATGTGCTCAGAGAATCCAAGATGTTGTAATCTTTTTGATAATAAATTACCTAGTCTATTGACATTTTCAACATTTCTCACACTGGTGTTAATTGTGCACATTTCCTGGAGTGATGATATTGTCGTTCTAAGATGACTACGAAGATAGCTTCTGGCTGCAACTCTTAGAGGTTGACTACGTACGTTTTCAGATGCATCCATTTGAGGTGCATGAGATGGGGATTCTCCAAAATATCGGATTGCTGCAACATCAAGTAGTTTGTTGATTAGAGATTCAAAAGTATAACCTGCCACAGTTGCAGCATGTACAAAAGAACCATGCAATCCCAGACTTGCCATAGAGTTTAATTCTAAAATGTACATGTGTCCATCTTTATCCATTCTAAAATCAACTCTGCAAAAATCATTAATTCCAAGTTTTTTAAATGCCAAAATACACAAACGTTTCATTTCTTCTTCTTGTTCTGGGGTTAGTTTTGCTGGACAAATTTTGTCTAGGGGGTTTTTTAATTTATCAGCATTTGATTGAATTTTATCTGGATCTCCTTGCAAATCAATTTCCACAATTGGCAATACCTCAACACTATTTGCATTACCGATTAATCCTACTGCAAACTCTCTTCCTGGAATAAATTGTTCAACTAGTGCATCTTGATGGTATTTTTCAATTTCTTCTTTAACAGCTTGTCTCAAATCATCCCAATTATCAACAACTTTCATTCCCATTGATGTTGATTCTGATTTTGGTTTTACAATTACTGGAAAAATTAAATCATCAAATTGATCTTCATGACTTGAAAATACCCAAAACCCAGGAGTTGGAATGTTGTTTCTCTGTAAGACAAGTTTTGTCATCACCTTATCTTGAACTATAGCATGTGCTTCAGGACCTGAACCAAGATATGGAACTCCAAGCATCTCAAGTAATGCAGGAACATGCGTGTATCTGTTGTGACCCTGTAACCCATATGCCATGTTAAACACAAGCCCTGGTCTATCACCATCCATGACTTTGGGCATAAAATCATGCATCTCATCAATGGCATGCATGTTTGCTTCAATTAGCTTTACAGTATGGCTGCCTTTTTCAAGTGCTTTTGCAACTCGCTCAATTGCTTTTGATGAATAGTGCTCTTGCGTAGGGATGTCTGAGATGTTGATAACATCAGATGGAGAAATCTTTTTTTTATTATACATTAAAGCTACTTTCAACACATCTAGAGTTTCAAACTAGTAGAAAAACTGATCTTAGGTAAAAAAATTGTATTCGGACTGTTACTCATTTGAGTAAAAACTGTACACCTCTCCACTATAAGACATAGATTTTTTCTGAAGATTTAGCATGGCACAAACTAAAGCTCAAAAAAGTGCAGCTGCCAAAAAAGCAGCTAGGACTAGAAAGCGAAATGCAAAACTAAAAGCAGAAGCAGCAGAAAAAGCAGCAGCTCTAAGAAAGCGTAGAGCAGCAGCAAGAAAAAGAGCAGCCGCAGCAGAAGCACC
>JAEFCZ010000002.1 GCA_016125975.1 Candidatus Nitrosopumilus sp.
CTTCATTTGCAGTTGAGACTCAACAAGAACCCGAACCACCAGGACTTCCAGAACCATCTCCCGAACCCGAACCAATTCCACTTCCCGAACCCGAACCCGTACCTGATCCATTCCCTGGAGAAACTGAATCAGAACAAATCCAAAGATTAACTGAAGAAAATGAACAACTAAAACAACAAAACAAGAATCTTCAAGGTCAAATATCTACTCTGAAAAATGAAAAATTAGGATTACAATCCCAAATATCTGAACTAAATGAAAAGATAAAGAGTCTAAAAGAAGTTATAATGGAACAACTTCGTGTAATTATAGATTTAGTAAATAGACTAAAAGAAGTATTTTATGAAAAAATGTTTTCTCCTACAATTAACATATAGGATTTTTGGATTTTCTACTCATCAAGCTTTAACATTTTCTTAATCAGAGTGGTTCTGTTTCTTATTGTTACATCGCTAACTCCTGCCTCAACTGAGAATTTCTTTTGACTGACTTTCTCACCATTAATTATACATGAGATGTATAATGAGGCAGCAGCTTGTGCAACTGGATGTTTTCCAGCTGTAATCTTTTCCTCTTCACAGCGCTTTAGTATCTCAAATGCCCCTCGTTTGGTTTTTTCTTTCAAATTCATATTGTTTGAAATTTTAGAGATAAACGAGGCAGTGTCATATTGATTAAGATTCAATCCAAGCTTTTTGATTATGGTTCTCAAATCTCGGGAAAGTATTCTTCTTTCTATATTACCAGCTTTTGCAATGTCATCTAATGTTCTTGGAATATTATTTTCTCTACATGCTGCATACAATGAGGCTGAAATCAATGATGCCATTGTTCTTCCTCGTGTTAATTTTGCACTAACTATTTTTCTGTAAATGTAGGCTGCATTTTCTACTACATTATCTGGAATTCCTAACTTTGTTTTCATTGAATGAAGCAAAGTAAAGGCCTTGCTCAAAGTAGCAGTTTTTCTTGATTTGCTCCTCTGATCCCATGTTCTGAGTCTATTGAATTCATATTTTGTTTTACTTGATAATGCGTTTCCTGAAGAATCTTTATTGTTGCCAATAACAGTTGATAATCCTTTATCAAACATCGTTAGTGATGTTGCAGGACCTGTTCTTGCTTGCTTCATAAAGTCTTCCCGAGTGTAACCGTTGTTTTCATATGATGCGTCAGCTAAGTTTTGCACTAGAATAAGACCGCAACCCCCACACACAATTTCTCCTCGTTCAGAATCTGTTATTGCAGGGTAGGTTTTGCAAGCATCTAGTTCACACTTGACATCATAATCGTTTGAATAATTTTCTACCACTATTAACTACTATTGGTAATTATAAAATAAAAATAAATTGTTACAGGAAATTTTGTAATCAAAACTGAAGTTTACAAACAAAAAATTCCTAATCTTTTTAGAAAAATTACTTTCTAAAAGCAATACAACACACATTGTATTAAATGTTAAAAATTAAAAAGAAAATGTTTTGAAAATTATTTTTTAATTGATTCTAAAGAGTGACCACGATTTTGAATCATTTGTGTAACTGCTTCTACAGTGTAATCAATTCCGTGTTCTTCTTCAAAATGGTTTCTTAATTTCTCAATTGTGCTAACAGATTTCTCTTCGTCAATTTCATATTGACATTCAAAACCATAATCTTCACATCTTAATTTGAGAGTCATTCAGTCTGCAAAAAATATCAAACCTATAAAAACCATAGACCTGCGTTTCACTCCAAAACGAAATTGGGTATTTTGAACCTAAAATGTCTCAAATAGCACTAATAACGAGCACTGCGATCAAATAATTATGAAAGGATTGGGTTTGTTTTCCTTGCAGCAGGTTCAGTTCTTGGAGCTTTTCTAAGATACAAAGTGACAGAATCCCCTTTGATTTTCAATACATTACCACTAAACGTTTTGATAGTAAATGTGATTGGCGCATTTATCCTTGGTGTGTTTATCGTACTTTCACAACAATGGAATCTTGATGGAAGATACTCTCTTTTTGCAGCAGTAGGATTTTGTGGTTCTCTTACAACAATGTCTTCATTTGCACTTGATTCTAGTAATTTATTAGAAAATAATCACTATGGAACACTTGCAGCTAACATTATTGCCAATATTGGATTATCTATTGGTGCACTAATTGGAGGAAAATCCTTAATGAGTGCTATAATCTCTAATTGATTAGAAATGGTTTATTCATATCAAGTTGTAAAATTTCAATCAATTTCGTTTGTTCAAGGAACATATTGGTCTCAATCAATAGGTGATAAAGGAATACTCTACAAGTCACTAAAAGATCCATTCTCAAAATTAATTGTACAAACTAATGATTCAAAAAAATTATTCCGTGTCCCAAAAGATAGAACTGTAATTGTTACAAATGATACTGTTCATTTTCTAGGCGAATTAGCCTAATCATTTGAAGAACTGATCAACTTGATCTCTGTACTTTAGTGCAATCTTTCCAAAATCTGAAAAATCTTCCACAGTTGGATTTTTCATTCTCATTGCATATTGATTTACAAATACAGACAGAGCACTACCGATGATTAAGTTGTATACGCCATCAGCTACATTTTTTGAATATGGAAATGCAACTTTGATAAAAGGTAGATATGACTCTGTTTGAGATATCATTAACTTGATATGTTTTTCAACAAAATCTTCAACATCTGATGGTATTGCCATGATTATACTAGTACTGATTTCTTATAAGTTAGATCTTTGAGTGTTATTTTCAAAATTGATAATCGTCTTGTAAACTTAACAAAAAAAAATACTGTATGAGCGCTTATGGCAACAAAAAAACCTGTGAAAAAAAGTTCTGCTGTATCTCCATTTCAAACTTCAAGTTGGTTTGATATTGACAAATCAATTGATAATTTGAGAAAGGAGATGGAAAAAGCATTTTCTTCATTTCCAACAATGACGATGCCAAAAATGTCACATACATCTTGTGATATTATTGATGAAGGAAAACAATTCTGTGTAAAGATGGATGTTCCAGGAATAAAGAAAAACGAAATAAAACTGAATGTGACTGAAAACTCTCTTGAAATCTCAGGAGAACACAAGGAAGAATCTGAAGAAAAGAAGAAAAACTACCTTACAAAGGAACGTAGTCAAGTTTCTTACTATAGAACACTGCCTCTTTCTGAAAGCGTAGTTGCATCCAAAGTAAAAGCAAAACTTAGTGATGGAGTTTTAGATATAACATTACCAAAATCTAAACCTACAAAGACCCAAAAGAAGAAATCAATCTCAGTTCAATAGTTGTTTTTTCACTACTATTTGAGATAGATACTTTTCTTTTCCTTTTCTGCTTCTAGGTAAACATCTTAACTGTCTATTACAACATGGACATGTAAGTCCATCATATTCTACGAATACTTCACAATAATTACATCTCTTTTGCCCAGCAGCATATCTACCAATTTGTGATGGTTTTAGCGCTTTGTACTCTTTGCATTTGCCAATACAATAAGTCATCAATAAAGCCAGAAATTATTCAAAGATAAAAGATTTGATTGCACTGCAACGCAGATCTTGGAATTCTTCCAAATTAAATTTATAACACTATTTTCCATTTGTGGCTGTTGCATTATTTAGACGAAAAAGTATTTGGAAAAATCACCACAAAAGAAATCATAGGTGCAGAACCACCTGCAACACCTGACACTCAGGATATTTTAGAAAATGAACTTTCAATTTTATTATCTGATTTAGACTCACAATCAAAAGAGAATCTTGAAAAACTCCTAGAACAACAAAAAGACGCAGAAGCTCATGTAAATAGTAGACCAGGAGCTATGGCATTATCACAACCTAAAATTCAATTATTTACAAAATACAGCCAAAAATATATTCAATCAATCAAAGAAAAACTAGAGTCTTAGACTTTTTTCTTTCTGGTGCGTTTTTTTGGAGATGTCTTTCTTCTTACCAATAATGAAATGATTGTACCAGCTGGAATTCCAATAATTGTTCCAAGACTAACATATGGTGCAATAAAGAAACCTCCAATCCAAATTCCACCATCAGTTGTCAATTCCATAAAAGTCCTGGGCCGCAACACTACTGAAACAGTTTGTGAATCTTCTTTTTGATCTCCTACATCATCAGTATACTCTACAATAATCTCAAATGGTAACTTGTATTCTGTATTTACTTCATTAGTTGGAGTGATAATTCGTGATGTAATTCCAACAGGAGTATTTTTTTCTATTTTAGAAAATGAATGCATTGTCTCTCCTCTAAATTCAATATCTTTAGGTGGAATGATTTTTATTTTTACATCCGTAATGTCAATATACTCTGAAACCACTTCAACATCAATTGGAAATTCTGCATTTGTAAAAATTGATTCAGGTGTCTTTGTGTGAATGGTTACACTTGGATCTTCTTTTATTGTAATTGGAATTGCAATATCATGATAAAATGGATCTTGTGGTGTTTCATTATTTGAAACCAATACTTGAGAATATTTTATGTTCAGAAAATGAATTCCTGGACTAGCATTATTTGTGATATTTAGATTAACATTTTCTCCATATGATCCACCTTCAGCAAGTTTCTTAATTGTAACATTGTTTGGCTCTACAATTAATCCTGGAATCTCTGATAATGAAAACTCAAATGAAATGTCTTGTTTTTCTTCCCATCCATTATTTTTTATCAAAATTGATATGATTCCTTCTCTACCAACTACAATTTCACCAGGATGAGTAATCTCAATATCCATTCCACCCTCTAAATTCTGAACTAGAGTTTCAGCATGAATACTTGGAATTAGAAAGTATAATCCTACTAGAAAGGGCGCAATCCAGTACCGATTCATATCTTTTATTATCACAACTGCATTATGACTATTCTGGGTAATTACAGGCTCAAAAATTACTCAAAATGATTTGTTGATTCATAAATACCGCCAATCCTAGGATTCCAGAATCAATTATGGTAAGTAAAACGAAAGAACTCTGTCCAAGATGCGCACAGGGAAAATTAGTAACTGATAATGAATCAGGCGAGATGTTTTGCTCCAAATGTGGTTTTGTAATTACTGAAAAATTACAAGAAGCAGGTCCTGAATGGCGTTCTTTTACACAAGATGAACATGGTGATAGAGCAAGAGCAGGAGCTCCAACCTCATTGACTATGCATGACATGGGTCTTGCTACAATTATCAATCCAGTAAACAAAGATGCTTCTGGAAGACCACTTACAGCATCTATGAAAAGTACCATTGAAAGATTAAGAACTTGGGATAGTAGAAGTCAGGTCCATGAACCAGTTGATAGAAACTTTAGACAAGCATTTAGTGAATTAAACAGACTCAAAGACAAACTAGCAATTTCAGATGCAGTAATTGAAAAAGCAGCTTACATTTACAGAAAAGCCCTTGACAAGGGATTAGTTAGAGGTCGTTCCATTTCATCTCTAATGGCATCAGCACTTTATGCTGCATGTCGTGACACTGAAACTCCAAGGAATCTAAAAGATGTTGAACAAGCAGCAAACATCAAAAGAAAAGATATTGCAAGATGTTACAGATTACTAGTCAAAGAACTTGACTTGAAGATGCCAGTAACTGATTCAATTCAATGTGTTGCAAGAATTGCAAGCAGAATTGGAATTGCAGAAAAAACAAAGAGATACGCAGTAAAGGTGCTCAAAAAAGCACAAGAAAATGAAGTTTCTGCAGGAAAAGATCCTATGGGGTTAGCAGCTGCCGCATTATACCTATCATGTGTCAAAAACGGTGAAGATAAAACTCAAAGAGATATTGCAGAGGCTGCAAACGTGACTGAAGTTACTATTAGAAACAGGTACAAAGGTCTCAAAGAGTCACTTGAACTATAATTTTCATTCTTGAGAATTTATTTTCTTAACAAATCCGCCTTCTTTTGATTCATCTACCAGTTCTTCTGATTCATCTTTAGATGCCCCGTCAGGATCTTCAGGTGGCTTAACAAATCCACCTTTAATTGGATCAGGTGGTGGAATATTTTTTGA